>CAYZFN010000070.1:0-9502 GCA_964477695.1 uncultured Enterobacteriaceae bacterium | reverse complement strand
CGGCGAGCAGCCGATACCCCACGCCCGTCTCGGTGATCAGGTACCTGGGCCGCACCGGATCGACCTCCAGCTTGTCGCGCAGCTGCTTCATGTAGATGCGCAGGTAATGCGTGTGCTCGACGTGCGAAGGTCCCCAAACCTGGCGCAGCAGCTGGCCATGGGTGACCACCATGCCGAGGTGCTTCGCCAGGCAGCCGAGCAGGCGAAACTCGATCGGGGTTAGATGCACCTCGGCCCCGTCGCGCAGCGCGCGGCGCTTTTCCAGATCGACCTTCGCCGAGCCGAGCGACAAAGCCGGTTCTCCCGAAGGCGCACGCGCGGCGTGGCGGAGCGCCGCGCGCACGCGCGCGAGCAGCTCCCCGACGCCGAACGGTTTCGTGACGTAGTCGTCGGCGCCCGCGTCGAGCGCCTGGATCTTGGAGGCCTCCTGGGTGCGCGCCGAGAGAACGACGATCGGCATCGGCGACCACTCGCGGATGCGGCGGATCACCTCGAGGCCGTCGAAGTCCGGCAGCCCGAGGTCGATGATGGCGAGGTCGGGCTTATGGCTGCCTGCGTCGATTGTGCCGCGCCGTCCGCTTGCCGACTCGACGATCCGGTAGCCCTCCGCCGCGAGCGACGAGCGCAGGAAGCGGCGGATCTCCGGCTCGTCCTCGACGATGAGGATCGCCGGCGCGCTCACGGCGGGCCCGCGAGCGCCGCCTCCTGCGGAAGGCCGGGCGCTTCCTCGATCGGCAAAGTGAAGCGGAAGGCCGTGCCGCCGCCGGGGACCGGCTCGGCCCAGACGCGTCCACCGTGCAGCTCGACGATGGCGCGACAGATCGACAGGCCGAGCCCGACGCCGCCGGCGGGGCCTTCCGCCGCACGGCGGTCGAACTTGGCGAAGATACGCTCCAGATCGGCTTGCGGAAGCCCGGGGCCGAAGTCTTCGACCGATACCACCAGCTCGGCGCCGTGGCGGCGCGCGCGCAGGCGGATGAGCGTCTCAGGCGGCGTGTGCCGCGCGGCATTCTCCAGCAGGTTGCCGAGCGCCTGCTCGACGAGCGTCGCGTCGACGCGCACGAGCGGCACATCGTCGGCGAGCTCGACGACCACGCGATGGCCGGAGAGCCGTTCGCGCAGCCGCCGCAGCACCGCCTCGGCGATCTCGGCGATCGAGTCCCAACCCCGCTCGAGCTCGATCGCGCCCGCCTCCAGACGGGTCATCTGCAGCACCTTCGCCACCTGCTCGGACATGTCGCGCGCCTGCTCGAAGACGCTCCGTGCGAGCGCGCGGCGCTCCTCGGCGCTCATGCGCTCGCCGCGCTCGGCGAGGGCCGAGGACGCGCCCGACATCACGGCGAGCGGCGTGCGCAAGTCATGGGAGATGGACGCGAGGAGGGTGCTGCGCACGCGCTCGGTGGCCGCCTGCACCTCCAGGCGGGCGCGCGCGCCGGCCTGCAGGCGTATGTTCTCGGTGAGCCGCGACACGAGCAGGCCCACGACGAGCATGATCGCGAAGGTGAACAGGTAC
This sequence comes from uncultured Enterobacteriaceae bacterium, assembly GCA_964477695.1. Classification (GTDB taxonomy): domain Bacteria; phylum Pseudomonadota; class Gammaproteobacteria; order Burkholderiales; family SG8-39; genus SCGC-AG-212-J23. The sequence continues at coordinate 7,989 of CAYZFN010000070.1, read as the reverse complement.
TGTGCGTCGTCGACGCTGAAGGTGCCGCGCGGCGGCACGAACACGATATCGAACGCCAGCACCGACAGCAGGGCCGTGGCGGCCGCCGGCCCCCGGCTGAAACGCACCGCGACGACGACCACGGCGAGAACGTAGACCATCGCTATGTTGACGAGCTCGAAGCGGCCGCGCATCGCGAGCCCTGCCGCCGTGCAGGCGAGCGTCGCGCCGACGACCCACGCATACTGCTTCATGGGCGCACTGTAGCGCAGCGCCGCCGTAAATAAGCCGTAAAAAGCGTGCGCCGGCCGATCGGTGAGCGGCATTGGCGCTTAAGCTGCGTCCGCGATGGAACCCAGGCAAACTACGCCGCGCCTCGCCCTGCTCGCGCTCGGTGTCGTCTACGGCGACATCGGCACAAGTCCGCTGTACGCGGTGAAGGAGACGTTCAACCCGGCGCATGGCATTCCGCTCACCACCGCGAACATCGTCGGCGGGCTGTCGGCGCTTTTCTGGCTGCTCATGATCGTCGTCTCGCTCAAGTACGTGACGCTCGTCATGCGCGCTTCCAACCGCGGCGAGGGCGGCATCATGGCGCTCCTCGCGCTCGCGACCGGCGCGATCCGCGGGCACCCGGCGTGGACCGGAACGCTGCTCACGATCGGTGTTTTCGGCGCGTCGCTTTTCTACGGCGATGCGGTGCTTACGCCCGCCATTTCCGTCCTCTCCGCCGTCGAGGGCCTCGAGGTAGGCACCTCGGTCTTCAAGCCTTATGTGGTGCCGATCTCGGCCGGCGTGCTGATCGGGCTGTTCCTTATCCAGCGCCATGGCACCGGCGTCGTTGGCGCGCTGTTCGGGCCGGTGTGCCTGCTCTGGTTTCTTTCGCTCGCGGCCGTCGGCGCCTGGAACATTGCGCGAAACCCGGCGATCCTGGGCGCGCTCAATCCCGTGCATGCGCTCGGCTTCGTGACCGGTCACGGCTTTGCGTCGTTCGTCGTGCTCGGATCCGTGCTGCTTGCCATCACGGGCGCCGAGACGCTGTACGCGGACATGGGCCATTTCGGCGCAAGAGCCGTGCGGCTCGCGTGGTTCTCCCTCGTTGCGCCGGCGCTCGTACTGAACTACTTTGGCCAGGGGGCGCTGCTCATCGGTGATGCCAGGGCGCTCGACAACCCGTTCTACCTCTCCTATCCGGCCTGGGCGCTCTATCCGATGATCGTGCTTGCCACGGCGGCGACGATAATCGCCTCGCAGGCGACGATCTCCGGGGCCTACTCGATGACGCAGCAGGCGATCCAGCTCGGCTACCTGCCGCGCATGGACATCCAGCACACCTCGGCGAAGACCATCGGCCAGATATACATCCCGGCGGTGAACTGGACGCTGCTCGTCATCGTCACGCTGGCGGTGATCGGCTTCGGCTCTTCCAGCCGGCTCGCATCCGCGTATGGCGTGGCGGTAATGGGAACGATGCTCGTGACCACGTTCCTCACCTATTTCGTGCTGCGCTACGGCTGGGGCTATCCGGTCTGGCTGTGCCTCGGCGCGACGGGCTTCTTCCTTCTCATCGACTTCGTCCTCTTCGGCGCCGCGCTGCTCAAGATCCACGAGGGCGGCTGGTTCCCGCTCGCGCTCGGCGCGGTTGTGTTCGTCGTCATGACCACGTGGCGGCGCGGCCGGCAGATCCTCGCCGAGCGGCTGCGCGACGAGGCGGTGCCGCTCGGCGCGCTGCTCAAGTCCCTGCTCGCCGACCCGCCGCAGCGCGTCCGCGGCACCGGCGTGTACCTGACGGCGAGCGCGGAAGCGACGCCGCACGCGCTCTTGCATGCCCTGAAGCACTTTCAGGCGTTGCATGAGGAGGTTGTCTTCCTGACGGTCGAATTCCGCGACGTGCCTTGGGTCAGCTCCGAGGAGCGGGTCGTGTGCGAGCGGCTCGCGGTCGGCTGCTGGCGTGTACGCGCGCGCTACGGGTTCATGGACCGGCCCGACGTGCAGGATGCGCTCGAGCGCTGCGGCGTGCATGGGCTCGACCCGGAGCCGATGCAGACGTCGTTTTTCGTCTCGCGGCAGAACATAGTCCCGGTCGCGCTGCCCGGCGGCATGGCGATCTGGCGCGAGCGGCTGTTTGCCGCCATGAGCCGGAACGCCGGCAACGTCAGCGTTTTCTTGAATATCCCCGACAACCGCGTGGTCGAGCTCGGCACGCGGGTGCAGCTCTGAAAATCGGACGAATAGCTCTTGCGCCGGCCGCCCATCGGCGCAAAATGGATGCGCCATGGATACGGCGACGCGCGATCCGCAAGGGATCGCCTCTCCGGCGGCGTCGGCAGAACTCTTCGGCGACTACAGCCCGGCGGTCACCTGCGCCAGTGCGCTCATCCTCGTTCTCGCCATCTCGGTGATCGACAAGCTGACCGGCTACGACCTGCAGGTCGGCGTGCTGCAGCTGGTGCCGATCGCGCTCGTGACCTGGGCGGTCGGGCGCATGGCCGGCATCGCGTTCGCGGTGCTCGCGACGGGCATCTGGGTGATGATGTTCGGCGGCGCCGTGCAGCCGTGGGCGAGCCTGGTCTTCTACTGGAACGGCGCGGTGCTGTTCGCGACTTTCCTCGCCTTCATCTTCCTCGTCGGCCGCCTGCGTGATGCGCTGCGCAGCTCCGAGATCGCGTATCTCGACAAGCTGCCCGCGGCGGCCTACGTGCTAGACGCGGCCGCGGGCGAGATCGTCTATCGCAACGAGGCGTTCCGCGACACGCTCGCCGGCCGCGCCGTGGAAGAGCTGGCGCGCTATCCGGCGATCGAGTCCGACATCCGCTGGCCGGGGCTGCGCCGCGCGCGGCTGAGGATCCTGACCGTCTAGAAGAGGTGCACGGCGTGCGGCGCGAAGAAGCCGATCGCGCAGAACACCACGCCGAGGACGCCCAGCCCGCCCGCGATCCAGGCGAGCGCCGCGATCGCCGTGATGATCGACGCCGAGGCCAGCACGATCGCGATCTGCACCGCCGCCGAAGCGAGCTCGTAGTGGTGGTAGGCCGCCATCGCGCGGTCGCGCTTCTCCTCGGCGGCCTTGGCGCGCGCCGCGAGCTGCTCGCGGCCCTCGCCGGTGTCCGGCTCGGACTGATAGCGCTGCGCCGTCTCTCTCCATTTCGAAAGCTGTTTCCTGGCCGGCTCGCCGGGATTTCCCGCTTCCACTTCTTCGGCGGCGGTGCGCAATATCGTCTGGCGGATGGTCTTCGACTGGAAGAACGCCCAGAGATTCGATGCCTCGATGTTGTTGGCGAGCGCCAGAGTCGCCGAGCTCTTGCCGAGCGTCTCCGAGAACGCGAGCACCAGGGCGAGCACGGCGATCAAGAGCGCGATTTCCTTGTTACCGCCGTGCTCGGCGTGGCCGTGGCCGTGACTCATGCGTCATCCCCTCCTTTGCGTCATTTTAATGAGCCCGGCGAGCGCGAAGATCGTGAACGCCGCGCCGGCATAGAAGGTCGCCGACGGCCCGTACGCCGACCATAGCGCGCCGGCGAGCACGCTCGCGGCGAGCAGCACGACGCCCGAGACGAGATTGAACACGCCGAATGCGGTGCCGCGCAGCGCCGCGGGCGAGGCGTCCGCGACGAGCGTGGCGAGCAGTCCCTGCGTCAGGCCCATGTGCACACCCCACAGCGCGACGCCGGCGAACAGCGCCGTCTTGGTGGCGCTCGCCGCGAGGAGAAGGTCGGACGCGATCAGCGCAGCGAATCCCCACACGAGCAGCGCGCGGCGGTGCCCGCGGTCGGCGGCCACGCCGGCGGGATATGCCGCCGCGGTGTAGACGACGTTCATCACCACGAGGACGATCGGCACGAAAGCGAGCGCGATGCCGACGTCCTGCGCTCTCAGCACGAGAAACGCTTCCGAGAACCGCGCGAGCGTCAGCACGGCGCCCAGCGCAACGATCGACCAGTAAGCGCCCGGCAGGCCGCTCAGGGATTTGAAGGACAGCTTGTCCTTCGCGGCCTGCGCCGGTGCGGACGACTCGCCGACGAACAGCAGGAGAATCGCTACGCAGACGAGCGCCGGCAGCACGGCCAGCCACAGCACCGAGCGGATGTTGCTCGCGAGCAGCAGCATGAGGCCGATCGCGGCGAGCGGGCCGAGCACCGCGCCGATGGTGTCGAGCGCCTGGCGCAGGCCATACGCCGCGCCGCGCCTCTCGCGCGGCGTGACGTCGGCGATCAGGGCATCGCGCGGCGCGCCGCGCATGCCTTTGCCGATTCGGTCCATGAAGCGCGCGCCGAGCACGAGCGGCAGCGAGGTGGCGAGCGGAAAGAGCGGCTTGGAAAGCGCGGCGAGGCCGTAGCCGAGGACGAGCAGCGGCTTGCGGCGCCCGAGGCGGTCGGAAAGGGTGCCGGAGAACACCTTGACGATCGATGCGGTGGCTTCGGCCACGCCTTCCACGACGCCGACCGAGACCATGCTCGCGCCGAGCACGCTGGTCATGAAGACCGGCAGCAGGCTGTGGACCAGCTCCGACGACAGGTCCATGAAGAGCGAGACCAGCCCGAGCGCCCAGACGGTCGGCGGGATTTTCACGCGCGCTCTCTCAGCCGGAATCGGGCTGCGCGGCTTCGCGCGGCGGCGGATGGCCGCCGCCGAACTGCGCCCAGGCGACGCCCGCCATGGTGATTGCGGCGCCGGCGATCTTGACCGCCGTGAACACTTCGCCGAGCGTGAGCCATGCCACCACGCCGGCGATCGGCGGCGGCAGGTACATGAGGGGCGCCGAGCGTGCCACGCCGCGCACGGCGTTCACCCACGCCCACACCAGCCAGCCGAGCACGGACGAGAGCACGATCGACCAGAAAAGTCCGAGCCAGATTACCGGCGTGAGGTGCGAGATGCCGGTGCGCAGGAAGCTCGGCAGCGAGAAGAGCAGCATCAGCGGAGCGCCGAAGAGCAGCGTGTAGGTGAGCACGATCAGCGGACCGTAGCGCGCGGTGATCGGCCGCGCCAGCACCGTATAGAGCGAGAACGCGAATGCCGCGGCGAGCAGCACCGCGTCGCCGATGCCGGCGCTCGCCACGCCGCGCATGAACTTGTCGGAAAGGAATACCGCGATGCCAGCGAGCGCGAGCAGCGTGCCTGCCAGCTGCGCGGCGCGCAGCCGCTCGGCGCCGAGCCAGGCGAGGATGAGCAGCGTGAAGAGCGGGCCGCTCGTCAGCACCAGCGCCGAGGAGAACGCGGTGGACAGGTTGATGCCCCAGAACACGAGGCCGACGTGCGCCGCGTGGCCGACCAGCCCGCAGGCGACGAAGCGCGGCAGGTCCTCGCGCCGCGGCCAGGTATGCGCGACGTGCCGGCGGAACACCACGACCAGCATGGCGAACGCGAGCAGCGGCATCAGCAGGAAGCGGATGAACAGGAAGGGGCCCACGCCGAGCTCGCCCAGCACGTGCTTCACGAACGCGAAGTTCGTGCCCCAGACCACCATCATCGCAAGCGCGGCGGCGAGCGAAGCGCGGGAAGCCGACATTCGCGCAGTCTAGAATAACGGGCTGCATGAAATTCGAAACGCCGCTCGCCGCGCGAGGCGCGATCCGCGCGCTCGCCGCCTCCAAGATCCGCGAGCTCTACAACGAGGGCCTCGGACGCAGCGACATCCTGGCGTTCTGGGTCGGCGAGCCCGACGAGGCGACGCCCGGGTTCATCCGCCAGGCGGCCGCCGACTCGATGGCCGCCGGCGAGCTCTTCTATACGCACAACCTCGGCATTCCCGAGCTGCGCGCGGCACTCGCCCAATACATATCAAAATGGCATCGCAAGACAAGCCTGGATCAGGTGGCGGTGACCACGGCAGGCGTGAACGCCCTTATGCTCGCCTCGCAGCTGCTCGTCGATCCGGGCGACCGCGTGGTCGAGGTGGTGCCGCTCTGGCCGAATCTGCAGGAGATCCCGAAGATCCTCGGCGCGCACGTAGCGACGGTGGCGCTCGAGTTCGCGCCTGCCGGGTGGACGCTAGACGTGCAGCGGCTGCTCGATGAGCTGCAGCCCGGCACGCGTGCGCTGTACCTGAACTCGCCCAATAACCCGACCGGCTGGACGATCTCGCGCGAGGCGCAGCACGCCGTGCTCGAGCATTGCCGCCGCCACGGCATCTGGATCTTCGCCGACGACGCCTACGAGCGGCTTTACTATGGCGACACCGGCCAGAGCGGCGGCATCGCCCCTTCGTTCCTCGACATCATGGACGCCGAGGACCGCGTGATCAGCGCCAACACGTTCTCCAAGTCCTGGCTCATGACCGGCTGGCGGCTCGGCTGGCTGGTCGTTCCGCCGAGCCTCATGGCCGACCTTGGCAAGCTGATCGAGTACAACACCTCGTGCGCGCCGGTGTTCGTGCAGCGCGCCGGCATCGCGGCCGTCACGCAAGGCGAGCCGGTGGTAGCGCACACGCTGCAGCGCTTTCGCCGTGCGCGCGATTTCCTCGTCTCGGAGCTGAAAAAGATTCCGCGCGTCAGGGTGGCGCTGCCGGAAGGCACCATGTATGCCTTCCTCGGCATCGAACGAATGCAGGACAGCCTTGCCTTTTGCAAGCGCCTCGTGCGCGAGCACGGGCTCGGACTCGCGCCGGGCGCGGCGTTCGGCCCGCAGGGTGAAGGCTATGTGCGCTGGTGCTTCGCCGCGGACGAGGCGAAGCTGGGCGAGGGGGTCACCCGCCTCGCGCGCGCGCTTCGGTAACAAATAGAGAAACCCCGGAAGCCCGGCCGGAGTATGCGCCAGGGCTTCCGGGTGCTGCGGGGAGAGCGAGACTGGTTAGGCGACCTTGCGGTTCGTGGAGAACGCCGACTGCGACTTGTCGAGCATCGAGATTTCGCCGGAGATCTCGGCGCCTTCCTCGACCTTGATCTTGGCGTAGCGGATCTTGCCCGACACCTTGCCGGCGCCCGAGATGATCAGCTGCTTGCGCACGGTCAGCTCGCCTTCGAAGCGGCCGTGGATCTCGGCGTTGTCGACGGCGATCGTGCCCTGGAACACGCCGTGCGGCGTGATCTCGAGGACGCGGGAGTCGAGGGTGGCTTCGACGCGGCCTTCGACGATCAGGGTGTCGCAATCGCTGATCTCGACGCCCTTCAGCTTGATGTCGGGCCCGACGACGAGCTTGGCTTCCTTACGCTCGCTCACGCTGCCCGGACTGAGCACGGCTTGGGAAACCGGAGCGGCGTTCGCCGCGGGGGTGGTGGGCGGCGTCACGGCCGTGTTCGGACGGAAAAAGGTGTCGTCGCTCTTCTCGTCGCGGCTTTTGCGGAAGAAACCGTCTTTCTGTAGCACTCTCAGCTCCCTGCGTGTAGTGAATGGGGGGACAGCGGACCACTAAATGCACGAACCGTACCAGCCCCTAAGTGGCTGGTTTGAAACGATTCACCTCATCGGTGCCGAACACTCGTTGTCGGTCTCAGGCGACGCGAAGTTCTTCATTTTGCGCTGTAGCTTCGCAAGCACGCTGTCGTGCAAACGCTACGCGTCGAATTCGCGAAGCAGACGACCCGGCAGTCGAATCGGTTCGACGTCGCCGCCGGCGATCCGCGTGCCGTTCACCCACACGCCATGCACGCCGACCGCGGCAGCCGTGAGCCGGGGCTGGCCGCCCGGAAGATCGAAGGTCCGCCGGTTCGGCCCGCGCTGCACGCTGGCCGGATCGAACAGCAGCAGGTCCGCCCAATATCCGGGCCGCAGCGCGCCGCGCTCGCGGATGCCGAACAGCTTCGCCGGCTGGCCGGTGAGCCGCCACGCCGCCTCCTCGAGCGACAGCACGCCCAGCTTGCGCGACCAGTGGCCGAGCAGGTGCAGCCCGAAGCCGGCGTCGTTGAAGAAGGTGAGGTGCGCCCCCGCGTCGGAAAGCGAGACGAGCGAGCTCGGATGGCGCAGCATCCTTCCCACCGCCGGCTCGTCCGAGTTGAGGAGCAGCGCGCTGAACAGCGTGTCGAGCCCTTCCTCGAGCGCGAGGTCGAGCATGAAGTCGAGCGGATCCTTGCC
>CAYZFN010000069.1:0-4936 GCA_964477695.1 uncultured Enterobacteriaceae bacterium | reverse complement strand
CTTGGTGACGAGGTTCTTGTGCGCCGCCTTTTTGGCCTGCTCGGCGGTGATGATGCCCGAGTCGATCTGCTCCTGCAGCAGCGAGTGATCGCGCGTCACCTGGCGGAAACTTCCGTCGCGCAGGAGGTACAGCCGCGAGTCGCCGAGATGCGCGACGAGCACGCGGTTGTCGTAGAAGAGGCTCACGACCAGCGTCGTGCCCATGCCTGCGTATTGCGGCTGGCTCTGCGCCGCCTGGAAGATCGAGCTGTTCGCCTTCAGCACCTGCTCGCGCACCAGCCGCGCGGCCAGCTCCTCGTTCGAGCGCTGGTCGACGTCGTAGGGACGAACGCTCGCGAGGATCTGGCGCATCTCGCTGACGATTACGGTGGTCGCCATTCCGCTCGCGACCTCGCCGGCGTTGTAGCCGCCCATGCCGTCGGCGAGCACGACCAGGCCGTTCGCCGCGTCGGCGGCGATCGAGTCCTCGTTATGCGAGCGCACCATGCCCGGGTCGGTGCATGTAGCGATCTCCAGCGTCTGCGTCAGGTCCAGCGGCGGGCTCCCCTTGTCGTTCCGCGAAAAAATTCTACGCTACGCGGTCAAGCGCAGCGCGCGGCAACAACTTCCCTTAAAACAGCAGCCTGAGCCGCATTGTTGCAGTCCAACATGAGCCGCGTCAAATGTTGCGCGGCGCGCTGCGCGGCCGCTCAGCTGCCCAGGATCGCGCCAGCGCGGATCTGACCGCTCGAAACGAGCTCCGCCGCGGCGAGTTTCTTCCCATCACCGAGCTTGGCGCGCAGCACCTCGATGCGCCCGCCCTGTGCCGTGACCTGGAAGCCCTTGTCGGTCACTTCGACGACCTCGCCGACCTTGCCTTTCACGGCGCCGAAGGCGCGCACTGGATGCTTGCGCGCATCGAACAGCTGCAATTCCTTGCCTTCGAGCGTCGTCCAGGCGCCGGGCGCGGGGTTACAGCCGCGGATCGTGTTGTAGATGAAATCGACGTGGTTCGCCCAGTTCAGCCGCGCCTCGGCCTTGCGGCACCAGCCTTCGTAGCTCGCTTGGGACTCGTCCTGCGCCCGCTCCTTGTGCTTCCCGGCGAGCACGAGATCGGCCGCTTCGAGCATCGCCTTGACGCCCATCGGGAACAGCCGGTCGAAATAAACCGAGGCGAGCGTATCGTCGGGAGCGATGGGCGTTTCCTTCTGCAGGATGACCGGGCCCTCGTCCAGTCCGTCGGTCGGGCGGAAGATCGTGAGCCCGGTCTGCGTGTCGCCGCGGATGATCGGCCAGTTGATCGACGAGGGGCCGCGGTACCTGGGCAGCAGCGAGGGGTGATACTGGATCGTGCCATGCCTCGGGATCTTGACGAACTCCTGCGGCGCGAACTGCAGCACGTACGCCATGATGCCGATGTCGGCGTTGAGCGCCTTCATCTGCTGGATCGCTTCCGGCCCCTTGAGCGACGCGAACTGGAACACCGAGACGCCTTTCTCCTGGGCCGCGGTCTTCAGCACGTCGGCCTTCGCGCCCGGCTTCTCCGGCGCGCAGAACACGCCGGCGACCTGGTCGCCGCGCGCGAGGAACGCCTCGAGGACGGCTTTGCCGAAGTCCTGCTGTCCGATGATGGCAAGTCTCATAGGCGGATGGCGGGCTTCATGCAGCCTTCTTCGGCGGCACCGAGAAGGCGCCGGCATGCTTCAGGTTCTTGACCTTGGCATCGTCGTAGCCGAGCACCGTGCGCAGGATCTCGTCCGTGTGCTCGCCGAGCGTGGGCGAGCGCTTCACGGCGGCCGGCGATGCCGAGAGCTTGATCGGCATGCCGACGTTGAACCACTTGCCGCGCTGCGGATGGTCGAGCTCGACCCACATGTCGCGCCCGCGCACGTGCTCGTCGTTGGCCAGGTCCTCGGTGCTCATGATCGGGCCGCACGGCACGTCGAGCGGGTTGAGAATCGCCATCAGCTCGCGCTTGGTGTACTTCTCGGCGAATTTGTTGAGCAGGGTCCACATCAGGTTCTGATTCTTGCGCCGCTCGCCGATCGTGGCGAGCCGCGCATCGTTCGCCATGCCCGGCATGCCGACCTCGGGACCGATGCGCTCCGCGAGCGCGGTCCATACCGCCTCCTGCACCACGACGTACAGCCAGTCGTTCGCGCCGTGCGGCTTGCAGTGGATGGCGTTGCCGAGCTGGCCGCCGCCCGAATCGTTGCCGGCGCGCGGCACCTCGCCCATGCCCTGGTAGGTGGGCACGGAGTACTCGGCGAGCGGCCCGCGCTGCAGCCGCTGGTGGTCACGGAATTTCACGCGGCAAAGGTTCATCACCCCGTCCATCATCGCCACCTCGACGTACTGCCCCTGCCCGGTGCGCTCGGCCTGGCGCAGGGCCGCGAGCAGGCCGATCGCGAGATGCAGCCCGGTTCCCGTGTCGCCGATCTGCGCGCCGGTGACGAACGGCGCGCCATCGGGCACGCCGGTCGTGCTCATCGCACCGCCCATGGCCTGCGCGACGTTCTCGTACGCCTTGAAGTCGGCGTAGGGACCGCTCGAGCCGAAGCCCTTGATCGAGCCCATCACGATCTTCGGATTGGTCTCGTGGATCTTCTCCCAGCTGAAGCCGAAGCGGTCGAGCACGCCCGGGCCGAAGTTCTCCATGAGGATGTCGCACTTCTTCAGCAGGTCGACGAACACCTGCTTGCCCTCGGCGGTCTTCATGTTGACCGTGATCGAGCGCTTGTTGCAGTTGAGCATCGTGAAGTAGAGCGAGTCGGCGTTGGGCACGTCGCGCAGCTGGCCGCGCGTCGCGTCGCCCTGCGGGTTCTCGAACTTGATCACGTCGGCGCCCATCCAGGCGAGCAGCTGGCTGCAGGTCGGACCGGCCTGCACATGGGTCATGTCGAGGATGCGAACGCCTTTGAGTGCTTCCATTGCTTTCCTCCGGGGACTATTGCTTCTTCGCCGCGCTCGGGTTGAGGCTCGTGATGCGCCCGCTCTCGGTGCCGGCCGTCTCGTCGATCAGGGCGTTGATCAGGGTCGGTCGCTTGGAGCGGATCGCCTCCTCCATCGCGCGGCGCAGCTCCGCCGGCGTCGCCGCCTGCGCCCCGACGCCGCCGAACGCCTCGATCACTTTGTCGTAGCGCGCGTTCTTCACGAACACGGTGGGCGCGGGATCGCGACCGGTCGGATCCTTGTCCGTGCCCTTGTAGACGCCATTGTTGTTCATCACCACGATGCACACCGGAAGGTTGTAGCGGCAGATCGTCTCGACTTCCATGCCGGAGAAGCCGAAGGCGCTGTCGCCCTCGATTGCGATGACCGGCTGGCGCGTGATGATGGCCGCGGCGACGCAATACCCCATGCCGACGCCCATGATGCCCCAGGTGCCGACGTCGATGCGCTTCCTCGGCTTGTACATGTCGACGATCGAGCGCGTGAAGTCGAGCGCGTTGGCGCCCTCGTTGACCAGCATGGCGTCGGGATTGGCCTTGACGATGTCGCGCACCACGTTGAGCGCGCTGTGAAAGCTCATCGGCGAAGGGTTCTTCGCCAGCGTCTCCGCCATCTTGGCGACGTTGCCCTTCTTCTTGTCCGCCACCGCGGCCAGCCATTCGGCGGGCGGTTTGGGTAGGTTGCCCGGATGGGCGAGCAGGGCGCTGACGCAGGAACCGATGTCGCCCACGACCGGCGCGTCGATACGCACGTTGCTGTCCGGTTCCTGCGGCGAGATGTCGACCTGGATGAACTTCTGGCCGCCCCAGTCCTTCGCGCCCTTGCCGCCCCACGTCTTGCCCTTGCCGTGCGACAAGAGCCAGTTGAGCCGCGCGCCGATCAGCATGACCACGTCGGCCGCCGGCAGGACGAACGAGCGCGCCGCGGATGCGCACTGCTCGTGCGTATCGGGCAGCAGGCCTTTCGCCATGGACATCGGCAGGTAGGGAATGCCGGTCTTCTCCACCAGCGCCTGGATATCGGCATCGGCCTGCGCGTACGCGGCGCCTTTGCCGAGGATGATGAGCGGCCGCTTCGCGGAGCGAAGCAGGTCGAGCGCGCGCCTGACCGCCTCGGGGGCGGGAATCTGCTTCGGCGCCGGATCGACGACCTTGATGAGCGTCTTCTTCGCCGCTTCGGCGCCGATCGCCTGCGCGAAGAGCTTCGCCGGCAGGTCGAGATATACGCCGCCCGGCCGGCCGGACAGCGCGGCGCGGATGGCGCGCGCGATGCCGATGCCGATGTCCTCGGCGTGCAGCACGCGGTAGGCCGCCTTGGCGAGCGGCTTGGCGATCGCCAGCTGGTCGAGCTCCTCGTAGTCGCCCTGCTGCAGGTCGACGATCTCGCGCTCGCTCGAGCCGCTGATCAGGATCATCGGGAAGCAGTTCGTGGTCGCGTGCGCGAGGGCGTTCAAGCCGTTCAGGAAGCCGGGCGCCGACACGGTGAGGCAGATGCCCGGCTTCTGCGTGAGGAAGCCGGCGATCGACGCCGCGTAGCCGGCGTTCTGCTCATGGCGGAACGCCAGGACTCTCAGGCCTTGGGCCTGCGCTCTTCGGGTGAGATCGGTGATCGGAATGCCCGGCAGGGCGTAGATCGTGTCGATGCCGTTGAGCTTCAGCGCCTCGATGACCAGCTGAAAGCCGTCGGTCGTTTGCGTCTGCTCGCCTGCGGCGACTTGCGGTTCGACGGTACCCATGGGAAATCACCTCCTTGCGCGGAGCGCTATGGTAAGAATCCGCCTCGCGAGCGGCCTTGACTGAGGTCAAGGGACTAGAATCCGGCGCTTGGCGACGTCGAAGATGACCAAGCTTGCGGCGCATCCGCAGCGCAACAGCATCCGCCTGCAGCTGCGCCAGAACCAGTCGCTCGCCCGCATGAGCGCCGGCGAGTGGGCGGAGCTCGAGCCGCTGCTCGCGATCGGCGACTATCGCAAAGGCGACGCGCTGGTGCGCCAGGGCGACGAGGA
>CAYZFN010000068.1:0-55308 GCA_964477695.1 uncultured Enterobacteriaceae bacterium | reverse complement strand
GTCATGCCGACGACGCCGCCCTTCGAGGCCGAGTAGGCCGCCTGGCCGATCTGGCCGTCGAAGGCGGCCACCGAGGCCGTGTTGACGATCACGCCGCGCTCGCCCGCGGCATTCGGGCTCGCCTTCGCCATCGCATCGGCGGCAAGGCGGATCATGTTGAAGGTACCGAGCACGTTGACGCGCAGCACGCGCTCGAAGCGGGCGAGGTCATGCGGCGCCTCCTTGCCCAGCGTGCGCTCGGCGATCGCGATGCCGGCGCAGTTGACGAGCACATGCAGGCCGCCGAACTCCTTCACTGCGGCCGCCACGGCCGCCTTGCCGTCGGCTTCCGAGGAGACGTCGGTCTTGACGAAGCGTCCGCCGATGTCGCGCGCGAGCTTTTCTCCCGCTTCGGCCTGCATGTCGGCGATGAGCACTCTCGCGCCGTTATCGGCGGCCATGCGCGCGGTCGCTGCGCCGAGGCCCGAGGCGCCGCCGGTGACGAGGAAAACGCTGTTCTTGATCTGCATGGGCAAAGCCCCCGGAAGAATAAGTTAATGCGGGAAAAAATTACCCGATAATTCTAAACCGCATGCAGCTCGGATTCGATATTCGCTTCAGCGACTTGTACGAGCGCGAGGGACTGCTGCGCGTCGACCGGGCGTTCCTCGCCTTTCTCGCCGAGGCCGACACCGCGTTGCGCGAGCGGCTCCTCGCGTCGCGGACGCAGCCGCCGGCGGCAAAGCAGGAATCCGATCTGCTGGTCGCGCTTGCACCGCATGTCGAGGACTTCCTCGCCCGCCTGTTCGGCATCGAGCGCGAGGCGCGCGCTCTCGCCGGGCGGCACAACGAGCTCGCGCCGCTCTACGCCGTGAAGCGACAATTCGTGCAGCGCCGCGCGCTGCACAAGGTGAAGCCGGCCGACCTCGAGGGCTTCGATCCGGCGGCAGCGCAGGAGCGGCTTTTCGGCCGCTCGTTCACCGAGCTCGAGTTCGCGCGCCGCGTAAGCGACTGGCTGGCGAACGAAACGGAGAACGCGGAAAACCTCGAGCTCGCCGCGCGCTACGCCGCATGGGCGACCCTGACGACGGCGGGCCGGCAGGCGCATCGCGGCGGGGTGCTCTTCAAGACGCCGCACAAGCTGGACTACATGAAGCTGATCCCGGTGCCGGTCGAGCCGCGCCATCGCGAAGGTTTCGCGCTCACCGATCCGGGGACCGATCTGGTGGGCGCGCTGGACGAAGCGAACTACTGCATCTGGTGCCATGAGCAGGGCAAAGACTCGTGCTCGAAGGGCCTGCAGGAGAAGGCGCCGCTCGAGGGCTTCCGCAAGAGCGTCTTCGGCGTGCCGCTCGCCGGCTGCCCGCTCGAGGAAAAGATCTCGGAATTCCACATGGTCAAGGCGCGCGGCGAGCCGCTCGCCGCGCTCGGCATCATCGCCGTCGACAACCCGATGGTCGCCGGTACCGGCCACCGCATCTGCAACGATTGCATGAAGTCGTGCATCTATCAGAAGCAGGAACCGGTGAACATCCCGCAGGCCGAGACGCGCACGCTGAAGGACGTGCTCGAGCTGCCCTGGGGGTTTGAGATCTACTCGCTGCTCACGCGCTGGAATCCGTTCGATCTGCGCCGGCCTTATCCGAAGCCGGCGACGCAAAAGCGCGTTCTGGTCGTCGGCCTCGGCCCGGCCGGTTTCACGCTGGCCCACCACCTGATGAACGACGGCCATGCCGTGGTCGGCATCGACGGGCTGAAGATCGAGCCGCTCGAGGCCGACATCTCGGGCGTCGATCCGCTCGGCAGCCGGGTCGCCTTCGCGCCGATCAAGGACATCGCCCAGCTGCGCGAGCCGCTGGACGAGCGGGTCATGGCCGGCTTCGGCGGCGTCGCCGAGTACGGCATTACGGTCCGCTGGGACAAGAACTTCCTCAAGATCCTGCGCCTGCTCGTCGAGCGGCGCCGCCAGTTCGCCATGTTCGGCGGCGTTCGCTTCGGCGGCACGCTGACCATCGACGAGGCGTTCGCGCGCGGCTTCGACCACATAGCGCTGTGCGCCGGGGCGGGACGGCCCACGGTGCTGGACATCCCCAACGGCTTCGCGCGCGGCGTGCGTGCGGCGTCCGACTTCCTGATGGCGCTGCAGCTCACCGGCGCGGCGAAGCGCGAATCGATCGCCAACCTGCAGATCCGGCTGCCGATCGTCGTCATCGGCGGCGGCCTGACGGCGATCGACACCGCCACCGAATCGCTCGCCTACTACGGCGTGCAGGTGGAGAAGTTTCTCGCCCGCTACGAGGCGCTCGAGACGAAGCCCGCGTGGAACGCCGAGGAGCGGGCGATTGCCGAGGAATTCATCGCCCACGCACGGGCGCTCAGGGACGCGAAGCCTGCGCAAAGGCAACAGCTCCTGAAAGCCTGGGGCGGCGCGACGATCGCCTATCGCCGCCGCCTGATCGACAGCCCCTCGTACACGCTCAACCACGAGGAGGTGGCAAAGGCGCTCGAGGAAGGCATCGTGTTCGCCGAGAACCTGACCCCGACGCGCATCGACATCGACGCGCATGGCCACGCCCGCGCGGTCTGCTTTACCGATGCGCAAGGTCAGGCGGTCGAGTTGCCCGCGGGTTCCGTGCTCATCGCCGCCGGCACGCAGCCCAACACGGTGCTCGCGCGCGAAGAAGGCGTGAGCCTCGCGCTCGACGGCAAATACTTCCTCGCCTGCGACGAAGAAGGCAAGCCGGTGCGACCGGAGCGGCACACCTCCAAGCCGAAGCAGCCCGAGGTGCTGCTGCACCGCTATGCCGACGGCAGGTTCATGAGCTTTTTCGGCGACCTGCACCCGTCCTACTTCGGCAACGTGGTGAAGGCGATGGGCAGCGCGAAGCAAGGCTACCCGGTGCTGAGCCGCGTGCTGTCGCAGCGGGCCTCCGCGTCGTCGCTCGGCGATGCCGCGTTCCTCGCGCTCCTCGACCGCGAGCTGCGCGCGGTCGTGCACGAGGTGCGCCGCCTCACGCCGGCGATCGTCGAGGTGGTGCTGCGCGCGCCCGTGGCGGCGCGCCGCTTCCAGCCGGGACAGTTCTACCGCATGCAGAATTTCGAGACCCTCGCCCTGCGCGTGCCCGGCACGACGCTCGCCATGGAGGGACTCGCGCTCACGGGAGCGTGGGTCGATCGCGAGAAGGGCCTGATCTCGGTCATCGCGCTCGAGATGGGCGGCTCGGCCGACCTCCTCGCGTACCTGCGCCCGGGCGAGCCGGTGATCCTGATGGGACCAACCGGCACGCCGACCGAGATCCCGAGCGGCGAGAGCGCGGCGCTGGTGGGGGGCGGCCTCGGCAATGCCGTGCTCTTTTCCATCGGCCGGGCGCTGCGCGCGGCGGGCTCGAAAGTCATCTACTTCGCCGGCTACAAGCACATCGCCGACCGCTATCGCATCGACGACATCGAGGCCGCCGCCGACGTGGTCGTCTGGTGCTGCGACGAAGCCCCTGGCTTCGCACCGCGCCGCCGGCAGGACCGCGCGTTCGTCGGCAACATCGTCCAGGCGATGCACGCCTACGCCTCGGGCGCCCTCGGCGCGCAGCCGATCGCCTTCCCGGCGCTCGATCGCATCATCGCCATCGGCTCGGACCGCATGATGGCGGCGGTCGCGCTCGCGCGCCACGGCGTGCTGGCGCCCTACCTCAAGGCCACGCACGTGGCGATCGGCTCGATCAACTCGCCGATGCAGTGCATGATGAAGGAGATCTGCGCGCAGTGCCTGCAGCCGCACGTGGACCGCGAAACCGGCAGGACGAGCTATGTCTTCTCGTGCTTCAACCAGGACCAGCCGCTCGACCAGGTCGATTTCCCGGCCCTCGCGCAGCGCCTCGCCCAGAACGGCGTGCAGGAGAAGCTCACCGCGCTCTGGATCGAGCGCTGCCTGAGGCTCCTGCCGCCGCCCGCGGAGCGCAAGGCCGCCTAAAGCGTGCTACTATAAGGTTTATATAAACCTTATATATGCCCCGGCCGCGCGCCAAAGTCAGCACCTTTTCCGCCGCACCGCGCGACCTGGCGATGCTCGAAGCGATCGCGCGCTATCACGGCCTGAACAAGAGCGCCACGATCGCCAGCCTCGTGCGCAGGGAGTTCTGGCGCGTCTTTCCCGGCGGCACCGACAAGATCAAGCCGGACCGAGGCGCCAAGGTGGAAGGAGAAAAGTGATGCTCAGGATCCTCCCCGGCTTAGTTCTGCTCTTCGCATCGACGCTCGCGTTTGGCCAGGGCACGGTGAAGATCGGCGAGCTGAACAGCTACAAGGTGTTCCCGGCTTTCCTCGATCCGTACAAGAAAGGCATGCAGCTCGCGCTGGAGGAGATCAACGACGCCGGCGGCGCGGCCGGGCACAAGCTCGAGCTGGTGATCCGCGACGACGGCGGTACGCCGGGCGACGCGGTGCGCGTCGCCGAGGAGCTGATCGCGCGCGAGAAGGTCGCCGTGCTCATGGGCACCTTCGCCTCGAACGTGGGACTCGCCGTGGCGAACCTCGCCAACCAGAGAAAGATCGTGTTTCTCGCCTCCGAGCCGCTCACCGACAAGCTGGTCTGGCAGAACGGCAACCGCTACACCTTCCGCCTGCGCCCCTCGACCTACATGCAGGTCGCCATGCTCGTCCCCGAGGCGGCGAAGCTGAACAGGAAGCGCTGGGCGATCGTCTATCCCAACTACGAATATGGCCAGTCGGCGAGCGAGTCGTTCAAGAAGCTGCTCGCCGCGGCGCAGCCCGGCGTGGCGTTCGTCGCCGAGCAGGCGCCGCCGCTCGGCAAGATCGACGCCGGCGCGGTGGTCGAGGCGCTCGCCGAGGCAAGACCCGATGCCATCTTCAGCTCGCTGTTCGCCGCGGACCTGCAGAAGTTCGTGCGCGAAGGCAACACGCGCGGCCTGTTCCGCAGCACGCCGGTCGTCAACCTGCTCGGCGGAGAGCCGGAGTACCTCGATCCGCTGCAGGACGAGACCCCGGAAGGCTGGTGGGTCACCGGTTATCCGTGGCGCGATCTCGATACGCCCGAGCACCGCAAGTTCCGCGACGCCTACCAGAAGCGCTGGAAGGACTACCCGCGCCAGGGATCGGTGGTGGGCTATAGCGCCGTGTATGCAATCGCGAATGCGCTGCGCAAGGCGGGCAGCGCCGACACCGAAAAGCTGATTGCGGCGCTCAAGGGTCTGCAGATGCAGACGCCGTTCGGCCCGATCGTCTGGCGCGGCCTCGATCACCAGTCGACGATGGGCGCCTTCGTCGGCCAGCTGGCCAGGAAGGACGGCAAGGGCGTGATGGTCAACTGGCACTATGCCGACGGCGCGAGGTTCCAGCCTCCCGACGAGGAAGTGCGCGCGCTGCGCAAAGAGCCGTAAGCGCAAGGAGTGAGCGGCAACGCCGTAGTCCTGCAATTCCTGAACGGGCTCGCCGGCGCGAGCTCGCTCTTTCTCGTCGCAGCCGGGCTGTCGCTCATCTTCGGCGTGACGCGCATCGTCAACTTCGCGCACGGCTCGCTGTATATGCTGGGCATGTACCTCGCCGTGTCGCTCGCCGGCAAGATCGGCTTCTGGGCTGCCGTGCCGGCGGCGGCGCTCGGGGTCGGCGCGGGCGGCGCGCTGATCGAGATCCTCCTCCTGCGCCGGATCTATCGCGCCCCCGAGCTGCTGCAGCTGCTCGCCACTTTCGCCGTCGTGCTCGTGGTGCGTGACCTTGCGCTGTGGGCGTGGGGCCCGGTCGACATGCTGGGACCGCGCGCGCCCGGA
The DNA here is from genome assembly GCA_964477695.1 of uncultured Enterobacteriaceae bacterium. GTDB lineage: Bacteria > Pseudomonadota > Gammaproteobacteria > Burkholderiales > SG8-39 > SCGC-AG-212-J23. The sequence goes on along the minus strand of CAYZFN010000068.1, from coordinate 49,549 downwards.
TTCGCCGGCGCCGTGACTATCGCGGCACGCAGCTTCCCGCAATACGACCTGCTGCTGATCGCGGTCGGCCCGCTTGTCCTCGCGGCTGTCCATCTGTTCCTCGCGAACACGCGCTGGGGCGTCCTTATCCGCGCGGCCAGCGAGGATCGCGAGATGGCCGGCGCGCTCGGCGTCAATCAGCGCTGGCTCTTCACGGGCGTCTTCGCTCTCGGCGCAGCGCTGGCCGGGCTCGGTGGCGCGCTCGCCATTCCGCGCGAGCCGGCGAGCCTCGGCGTCGACCTCGCGCTCGTCGCCGACGCGTTCGTCGTGGTCGTGGTAGGCGGTCTCGGCTCGATTCCCGGCGCCTTCATCGCCGCGCTCGTGATCGCCGAGGTGAAGGCCTTCTGCATTGGCCTGGGCTACTCGAAGCTGACGCTGGTCGTCGAGTTCGCGGTCATGGCGATCGTGCTCGTGCTGCGCCCGTGGGGCCTGCTCGGCCGCGCCGAGCCGCAGGCACGCGCGGCCTTTGCCCGCTCGGAGCCGCTGCTCCGGCCGCTCTCGCGCCTGTCGCGAGTGCTGCTGCTGGTCCTGGCGCTCGCCCTCGCAGCGCTGCCGCTCATGGCAGGCGAGTACACCGTGGTGCTGTTCATCGACATCCTCGTGTTCGCGCTTTTCGCCGCGAGCCTGCACTTCCTCATGGGGCCGGGCGGCATGGCCTCTTTCGGCCACGCGGCCTACTTCGGGCTGGGCGCGTACGCTGCCGCGATTCTCTTCCTGCGCTACGCCGCGCCGATGGAGCTCGCGATCGTCGCCGCGCCGCTGGCCGCGGCGGCGGGCGCGTTCGTCTTCGGCGGGTTCTGCGTTCGCCTGTCCGGCGTTTATCTCGCCATGCTGACGCTCGCCTTTGCGCAGATCGCCTGGTCGGTGGCCTTCCAGTGGGACGCGTTCACGGGCGGCTCGAATGGGCTGATCGGCGTCTGGCCGCCCGGCTGGCTGGCTTCGAAGACCGCCTATTACTACCTGACGCTCGCGCTCTGCCTGCCCGCGCTGGCGCTCCTGTGGAAGCTGATCTATTCCGCCTTCGGATATGCGCTGCGCGCATCCCGCGATTCGCCGCTGCGCGCCGAGGCAATCGGCATCGACGTGCGCGCGCACCAGTGGGCGGCTTTCGCGATCGCCGCGCTGTTCGCCGGGCTGGCAGGAGCGCTGTTCGCATTCTCGAAGGGATCGATTTCCGCCGAGACGCTTTCCGTGGCGCGCTCGGTGGACGCGCTGGTCATGGTGCTGCTCGGCGGGCTGCAAACGCTCACCGGGCCGCTCTGGGGCGCCGCCGTTTTCATCTGGCTCGCCGACACGGTTTCGCGAGCGGTGGACTACTGGCGCGCGGCGATGGGCGCCATGATCCTGCTTCTCGTGCTCGCATTCCCCGAAGGAATCGCCGGCGCGCTGAGACGATGGCAACCCTCTCGGTAAGCCACCTCTCCAAGACCTACGACGGCGTCCAGGCGCTGCGCGATGTATCGTTCGCCGTAGCCGCGGGCGAGCGGGTGGCGCTGATCGGGCCCAATGGCGCGGGCAAGACCACCTGCTTCAACGTGCTGAACGGCCAGCTTGCGGCTGACGCCGGCGAAGTGCGCCTGGATGGCACGCGGCTGGCCGGCCTGAAGCCGTACCGGATCTCGCGGCTTGGCGTCGGACGGACTTTCCAGGTCGCGGCACTTTTTGGCTCGCTCAGCGTGCGGGAGAACGTGCAGCTCGCCCTCCTCGCGCACCACGGCGAGCATCGCTCGCTTTTGCGCTCGGCAAGGCGAGCTTACCGCAGCGAAGCGGAGCGGCTGCTCGGCCGAGTGGGCCTGCAAGCCGGGCACGAGCTTCCGAGCGCGCTCCTCGCCTACGGGGAGCTCAAGCGCCTCGAGCTCGCGGTGGCGCTCGCGCAGAGCCCGCGCGTGCTGCTCATGGACGAGCCGACCGCGGGCATGGCCCCCGCCGAGCGCGGCGCGCTCATGACGCTCGCTTCGGAGATCGCCCGCAGCGAGAATATCGCCGTGCTTTTTACCGAGCACGACATGGACGTGGTGTTCGGCTTCGCCAATCGCATCCTGGTGCTGCACCTCGGCGAGCTCATCGCCGACGGGCCGCCCGAGGTCGTGCGCGCCGACCCGCGCGTGCGCCAGGTGTATCTCGGCAATGCTTGAGATCAAGCGCCTGAACGCCGGCTACGGGCGCGCGCGCGTGCTCTTCGATATCAACCTGCACGCCCGCACGGGGGAAGTCGTCGCGCTGCTCGGGCGCAACGGCGCCGGCAAGTCGACGCTGCTCAAGGCGCTGATCGGCCTCGTCGAGCGCTTCTCGGGCGAAGTGAGCTTCGCCGGCAGGCGTATCGAGCGGCTCGAGCCGTTCGAGATCGCGCGCCTCGGCTTGGGCTACGTGCCGGAGGAGCGACGCATCTTCACCGGCCTCACCGTCGCGGAAAACCTGGCGGTCGGCCGCCAGCCGCCCCGCCCGTCCACGCCGCAGTGGGACGAAGCGCGGCTCTATGAGGTATTTCCGGCGCTCGGCGCGATGCGCGGCCGCCGCGGCGGCCGCATGTCGGGCGGCGAACAGCAGATGCTCGCCATCGCGCGTACGCTGGCAGGCAACCCGAGCGCGGTCCTGCTCGACGAGCCCGCCGAGGGCCTCGCGCCGATGATCGTGGCCCAGGTCGCGAACGCCATTCGCGCGCTCAAGCAGGCGGGTGTCACGGTGCTTCTCGCCGAGCAAAGCGCGCGCTTCGTCGAGGGACTCGCCGATCGCGCGTATGCCGTGGAGAAAGGCACGCTGGTCGAGCGATGAGCCGCGGCCTGCTGCTCACGATGACCGAGCCGCCGCCCGCGATGGAGGAGGAGTTCAACGCGTGGTACGACAGCGAGCACGTTCCCGAGCGGCTGGCGATTCGCGGCTTTCGCTCGGCGCGCCGCTGGGTAGCCGACGGAGCGGCAGGCGAAGGCCGCTACCTCGCCACGTACGAGCTCGATTCGCCGGCCGTGCTTTCCAGCCCCGAGTATCTCGCGCGCTTCGAAGGCGCCACGCCGTGGACGCGCCGCTGCCTCGGCAAGGCGGTGATCTTCAAGCGCTGGGCGTGCGAGCAGACGACACCCGGCGCTGCCGATCCGCATCCCATGGCGCGCGCCCTCCTCCTCGTGGCGAGCGACGCGCCGGTCGCCGACCTCGGCCTTCCGGGCGCGCTGCAGGTGCGGCATTTCGCGGCCTCGGCCGGGACGCCGCGCCATCTCGCCCTCGCCGAGCTCGCGTGGGAAGGCGCCCGCGTGCCGCTACTGCCGCAAGGGGTGCTGGCGCGCCTCTATCGCGCTTATGCCGCTTGAGCGTTTCGCGTGGCTCTCGATCGGCGCAGCGCTGGTCACCATCGCGCTCAAGGCGGCGGCGTGGTGGCTCACCGGCTCGGTCGGTCTGCTCTCCGATGCGCTGGAATCGCTGGTCAACCTGGCCGCAGCGGTTCTTGCCCTGTGGATGCTGCGCATCGCCGCCGCGCCTCCGGACGAGGATCATCCGTACGGCTTTTCCAAGGCCGAGTACTTTTCCGCCGGCATCGAGGGCGGCCTCATCGTCTTCGCGGCGGCCGGCATCCTGCTCGCCGCCGTCCCCCGGCTCCTCCGGCCGCAGCCGCTCGACATGCCGGGGCTCGGGCTCGGCCTGACGGCGCTCGCAACGGCGGTGAATTTCGCGGTGGCGCGCTCGCTGATCGCCGCCGGCCGGCGCTTCCACAGCATTACCCTGGAAGCCGACGGCCGCCACCTGATGACCGATGTGGTGACCTCGCTCGGCGTGTTCGCGGGCGTGGCCCTCGTTTATGCCACCGGCCTGCTGTGGCTCGATCCGCTGGTCGCGCTCGGTGTCGCCGTGCACATCGTCTGGACCGGCGCGGCGCTCGTGCGCCGCTCGGTGCGCGGCCTGCTCGACGCGGCGATCTCGCCGGTCGACAAGAGCGCGGTGACGCGCATCCTCGCCGAATATTCGCGGCGCTACGGCGTGTCCTTCCACGCCCTGCGCACCCGGCAGGCGGGCGCGCGCCGCTTCCTTTCCTTTCACATGCTGGTACCCGACGCGTGGACGGTGTCCCAGGCGCACCAGCTCTCGGAGGAGCTCGAGGAGCGCATCCGCTCGCTCGTGCCGAACGCCTCGATCGATACGCATATCGAGCCGATCTCCGACCCCGCTTCGTACGAGGACCAGGGGCTCGACCGCTAGGCGGGCTTCAGATAAAGCGGCATTGCTCCTCGAAGGCGAAGCGCGGATTGCGCGCCGGGATCGCTTTGCCCGTCCCGTAGCCGATGTTGATCAGGAAGTTCGATCTCAGGCGCCCGTCGGGAAAGAACGCCGCATCCGCCTTGGCATTGTCGAAGCCCGACATCGCGCCGCAGTCGAGGCCGACGGCCCGCAAGGCGAGGATCAGGTAGGCGCCCTGCAGGCTGCCGTTGCGAAAGCCGTTCACTTCGGCCACTCCCGGCTTGTTGTACCAGTGGATCGCATCCGGGTTGTGATAGAGCCGCGGCAGGTGCTCGTAGAAGCGCGTGTCGTAGGCGACGATCGCGGTAAGCGGCGCCTTCATCGTCTTCTCCACGTTCACGGCGGATAGCGCCGGCCGCAATCGCTCGCGCGCCTCGCGCGAGCGCAGATACACGATGCGCGCCGGCTGGCTGTTCGCCGTGGTCGGTCCCCACTTCATGAGCTCGTGCGCCTTGCGCAGCAGCGCCTCGGGCACCTCGCGGTCGTGGAAATCGCTGTGCGTGCGCGCTTCGCGCAGCATCAGGTCGAGCAGCTTTTCGTCCGTCATAGAATCGCTCCGGTGGTCGACCTGACGAGTGTAATCCGCCGCGGCGATGCCATCGTGTGCGGCCAGGCTTGCGCCGAGCCGCAGACGCTCCTCGAGGCGCTGGTCGCGCAGCGCGCCGCGCTCTCCGGCTGCCGCCTGTTCCTGGGGTCGAGCTACTCCGGCATCGTGCGTCCCACTTCCGCCGATCACTTGCGGCTCGCATCGTACTGTGGAACGGGTACCAACCGCGCCCTCGCCGATGCGGGGGCGCTGGAAATCCTGCCCGCGCCCTATTCGCAGCTCGGCTCGCTGCTGCGCACACGCCGGCTCGCCTGCGACGTGGTGCTGCTGCAGGTAAGCCCGCCGAACGCGCGCGGCGAGCACAGCCTCGGCCTCGGCGTCGAGTACCTCGCGCCGGCGCTCGAGGTGTGCCGCGCCGTCGTCGCGGAAGTCAACCAGCGCGTGCCCTGGACTTACACGCAGCCGCTGCTCGCGAAGGACGACTTCGACCTCGTCGTGCCAAGCTCGCGCGCCCCGATCGTGCTCGATCAGGGGCCGCCCGGCGAAACCGGTCTGCGCATCGCGCGCGCCGCGGCCGAGCTCGTGCCGGACGGCGCAACCATCGAGTGCGGAATCGGCGCGCTGCCGAATGCGGTCGTCGCGGCGCTCAAGGGAAAGCGTGGCTTGCGCTATCACTCGGGGCTGGTGTGCGACGCCGTCGCGGATCTCGAGCTCGAAGCCTGCGTCGGCGGCGCGCTGATGGGCACGCCGCGGCTTTTCGAATGGGCGCGCGAGAACCCGATGCTGCAATTGCGCTCCTCGGATATCACCCACGGCCCGGGAACGTTGGCCAGGATCGAGCGGTTCGTGACGATCAACTCGGCGGTGGAGGCCGACTTCACCGGCCAGGTGAACGGCGAAATCGCGCGCGGCAGCTACGTCGGGGCGGTGGGCGGCGCACTCGACTTCGTGCGCGCGGCGAACCACTCGCCCGGCGGCCTGTCGATCATCGTCCTGCCGGCTGCACGCGTGGTGGACAAGCTGTCCGGCCCGGTCTCGCTGCCGCGCAGCGAGGCGGGCGTGTTCGTCACCGAGCTCGGCGTGGCCGACCTGCGCGGCTGCCCGCTCGGGGAGCGCGAGCAGCGGATGCGGAAGATCAGCGGAAAGTCCTGAGCTCGCGCACGCTCGAGAACGGGGCCGAGGCGATCGCCACGCAGACGAGCGCGAATGCGAAGCCGATCTTGTAGTCGCCGGTCCAGTCGTGCAGAAGCCCGCCGATGAAGGAGCCGAACGCGGCGCCTACGGCGTTGGCTGCGTAAATGCCGCCGTAGATCGCGGCGACGTCGGGGCCGGCGAAATAGCGCGTGCTGACCGAGGACACGAGCGGCCCGCGCACGCCCATGCAAAGGCCGAAGGCGGGCACGAAAAGCACGAGTAGCCAGGTCAACGGCGCGAGCGCCATGAGGAGCAGGAGCACCATGCCGCTCGCCGTGCCGACGAAGCTCGCCGTGATGACGCGGCGGTAGCCGAAGCGCTCCGAGGTAAAGCCGCTGCCCATCACGCTCATGGCCGACATCATGCCGATCGCGCCGTACGCGCCGGCCGCGGTGAGCGGCGAGAAGCCCGCGTCGATGAAGAATGCGACGAGCTGCACCAGCACCGCGAACATGCCGGCCGCGGTGAAGAAGAACACCTGCGTCAGGCCCCAATAGACGCGGCTGCGCAGCGCCGCGCGCAGCGTCCACCCCTCGCCGCCGCCCTTCGCTCTGCGCGTGCGGTGCTCCGGGCTGCCGGCGGTGAACCTGCGCCAGGGAATGGCGAACGCGACGAACGGCGCGGCGAGCAGGAGCGCCGTGCCGAGGATGCGATAGGCGCCGCGCCAGTCGTATTCGGCGACCAGGTGCTGGGCCAGCGGCACGAGCACCAGCGTGCCGACGCCGAAAGACGAATAAGCGATGCCGATCGCGCTCGAGAGCCGCGCGCGAAACCAGCGCGACAGCAGCGCCGACGCGGGCACCATGCCGTTCAAGCTGACGCCGACCCCGACCAGCGCGCCGATCAGCAGATAGAACTGCCAAAGGCTGCCGAGCGCCGAGGCGAAGAAGAACGCCGCGCCGAGGCAGGCGGTGCCGGCGCCGTATACCCAGCGCGGCCCGACCCGGTCGAAGAGCAGCCCGACCAGCGGCGCAGTGAAGCCGTGCACGAGCAGGTACACCGAATAGACGCTCGTCGTCTGCGAGCGCGCCCAGCCGAACTCACGCTCGAGCGGCAGCAGGAACACGGCGTAGGTGTCGCCCAGCCCGCGCCCGAACATGTTGAGGGCGAAGCACGCGGCGAGCACCGCGAAAGGGGTCAGGGCAATTTTCGTGAAACGACTAACGGGCGATTGAATTACGCGAAAATTGCTCTGACCCCATCAAGCCTTCTCCGCCGGTTCCAGCCCGAATACCTGGCGCAGGTAGCGCAGGTAGCCGGCGTCCTTGCTGACCGTCTTGCCCGGCGAGTCGGACACCTTGGCGACCGGCTGGCCGTTGCACTCGGTCATCTTGATGACGATGTTGATCGGCTCGTAGCCGAGGTCGTTGGTCAGGTTGGTGCCGATGCCGAACGCGGTGATCGCGCGGCCGTGAAAGCGTCGCGCGATGGCGATGGCGAGCGGGAAGGAAAGCTGGTCCGAGAAGATCAGCTGCTTGGTGCGCGGATCGACGCGGTTCTTCCGGTAATGCGCGATCAGCTTCTCGCCCCACTCGAACGGATCGCCGGAGTCGTGCCGCGCACCGTCGAACAGCTTGCAGAAGTACATGTCGAAGTCGCGCAGGAACGCATCGGTGCCGTACGTATCGGCGACGGCGATGCCGAGGTCGCCGCGGTATTCCTGCGCCCACTTGTCGAACGCGAAGGTCTGCGAGTCGCGCAGCCGCGGGCCGAGCGCCTGGCAGGCCTGCATGTACTCGTGCGCCATCGTGCCGAGCGGCGTCATGTTGTTGCGCAACGCGAACCACACGTTCGAGGTGCCGGCGTAGTTCTCGGACACCTCGCGCTTGAGCGCCTGCAGCACCTCCTCCTGCCACGCGCACGAGAAGCGCCGCCGCGTGCCGAAGTCGGAGATCCTGAACCCGAGCTCGGGCTCGACGGTGCGCACGAGGTCGATCTTGGCCTTGAGCCGGCGCCGCCCCTCGTCGAAGCTCGGGCGCGGCTGGGTGCGGCGGAAGTACACCTCCGAAACGATGGCGAGCACCGGTATCTCGTACAGGATGGTGTGCAGCCAGGGACCGCGGATGGTGATGTCCATCTCGCCCGGGCGCTCGCCGGGCCCCACGCGCACGTATTTCTCGCTGAAGTGAAACAGCGCGAGGAAGTCCACGAAGTCGGACTTCATGAAGCGCAGGCCGCGCAGGTACTCGAGCTCGTCGTTGCGGAACCTGAGCGAGGACAGGGCCTGCACTTCGCTGCGCATCTCGTCGAGGTACGGGCGGAAGTCGACGCCCTCGGTGCGGCACTTGAACTTGTACTCGACCTGCGCGCCGGGAAAGTGATGCAGGACCACCTGCATCATCGTGAACTTGTAGAGGTCGGTGTCGAGCAGCGACTGGATGATCATCGCCAGGCCATTGTAACCAAGCTCCGATGTACCCTTGCGCCATGTGCGGCCGCTACGCGCTCCATGCCGATCCCGATGTCGTCGCGCTGCAGTTCGGCCTCGCAGCCACGCCGCCGCTCAAGGCGCGCTACAACATCTGTCCCGGGAGCGACGTGCTCGCGATCAGCACCGATCGGCATGGCGCGCGCATGGCGCGCGAGCATCGCTGGGGATTGATTCCGCATTGGGCGAAGGACCCTGCCATCGGCAACAAGCTCGCCAATGCGCGCGGCGAGGATCTCGAGCGAAGAGCGGCTTTCCGCGATGCCTTCCTGCGCTGGCGCTGCCTGGTGCCGGCGAGCGGCTACTTCGAGTGGCGCTTGGTCGCGCGCGCCAAGCAACCGTGGTACCTGCATCCGCTCGATCGGCCGCTGTTCGGGCTGGCGGGCATCGCTGCCGTGTGGCACGGGCCGCGCGGGCCCGTGCGCAGCCTCGCGCTGATCACCGGCGCGCCGAACGAGCTCTCGGCGCGCATCCACGAGCGCATGCCGCTCATCATCGCGCCCGAGGATTACGCGGCCTGGCTCGATCCGCAGGCCGAGGTGCAGGCGCTGCAACGGCTTGTGCGGCCCTATCCCGCAGAGCGGATGGGCGGCTACGCCGTCAGCCCGCGGGTCAACACGCCGGACAACGATGACGCGGGCCTCGTCGAGGCCCTCGCCGGGGGGCCGCGGCAGCGCGATTTGCTGTAAGGCGCCGGCTACTGTATATAATCCCAGCTCATGGAGCCAGCGAACCCGCTCACCGAAAGGCAGGCCGAGATACTGCGCCTCGTGCGCGAGCTCACCGAGGTGTCGGGCTACCCGCCCACGCGCGCCGAGATCGCCGAGCGCATGGGCTTTCGCTCGGTGAACGCGGCCGAGCAGCACCTGCGCGCGCTCGAGAAGAAAGGGGCGATCGAGATCTCCTCCGGCGCCTCGCGCGGCATCCGCGTGCGCGACGCCAAGCCGGCCAGCCGGCGCCTCCTCGAGCTGCCGGTAGTGGGCCGCGTGGCGGCCGGCGCGCCGATCCTTGCCGAGGAGAACCTGCAGGGGCACTACCAGGTGGATCCGAATCTCTTTACCCCGCGTGCCGACTATCTGCTGCGCGTGCGCGGCCTGTCGATGCGCGACGCGGGCATCCTTGAGGGCGACCTGCTCGCCGTGCATCGCACGCCCGAGGCGCGCAGCGGCCAGATCGTGGTCGCGCGCCTCGCCGACGAAGTCACGGTGAAGCGCTTCCGCCGCCGCGGCCACAGCGTGCAGCTCGAAGCGGAGAACCCCGACTTCGCGCCGATCGAACTCGATCTGCGCCGCGATGCGCTGGCCATCGAGGGCATCGCGGTCGGGGTGATACGCAACGGGAAGGGTCTGTAATAAGCCGATAGAATGGCGCAGGCTCCCCGGCCTGCGCATGACCGACACCACGCTAGCCAGCGGCGCTGCGCGCGCCGATCTCAGCTCCGCGGTCCTCGCGGCGCAGATCCGCGACCGTGCCGATCCGCGCCTGGTGCTCGCCGACCGCGTGGAGCAGCTTTGCAGCCAGACGCCGATCGCCATCGCGGCGAGCTTCATCGCCGGCGCAATCGCCACGGTCGAGCTGTGGAACAAATGGCTGTGGATGCTCGTCTTCTTCTGGTGGGCGCTGGTGGTGGCCTTCAGCGCCGCGACCACGGGGCTCTTGATCGGCTATCGCCGCGAGCCCGACAAGGTGGAGAGCGCGGCACACTGGCTGCGCTGGATCGGCATCTCGGCGCTCGCGAACGGCGCCTGCTGGGGGTTCGCCGGCGCCGTGTTCTTTCCCTCGCTGACCGGCCAGGAGCAGGTGTTCCTCGCCTTGCTCTTCATCGGCATGGCCTCGATCGGCATCCCGGTCTATGCCGCCGCCTGGAAAATCTTCGCGCTGTACGCGGGCGGCATCCTGCTGCCGTTCGTCTACGTGCTGACCACGTTCGGCGATCGCCTGTTCAGCGACATCGCCTTGCTCGTGCCGCTCTTCTACGCGGTATGCGTGATGATCGCCTACCGGCTGAACAGCGTGTTCGTCTCCGGCTTCCGGCTGCGCCACGCCTATGGCCGTCTGACCGAGGACTACAGCGTGCTCAACAACCGCCTCGAGAAGCAGCTCGGTGAGCTCGACGAAGCGCGCCGCCAGGTCGAGGCGAGCGGCCGCAAGCTCGCGCTGTTCGCCGAGCGCGCGCCGATCGCCGTGCTCGAGCTGACGCCGGACGGAACGGTCACCGAGGTGAACCAGGCTGCCGAGCTGCTCTTCGGCTTCGCCGCGGCGGAGCTGATCGGCGGGTCGGTGAAGCGCCTCGTGCGGCCGGAATACCACGCCGAGTTCGACGCGCAATGGGCGCAGCTCATCGGCACGCAGACGCCGTTGGCCGGCCTGAAGGTGCGCAATCCGCGCCGCGACGGCCTGTCGATCGTCTGCGAATGGACCGTCACGCCGCTCGTCAACCCCGACAACGCCGTGATCTCGGTCATTGCCCAGGGACGCGACATCACCGCGCAGCTCGAAGCCGAGCGCATGAAGAAGGAGTTCACCTCCACGCTGTCGCACGAGCTGCGCACGCCGCTCACCTCGATCATCGGCTCGCTGCAGCTCATCAACGCCGGCGTGCTGGGCGAGGTGCCGAAGGACGTGGCCGAGCTCACCGACGTCGCCGAGCGCAACGCGCAGCGCCTGCTCGACCTGATCAACGACATCCTCGACATCGAGCGCATCGAATCGGGCAAGCTGACGCTCGCCCCGGAGCCGATCCGCGTCGACGAGCTGGTGCAGGAAGCGATGGTGCTGAACAAGGGCTTCGCCGACCGCTTCAAGGTGCGCTTCGAGCCGCGCCAGCCCCTCGCGCAGGGCGAGGTGGACGCCGATCGCAAGCGCCTGCTGCAGGTCATGACCAACCTGCTCTCCAACGCCGCCAAGTTCTCGCCGCCGGGCGGTGTGGTCGAGATCACCGCCGAGGCGCGCGGCGCCGCGCTGCGCGTGGCGATCCACGACCGCGGGCCGGGCATCCCCGAGGCCTTCCGCTCGCGCATCTTCGGCCGCTTCAGCCAGGCCGATTCGACGACCTCGCGGCAGAAGGGCGGCACCGGCCTCGGCCTCGCGATCTGCAAGCGCCTGATCGAGATGATGCACGGCAGGATCGGCTTCGCCGACCGCCAGGGCGGCGGAACGACTTTCTGGTTCGAGCTGCCATGCCTGAGCGCACGCTAGAGCGCATCTGCTACGTCGAGGACGACGAGGACATCCAGCGCATCGTGCGCATGTCGCTGGAGCGCGTGGGCAAGATGCGGGTGCAGATCGTCACCGATCCGACGCTCGCCATCGCCGCCATGAAGACCTTCAAGCCCGACCTGGCGATGCTCGACTGGATGATGCCCGGGATGGACGGCCCGGCGCTGTTCCGGGAGATGAAGAACCACCCCGAGCTCGCGCGCGTGCCGGTCGTGTTCATCACGGCGAAGGCCGGACCGCGCGACCTCGACGAGCTGCGCAGCCTCGGTGCCGCGGGCACGATCTCCAAGCCCTTCTCGCCTAAGGACCTGCCCGAGCAGCTGCGCAGTATCTGGCGATCGCTTCCTTAGTGCAGCCTTAGGGTCGTGTCCGGCCCGGCCGCCGGCCCGCCCTGCTCGAACTTGCGCGAGAGAAAGCCGATCACCTCGTCTGCGTTGCGGAAGCGCGCCTCGCGATCCTTCTCGAGCAGCTTGTCGAGCAGCCGCTGGTAGCCCTGCAGCAGCTCGGGCAGCGCCGGAGGTGGCTTGTTCAGGTGCTGCAGGGCCACTTCCACGGCGCTGTCGCCCTCGAATACGTGCCGCCCGGTGAGCATCTGGTAGAGCAGCACGCCGGCGCTGTAGATGTCGGTGCGCAGGTCGAGCGCACGGCCCTGGACCTGCTCGGGACTCATGTAGCGCGGCGTGCCGAGCACCTCGCCGGCATTGGTGCGGTCCACCGCGTCGATGTCCATGGCGATGCCGAAATCGACGATTGCGAGGCTGCCGTCCTGACGGAACATCAGGTTCTGCGGCTTGAGGTCACGGTGCAGGATGCCCTTCTCGTGGATGTCGCCGAGTGCGAACATCAGCTCGCGGAAAAGACGCAGCGCCTCGGCCGCCGGCAGCGGCCGGCCGTCCAGGCGCTTGTTCAGATCGCCGCCCTCGAAGAACTCCATCACCAGGTAGGCGTTGCCCTCGATGTCGCCGTGGCTGTAGATGCGCGCGACGTGGCGGCTCTGGATGCGCTCGACGAGCGAATACTCCTCCATGAAGCGCGCGAGCGCGTTGCGGTCCGAGACGATCTCGGGGCGCAGGATCTTGACCACCAGCGGCTCGTCGTCGCCGTCGCGCGAGGCGAGATAGACGCGCGCCGTGCCGCCCTCGCCGATCAGGCGCAGCACCTTGATGCCGGGGATGGCGATCTTGGCGCCCAGGTTGTGGCCTTCCAGGCGCGCGGCGAGCTCGGGCGAGAGCGTCTTCTCCACCGCGTCGGCGGTCATCTCGTGCAGCGAAGTGACCAGCCGCTCGCGCGTCATCTCCTGCTTGCGCTGGTAGTCGTCGGCGCCGGCCTTCATGGCGCGCACCGCGATGATCTCGTTGCCGGCGCCCGTGAGGAACAGGATCTTCGGGCAATCGGCGCGCTGCTTGAGGCGCTGCAGCCACTCCAGGCCGTCGCCGCGACCGAGCATGTAGTCGAGGATCACCACGTCGTAGGAGCCGAGCGGGAAGTCGTCCCCGGGCATGTCGCGCTCGAGCGGATCGAAATCCTCCACCCGCGCGTCTTTCCAGCGCTGCCGGATGTACGTCCCGAGCAGCGCGCGCAGGTCCGGGTCGTCGTCGATGATGAGTACGCGCATGACGCGAGCGCTACTCAGACATAGGCGATTTGCACCTTGGCGAGGTACTCCGCGTATTCGGCGATATGCGCCTCGATCGAGGTGCGGTCGCCGCTGCGCGCGCCGTCCTCGATGTACTTGCCGAGGGTGGAAACGTGGTTGAAGCCGTAGGAGTTGCCGACGCCCTTCATGCGGTGGCCGAGCTGGCGCAGCTGCTCGAAATCGGCGGCGGCGAGCGCCTGGCGCAGCGTGTCGACTTCCTTGTTGCGGTTCTTGAGGAACACCGGGATCAGGTCTTCCAGGTTGCGGTCGACGGTAACCTTGAGGTCACTCTCGTTCATCGGCGCCATTATAGGGGTCAGGGTTTGTCAGACAGCGCGGCGCGCGCCCGCGCGAGGTGCGGATGAAGCGATAAGGCGGCCGCGAAGGCATAGCGCGCGTCGGCCGAAGCGCCTTCGCCGAGCAGAATCTCCGCGAAGTGCAGCATCGCCGCGAAATGGCGCGGCTCGAGCGCCAGCGTGCGAGCGATGTCGTGCAGGCACTCGCCGTCGCGGCCGAGCATGTAGTAAAGCGTCGCCCGTTTGTGCCACGCTTCGGCGAAATCGGGCGCGCGGCGCAGGAGGCGCGTGAGCCGGGTCTCGGCGATGTCGTAGCGCTTGGCGGCGATGTCGCGCGTGGCCGCTTCGAGCGCCGCCGCAGCCTCGGCGTGCGGGTGGTGCATCCAGACGTTCCAGATGCGGTCCTCGGTCTCGCCCGCTTCGCCGCCCGGGCAGGCGGCGAGCCGGCGGAAGAGCTGCGCGAGCGCCGGCAGATCGCGCGCCGGACGCCGCGCGCGGCGCTCGGCGATCAGGGTGAGGATGCCGCTCTCGGCCGTCATGCACGGAAAATCTTAATGGAAATCGCGCGCGGACGCCTCCAGCGGCCCGAGCAATGCGCTGTGATCGGCGAGCCGATGTGCGACAAGGTGCACAACGTCGCCGTCGCGCTCGAGCCGGCCGTGCACGCCGAGCAGCCGCGCGCCGAGCAGCTCGCGCCGCTGGCGCTCGGCCACGCTCGACCACACGACGATGTTGGCGCAGCCGCTCTCGTCCTCCAGCGTGACGAAAATCACGCCGCTCGCCGTATCGGGCCGCTGGCGGCAGGTGACGAGGCCGGCGACGCTGGCGCGCATGCCGTGCGACAAAGCATGCAATTCACTCGCCTTCAGGAATCCCTGCTTCGCCAGGCGATTTCTCAATAAAGCGACCGGATGGCGACCCAGCGTGAGCCCGAGGTGCGCGTAGTCGGCGCTGATGTCCTCGCCTTCCCTCGGTGCGGCAAGCGCCGGCCGCGGCTCGGCGATGGGCGCATCGAGCGGCGCGCGCTGCATGGCGCCGGCGGCGCTCCAATGCGCGAGCCGCCGGTGCCCGGCGAGCGCTGCGAGCGCGCCGGCGGCCGCCAGCACACGCAGGTCCTTGCGGCTCGATTGCGCCCGCCGCGAGAGCTCGTCGACGTCCGCATACGGGCGCAGAGAAGCCATGCGCTTGCCCGCCGCCTCGGCGAGCCCCCGCACCATGCGCAGGCCGAGGCGCAGCGCGCCGCCTTCCAGCGTGCAGTCCCAGTCGCTCACGTTGACGTCGGGACCGCGCACCTCGACGCCATGCCGGCGAGCGTCCTGCACGAGCTGCGCGGGCGCATAGAAGCCCATCGGCTGGCTGTTGAGGAGCGCCGCGCAGAACGCCGCCGGGTGATGGCACTTCAGCCACGACGACACGTAGACGAGCAGCGCGAAGCTCGCCGAATGCGATTCGGGAAAGCCGTACTCGCCGAAGCCGAGGATCTGGCGGTAGATCGAGTCGGCGAACTCGGCGCTGCAGCCGTTCGCGCGCATGCCGCGCTTCAGCTTCTCCTCGAAAGGCTCGAGGCCGCCGCGCTTCTTCCACGCCGCCATGGAGCGGCGCAGGCGATCCGCCTCGCCGGGCGAGAAGCCCGCCGCGACCATGGCGAGCTGCATCACCTGCTCCTGGAAGATCGGCACGCCGAGCGTGCGCTCGAGCACCTGCTTCACCGCTTCGCTCGGATAGTCGACCGGCTCGCTCTTGCGCCGGCGACGCAGGTACGGATGCACCATGCCGCCCTGGATCGGCCCCGGGCGCACGATCGCCACCTCGATCACCAGGTCGTAATAGTTGTCGGGCTTGAGGCGCGGCAGCATGCTCATCTGCGCGCGCGACTCGATCTGGAAAACGCCCATCGTGTCGGCCTTCTGGATCATCGCGTATACCGCCGGGTCCTCCGGCGGCACCTCGTCGATCTGCAGGCCGACCATCTGCAAGGCCTTGCGGATCGCCGTCAGCATGCCGAGCGCAAGCACGTCCACCTTGAGCAGGCCGAGCGCCTCCAGGTCGTCCTTGTCCCACTGGATCACCGTGCGCTCGGGCATCGCCGCGTTCTCGATCGGCACCAGCTCGCAAAGCGGGCCGCGCGAGATGACGAAGCCGCCGGTGTGCTGCGACAGATGGCGTGGGAAGCCGCGCAGCATCTGCGCCAGCTCGAACCACGCGCCGGCTTCGGGCAGCCGATCGTCCCAGAAGGCGAAGCCCTTCGCCGTGCGGTCCACTTCCTCGGGCGGCACGCCGAGCGCCTTGCCGACGTCGCGCAGCGCGCTTTTCGGCCGGTAGCAGATCACCGTGGCGGCGATCGCCGCGCGGCTGCGCCCGTACTTGCCATAGACGTACTGGATGACTTCCTCGCGCCGCTGGTGCTCGAAGTCGACGTCGATGTCCGGCGGCTCGTTGCGCTCGCGCGAGACGAAGCGCTCGAACAGCAGGCTCATCCTTGCCGGATCGACCTCGGTGATGCCCAGGGCATAGCAGACCACCGAGTTCGCCGCCGAGCCGCGGCCCTGGCACAGGATGTCCCGGCGGCGCGCGTAGTCGACGACATCGTGCACGGTGAGGAAGAACGGCGCGTAGTCGAGCTCGTCGATGAGCGCGAGCTCGTGCTCGACCAGCGAGCGCACCTTTTCCGGCGCGCCGCCGGGGAAGCGGCGCTCGAGGCCCTGCTCGGTCAGCCGGCGCAGCCAGCTGGCCGGCGTATGGCCCTCGGGAACGAGCTCCTCGGGATATTCGTAGCGCAGCTCGTCGAGCGAGAAGCGGCAGCGCCCGGCGATCGCCAGCGTCTCATCGAGCAGCGCCTGCGGGAAGAGCTGCGCGAGGCGCACGCGCAGACGCAGGCTCCGTTCCGCGTTCGGGAACAGCGCCTGCCCGCACTCGGCGAGCGGGCGCCTCAGCCGGATCGCGGTGAGCAAGTCCTGCAGCCGGCGGCGCGAGCGCAGGTGCATGTGCACGTCTCCCGCAGCAACCAGCGGCAGTCCGGTCTGTAGGGACAATCTCTTGAGAGATTCCAACTTCGCATGGTCATTCGGCCCGCAATGCAGCTCGACGGCGATCCAGGCATGACCGGCGAAATGCCCGGCGAGCCAGGCACCGGGAGATGGATCCTCGCCCGGCACCCAGAGCACGAGCACCCCGGTGCCGGCGAGCGCCGCGACGTCCGCGCGCGTCAGCACGTAGCTGCCTTTCTTGCCGCGCCGGCGGCCCGCGGTAATGAGCGCGCAAAGGGCGCCGTACGATCGCCGATCGGTCGCGAGCACGACCAGCTTCAGATCCTTCTCCACCACGATCTCGGTGCCGAGAATGAGCTTCACGCCGGCTTCCTTTGCGGCGAGGTGCGCGCGCACGGCGCCCGCGAACGAGCATTCGTCGGTCAGCGCGAGCGCCTGGTAGCCGAGCGCCTTGGCGCGCTCGACCAGCTCCTCGGGATGCGAAGCGCCGCGCAGGAAGCTGAAGTTCGACAGGCAGTGCAGCTCGGCGTAATCAGGCAAAAAGGCCATGCAGGTACCAATCGTCTTGCTCGCGGTAGATCCAGGCGAGCGCGCGGTCGAGCCGCGCCACGAAATAGTCGCGCCGCGCCTCGTCGCCGTCCCACCAGCCGCATTCGATTCGCTCGGGCCCGGCGAGCAGCTCGAAGCCGCCCGGCTCGAGGCGGCGCGGCGGCTCGACCAGCCAGGCCGGCCGCGGGCCGGGTTGGCGGAACTCGCGCGGATCCCAGTCGCCGGGCGCGATGCGCCGCCAGGCGTGCTCGGGACGATGATCGGGCACGAGGGTCAGCCCGTAGACCGCGTCGCGTCCCAGGCGGCCCTGCAGCCGCTCGAGGAGCTGCGCCCAGTCCTCGGCCTCCGCCGCCGCATCGCCGAAAAAGCTGCCGCTTCGTCCGCCGAGAGCGGCGAAGTCGCCGGCCGTGACGCCGATCGCCTGCACCGGCTCGCGCAGCTCCAGAGCGGCGAGCCGCTCGCGTAGCAGGCGGACAAAGCGCTCGGCATCGCGCGCCGGCGACGCGAGATTGACGCGCAGCTCGGTCGCGCCGCCATGCGCGTCGATCAGGCGCAAGGTGAATCCGCGCGCGCCGGCATGGCGCGCGCTGAGCAGTCCGGCGAGCTGCACGAGCAGCCGGCGCGCCGCGAAGGCGAGCGCTTCGGCGTGCGTCACTTCCGCGGGCAGCTCGAGGCGCGCCGCGAAGCGCTCCGGCGGGCTGAAAAAAGCGCGCGGCTCCTCGCGCAGCCCGAGCGCGCAATCGAGCTCGTCGAGCTGCGCCTGCGGGCAGCGCCGGGCGAGGCCGGCGCGCGGCAGGCGCACGAGCTCGCCGAGCGTGGCGATGCCGATGCTGCGGAAGAAGTCGAGCTCCCAGCGCGTGACTTCGAGCGGCAGATCGGCGATCTCGGCCGGCCCGTCGCCGCGCGCCAGCCAAAGCGCGGCGCGCGGCGTGCGCCCGGCGGCAATCGAAACGTCGTAGCCGAGATCGCTCAGCCCGGCGTGCAGCGCTTGCAGGAGCGCCGGTACGCCGCCGAAATAGCGCAGGCTGCCCGACACTTCGGCGAGCAGCGCGTCGGGCGGCTCGAGCGAGACCTTAGGCGTGAACTGGCACGCCCAGCCGGCGATCGGCCCGATCGTCCCGGGAGGGGGAGGCTGGCGAAAGTGCAGAGCGACCCAAAGCATGGCAAGGCAGGGGGAGCGGCAGGCGCAGCGGCCGGTCGGCCGGCGCACCGCGGCGTTTGACAATGCGCACGACGAGCTCGCCGCCGCAGCGCTCGAGCGCGAGGCGCAGCGCTGCCGGCGAAGGCTCATGCGCGGCCGACGAGGGGCGAAAGAGAAAAGCGAGGCCGCGGCCGGCTTCGGCGCCGAGCGCGAGGCGCTGCAACTCGGCATAACGCAGCCGCGGCAGCCACGCGAGAAGCGCCTGGCTCGCGCTCGAGCGCAGTATTTGCTCGGCGGCCCAAAGCGCGTCGGCGCGCGAGGACGGCTGCACGACCGCGAGCCGCGCTAGATCGAGTCCGCCGGCGGCGAGCGCCGGGGCATAGGGCAGATGCGGCGGCGCGAGCCAGACGGTGCGCCTGCCTGCGGTGGTCAGCGCCCGCAGCGCCGGCAGCACGAGCTGCAGCTCGCCGATGCCCCTGGCATCGACGCAGAGCTCGGTCAGCTCGGCGGCGGGCCAGCCGCGCCCCGGGAGCGCGGCGTCGAGGGTGTCGAACCCGGTCGGCGCTCCCGGCAGGCCCTGCGCCAGGGATGCGCCGCGCCAGACCGGCTGGCGTTGCAGGATCTCTTCCAGCCGCATGCTGTGATTATATACAGTATTGGCGGCCCGGTCAGCGCCCCCCTTTCAGGCGCCGCAGTTGCGCGTGGTACGCCGCCAGGAAATCGCGTCCGAAAACCTTGTAGAAGTCGTCCTGCGCCTCCTGGGCGAGCTTTTCGTGCTGGGCGACGAACAGCTCCCATAGCCGGCGCTTGCGCGCGAGCGGCAGGCCGCCCGCCTTCTCCAGCGAGCGCTCGAGAGTGCGCGGATCGAAGCGCCGCAGCGCGCCGGCGATCGCGGCGCGCATCCCGGCCATCAGCGCGATCTCGTGCGACCGCAGGTCCTCGCAGGCGTCGCCGATCGCCTGGACCGGGTCGAGGAAGCCGTCGGTGCGGTCCGTCGGATCGAAGAGGAAAGACATCGCCTCGTGCGGATCCGACATGAGCTTGAGGGGATTGTTGTCGCGCGCGGCCACCATGGTGCGGTCTTCCGCGTGCAGCTCCTTGCGCATCTCGCCGCGCGCGATCAGCAGCATCATCAGCCCCTCGACCGCGGCACGCAGGATTGCCCCGGAATCGCGCAGCAGCCGCTCGGCCTGGGCCGGCGAGAGGTCCTTGTGCGAGAGCCCGGCGCCGTCGAGGAAGGCGCGCAGCAAGTCGCTTTCCGACGCGCTGCCCGGTGCCTTCACCGCCGGCGGCCGCGGGGCAACAATCGGCTCGCTCGGCGCCGGCTTTTTTGCCCCAGCCTCCTCGCCGATGAAAGTCGGCTCGTCGAACAAGCTCGCCGCGGCCACCTCCGGCAGCGTGACGTGGATCTCGTACTCGCCGATTTCGAAGGTATCGCCGGAGTGCAGGGTCAGGCGCGTGCCCGGCCCGTAGCGCCGGCCCTTCACCATGACCGGGTTGACCTTCGACACGACGCTCATCCAGTAGGTGCCCTCGCGCTGCTCGAGCTCCACGTGGAAGCGGGAGATGTGCTTTTGCGGGTCTTCCAGCGTCATGCTGCACGTGGCGTCGCGGCCGATGCTGATCGGCAGCGTCTCGAACTGGCGCGTCGCGTAGAGGTTGGGTCGGCCCCGGGACTTGGTGAAGATTTTTACCGTGAACGACATGGGCTACCCGTCCAGCCGTGCTCGAGCCAGCGACCGTTCATCATGGCGCAGAACTGCTCGGGCGTCGGCAGCGCTTCGCAGAGAAGGAGCGAGCGGCCGAAGATCTCGGTGGGCTGTGCCAGCCAGACGGCGCGCGGCCTGGGGAGCCGCTGTAGCTCGGCGCGCAGCGCCGCCTCGCCCCGCTCGCTTTCATCCGGCGGATCGATGCATACCGCGCCAAGGACAGCAAAGCTGCGTCGCTCGCCGCGGCACAGCCACTGCGCGCGGAAAGCCTCGGCCGCGATGGCGGCGTCCACGGTGGCCGGATCAGCCGTCCCGGCAAGCGCGGGGAGCGCGATCTTTTCCAGAGTAGCGAACCACGAACGGGCGGCAAGCAGGGTTGCCACGAGATCGAGGTCCTGCGCAGGCAGGGCGCTCGCGATGGCGAGCGGAAACGGGCGGCCCACAGCATCCACGCTGGGAAGCATCAGGCCGGCCCAGGCGCTGGCCGTGACGAGACCCGGAGAAAAGACGAAGCGCCAGGCCGGCATCGAGAGGAACTCGTCGCGCCAGCGCCCCGCAAGGCGCTGCCGGCTGCCTTCGAGGGCCGCGGGCAGCCACGCGTGCCACGCCTGAAGGAAAGCGGGCGGGATGCGCCTTGCAACGAAGTCGCCGGCGGCCGGCATCTTCCCGTACCAGCCGGCCGGGAATTCGCTTCGCGCCGCCGCCTCGCTGGCGGTCACAGGGCGACGCTGCGCGCGAGCCGTAGCCGCGCGGCTTCGACGAGCGCATCGCGGCGCCCATGCGCGAGGCCGAGCGGAAGCTCCTCGAGCGCTGCGGCCAGATGCCCGGCCAGCCGAGCATGGGCGTCGGCCGGCAGGTTCCAGAGGCGCACCAGCGCCGCTTGCATCGCCGCCACGTCGGGACGGCCGGCATCGTAAAGCGAAACGTAGGCTTCCAGCGCCTCGCGCGACGGTGCCGCGCGCAGCGCGTGTTCGAGCGACGACACCGCATGCGGCAGCAGCGATTCGCGCAGCGCATTGCGATACGCGCGCTCGGCCTGCGCGCCGAGCTTGTCGCTCTGGCCGAGGCCGACATGGAGGAGCGTGCCTTCGGGCGCGACCTGGCTGCGCAGGTCGTGCAGCCGGTCGAGCATCGCGAGCAGCCGTGCTTCCTGACCGCGGCGCAAGGGCGGCTCGGCATCGAGCTCGCGCTGCACGGCGGCCGTGGCACGCTCGGCGGCCGCAACGAGGTCGCGGTTCCTGAGATAGCTCAGGGTCCACGCCCCGGCCAGCATCGCCGTAGCGGCGAAAACGCCGGCGAAGCCCGCGGCCAGTGCGCGGTGGCGATGCCGCTCGCGCGCCGCGTCGACGCCGGCGAGGCCGGCTTCGGCGAAGATCACTTCGCGCAGCAGCCGCTTGAGAAAGAAGCTCTTGCCGGTGCCGGGCGCCGGCGGCTGCACCTTGCGCTCGAGATCGAAGCTGCGCGCAAGCGTGCCGAGGACTCGGTCGATCGGGCTGCCCTCCTGTGTGCCGCTCGTGAAGTACACGCCACGGAGGAACGGCGCGCCGCCCAGCCGTGCGCTCGCAAAGGCAGCGTCGAGAAACTTGCAAAGGAGCGGCCCGCTGGCGCGCAATTGCTGGGGAAACCGGTAGATCGCCGCGCGACGCTGCAGATCGCGCTCTTCGTGCAGCCGGCCGGGCAGCATCGCATAAAGGCGGCGCTCGAGCGTCGCCAGCTCCTCGGCGAAGCGTGCCGCCATCGCGCGAGCGTCGGCGGCGCGCTCGCCGGCACCGAACGTCATGCCCCAGACCTGCGCGCGGCGCTCCACGTCGAACTCGGAGAAAAATTCGTTGAAGCCGGCCAGCAGGTCGGCCTTCGTGACCACGAGGTAGACCGGCACGCGCATGCCGAGCCGTGCGTAGAGCTCCTCCAGGCGCTCACGTACGTGGGCGGCGTAGCGCGCCAGCTCCTCGTCGTCCCAGTGCACGAGATCCGAGATGCTGAGCGTCACGAGCGCGCCGTTCAACGGCTGGCGGGGCCGGAATCGCTTCAGCAGGTCGAGGAAGCCGAGCCACGCGGCGGCATCCGCCTCGCGGTCGCTTTCCTGCGTCGTATAGCGCCCCGCCGTATCCAGCAGCACCGCTTCTTCCGTGAACCACCAGTCGCAGTTGCGCGTGCCGCCTACGCCGTGCAACGTTTCGCCGCTCGGATCGCCGAGCGGAAAGCGCAGGCCGGCGTTCAGCAGCGCGGTGGTCTTGCCCGATCCGGGCGCGCCGATGAACATGTACCAGGGGAGCTCCGCCACCGTTCGCCGCTCGCCGTTCGCGCCGCGGAAACGCGACCGGCGCAACGCCTGCAGTGCATCCTCGAAGCGCTTCCTGAGAAGCGCGAGCTCGTGGGCCGCGCGCTCGGCTGAATCGGCATCGGATACCCCACTCACGAGGCCGTCGAGCAGGCGCTGGTTGTCGCGCAGCGTTCTGAGCACCCGCCAAAGCTCCCAGCCGAGCCAGAGCGCAGCGAGGACGGCGATGAACGCGAGGCGGGCGAGCGGCCCATCGAGGGGACGTTCGCCGCCGGCCACGAGCGCGTCGCCGGCGAACCAGGCCGCGGCGGAGAGGGTCGCCCACGCGAGGGCGCCGACGGTCCACCGTCCCCCGAGCGGACCGTTGCGCCGGGCGATCACGAGGTCACCCGCACGAGGATTGTCACCCGGCGGTTCTTCGCGCGGTGCAATGCGGTGTCATTTGGGGCGATAGGGTCGGAATCGGCCAACCCTTCGGCGCGCAGGCGGCTCGCGTCGCGGAGCCGCGCACCGATGAGCCTGACGACCGAGCGGGCCCGTTCCGCGGACAACTCCCAGTTGGACGGAAAGCGCGCCGTGCGGATGGGCATGTCGTCGGTATGGCCGGCGACGACGACGACCCCGGGAACGCGATCCAGAACCTCCGCCACCCTCAGGATGGCCGGCTCGAGGCGGGTGTGCAGCCGTGCGCTGCCCGAGGGGAAGAGCTCGTCCGCTTTGAGGAAGATCATCAAAGACCCGGCCGCCTCGGTGACGTCCACCTCAGGGAGGCCGATGGCCTGGGCGAGCTGCCGGCTTCTCGGCGTGGCAACCCCGGCGAGGGGCTCCTGCTGCGCGCGCTCGAAGCGGACCGGCCGCAGCCGAGCGAGGTCGCGCGCCACCGGATCGGAAAGCGCGCCCAGAGAAACGCTATAGGCGAAGTACAGTCCTGCGAGGACGAGGACGCACACCGAGGCAACGCCCCACAGGGCAATGGGTCCGGGCACGCGGCGCACGGGCAGCTCGGCGCCGCGCCAGCAAGCCGAGAGCAGGAATGAGGTTTTCGGCTCCTTGCGGGTCAGGATCTCGCACAACCGGCCGCGCAGCTGTGCGAGCGCCTGGCGGCCGCCCTCGCCCGTGCGATAGCGGCCCTCGAAGCCGAGCGCCAGGCAGACATAGAAGAACTCGAGTATCTCGGCCTGCCGTGCCGGCGCGGCGAGGAGCTTGTCGAGCATTTGGAAGAAGCCATCGGCGCCGCTCTTCTCACCGTGCAGCTCCGCGAGCAGACCGCACTCGGCCCATTCGCAGCCCCAGGGCGTAGCGGCCGCGGAGTCATCGAGCAGCGCGCACAGGGCGTAGCGAGCGGCTTCGATCCGCTCTTCGGGGATGCGCGCGAGGCGCGCGCCTCGCTCGAAAGTCGCGATCTGCTCGCTCAGGCGGGCCTTCAGTCCCGGCGGATCGGGATGGCGCAGGGCATGGCGGATCTGCGGCACGGCGGCGAGGATGGGGTTCGCCGCCTCGATAAGCGGGTTGAGGCCGCCGAGGGCTGACACGTCGGCGGGCGCAGCCTGATGCTCGAGCGCCGGGGCAAAGCTGCCGCGGCGGCGACCCGGCATGGGCAGCACCACCGTAGCATCAACGTCCTCGACGTACTGAGCGCGCTCGTTCATCTCTCCCCCGACTCGCCCCGCGCCTACGGGCGCGCGTGCGCGTTCGCTACCGCTTCGGCTCTAACGGCCTCTCGCGAGCGGAACGTCTTCGCCAAGCACGCGCGCGGCGTTGTACCACTTCAGGGACTCGGCATAGTCGCGCGGAATGCCGAGCAGCCCTTTGTCGTAGATCTCGCCGAGCCGCTTGGCGGCCTTGCCGTTGCCCGAGCGCGCGGCGCGCGTGTAGGCCTTCACGGCCTCTTTGCCGTTGCCTTCCGCCTCCAGCGCTGCGGCCTGCTGGAGCAGGCTGTCGCTCGACACCGCCACAGGCGGTTGCACCGCGGCCACCTGCTGCGCTTTTTCGGTGGCGGCGCGCGCGTCCGCGGTTGCCTTCTCGGCGGCGGCTTTTTCCGCCGCGAGGCGCGCCCGCTCCGCTTCCAGCGCGGCGCGCTCGTTCGCCAGCTTGTCTGCGAGCGCCTTCTCCTGGGTGAGCTTCGCGTCGCCCTGCTTCTTCGCGTCGGCCTGCCGGCGCGCCACGTCGGCGGCGTCGGCGGTCTTCTTCGCTTCGGCTTCGCGCAGCTTCGTGGTGTCCGCCTGCCGCTTCGCCTCCGCCTCGGCCTGGGCGCGGGCCTGCGCGAGCTCCTGCTGGCGCTTCTGGTCGCCCGCCTTGCGCGCTTCCTCTTCCGCCTTGCGCGCTTTCTCCAGCGCGATCCTCGCCTGCTCTTCCTTCTGCTTCTGCGCCTCGAGCGCGGCGGCCTTCTGCTTGGCCTCCTCGAGCTGCTTCTGCATCGCCTCGAGCTTGGCGGTGGCCTGCGGGTCCTGCTGCGGCAGGAAGAAGTAGCCGATGCCGGCAACGGCGAGCACGACTACGCCGACGCCAATGGCGACGGCCGGCGAGCCTTTCTTGCCGGCGGCCGCCTGTGCTTTGAGCTGCGCCTCGCGCTTCTTGAATTCCGCTTCCCGGATGGCGCGCTCCTCGGCGTCCTTCTTGGCGCGCTCTTCCGCGTCCTTGCGCGCCTTTTCCTCGGCTTCGCGCCGTGCCTGCTCGGCCTCGAGGCGAACCCGTTCGCGCTCCGCGGCGGCTTCCTTCTTCGCCTTGTCCGCCTCGAGGCGCGCCTGCTCCTCCGCTTCGCGCCGCGCCTTCTCGGCGTCCGCCTTGGCAGCGGCCGCTTCCTTCCTCGCCTCCGCCGCTTCCGCGCGTGCCATCTCTTCGGCGGCCTCGCGCTTGCGATATTCCTCTTCTTTTCTCTTCAGCTCGGCCTCGAGCTTCTCGCGCTCCTCGGCGAGCTTGGCCCGCACCTCGGCCTCGCGCTTGGCGGCTTCCTCGGCTTCCTTCTTCTCCTGCTCGCGCGCCTTGGAGCTCGTGTCGTCGGGAGCGACGCCGCGCAGCTTGGCGATCTTGCGCTTCGCGAGCGCGGCATAGATGCCGGTCGGGAATTGCTGCACGTACAGCTCGAAGTCTTCCGGATCGGTGCCGTCCTTGATGGCGCGCCAGAACTCGAGCTCGACTTCCTGGCTCCCGCCGCTCTGGCCCGCGCCGGTACCGGTTACCCCGCTGCGCGTCGTTTCCGGGCGCGGCGTCGGGCCGGTGCGCAGGGGCGCGGGGGCGATCAGCTCGCTGATCGCGCCGACCACGGTGCGGTCGGCATCGTCTTCTTCCGGCTTGCCCACGAGCGCGCGCTTCAATGCGACGGACAGATCGCGCGCCGACTGATAGCGGTTCTCCGGGCTCTTCGCGAGCGCCCGGTTCACCACCGCGTCGAACAGCGGCGTGACCGCGTTGTTGAGCGACGAGGCCAGCGGCGGCTCTTCCTGGATGATCTTCTTCGCGATGGTCCAGGCGCCGCTGCCGGTGAACGGCTTCTCGCCGGTCAGGAACTGGTACAGGATGATGCCCGCCGAGAACACGTCGGTGCGCCGGTCGGTGTTGCCGCCCGTGATCTGCTCGGGCGACATGTAGGCCGGGGTGCCGATCATCGTCCCGGCTTGCGTGCGCTCGACCGACGTCTTGTCCGAGTCGGTCACGCGGGCGACGCCGAAGTCGGTGAGCTTGGTGCGCGCCTGGTGATCGAGCATCACGTTCGCCGGCTTGATGTCGCGATGCACGATGCCCGCCTGGTGCGCGAAGTCGAGCGCGTCGCACAGCTCGCACATGATGCGCACCGCTTCCTTCAGGTCGAAGCGCTCGGCCGCGTCGAAGAAGGTCTTGAGCTCCTTGCCGCGGATGAACTCCATGACGAGGTAGGCCATGTCGCCTTCCTCGCCGAAGTCGTAGACCTGCACGATGTGCGGATGGTTGAGCCGCGCGACGGCCTGCGCCTCGCGCACGAAGCGCATCGAGTATTCCTTGGCGGTCTCTTCGTCGAGGTGGCTCTTCAGGATGGTCTTGATCGCGACGCGGCGGCCGAGGCGCGGGTCGACCCCCTCGTAGACGACACCCATCGCGCCTTTTCCGAGGACGCGCTCGATGGTGTAGCGACCGAGGGTCTTTAGTTCCGGCGCCGCCATAAGGCGTGTCGCATCTCCCTGAATTACTTCCTTTTTACCAACCGGCTATTATCGGGAGCGTACTACAAGCTGACAAGGCAATACGTCGCTCGAGTTTTGCGCCTGTCTCACCGCGCGACGCGATCCTCGAGCAAAAGCGAAACGTTCGGGCGTCCGACCCTGCGCGCCGCTGACTGCGGCCGCTGACGTTCTTTTAACCTTATCTTCTCTTACACATCGTCGTCATTCGCAGAAGAACTCGACGATGTCGTTCGCCGTCGCGCGCGACTGGCCGAATGCGATCCAGCCGTGGCCGCGCAGCGTGAACTCCTCGCGGCGCAGGACGATTTCCTTGTCGCCCTCGATGGTGATGAAGGTGCCGTTCGCGCTGTGATCGGTGAGGATGAACTTGTCGAGGCGGCGCTCGATCTTGCCGTGCGCGCGCGAGGCCATGCGCTCGCGGATGACCACGTCGGCCGCCTGGTCGCGTCCCAGCGCGACGGCGGGCCGCTCGGCGGAAAGGACGAACTCGTTGCCCTGCACGACGAGCCGCAGCTTGGTGTTCTTCGTCTTGTAGGCCGACTTGTGCGAGGCCAGCGTGGTCATGTCCTCGCTCTGCTGCCACATCAGCTCATAGACCTGGATCTCCTGCGCCTTGCCCTTGACCTGGATGGTCGTGATGGCGCGCGTCGAGGACTTGAGCATCGGCGCCATCAGCATCACGGTGTCGCGCGCGGTGATGATCTGGCCCTTGGTCGCCACGCCCGCGAGGCGGGCGGCGAGATTGACCGCGTCGCCGAACAGATCCCCGTCGCGTTCGACGACCGGGCCGTGATTGAAGCCGATGCGGATGCCGATCTGCGTATTGCCGACCGGCGGAAGCTGCGAGATCGCGAGCTGCATTTCGATCGCCGCATCGGCCGCCGCATCGGCCGTCGGGAACGAGGACATCACCTCGTCGCCGATGGTCTTGATCACGCGGCCCTTGGCGGCGACGGTCTTCTCGCGCATCAGGTTGACGCATTTTTCGATCGCCGCGTGCGCCACCGCGTCGCCCGCGAGCTCGTAAAGCTTTGTGCTGCCGCTGACGTCGGCAAAAAGAACCGCTGCTTCGCTCAGCTCCTCGGCCATCGACGACCGTCCGCCTCCCTGTGACGCGGATTGTACCCGGCGGTAAAAAAACCGGGGCGCCGAAGCGCCCCGCCCCTCCTCCTCAGGAGTGTCTCCTTCAGTTCCCGCAGGCCTCGCCCTCGCGGCTTTGCTCGAAGCACTGCGGCGTCGAAATGCCGGTGTCGTCGATGCGGTGGTCCATCGGCGGCGTCGTACCCACGTCGCCCGCGAAACCGTAGTCGATCTGCTTCTGCACGCTGTCGGTGTCCAGGGCCTCCTGCAGCGCCTGCGTCGCGACCTGGCTGACCGTCGCACCGATCGAGCCGGTGATCGTGATCACCGTGCCGCACGCCGGTCCGCCCACGCATGCGCCGTTGAAGAACACGTTGGCGTTAGCATTCGACGCACCGAAAGTGGCCGGCTGCGGAGCCCCGGTGAGGTTCCAGCTGCCGGCCGAGCCGGTCATGAAAACCGTGCCGCCGATCGAGACGTTGAGCGCGGTGATGTCGACATTGCTGTTCAGGTTCGCGCACGCCGCGGAGTTCGGGATCACGCACGTCGCGGGTCCCGCGCCTCCGGAGGAGATCTTTCCAGTGACGTTGTTCGAAGCGACGAACAAATTGAACAGCCCGCCTGTCGCATCGCTGACGTTCTCGAAGCCGCTCCACGACAGGCCGCCGCTGTTGCCGCCGTTCTGGCTGGTCAGGTCGTAGGTCGCGCCGCTGCCGGTGATCGTGTCGCTGCCGCCGCTTCCGCTGAACGACGTGATGCCCGTGCGCGTCCCTGCGACCCCGGTCGTCGTTCCCGCAGCGCCCGACAGGCTGACCGTCACGGCCACACCATAGCCCGCGTAATTCATCGCGCCGTTCGTGCCGCCGTTCAGCGTGCCGCTGATCGAGCCGTCGCCTGTGCCGTGCATGTTGAACGTGCCGGTGCCGAGGTCGGTCAGGTTCGCCATGCCGGCGAACGTTCCGCCGAGGTTGCTCACCGTCCCCGTGTTCGTGCCATTCAGCGTCCAAGTCGCGCTCGTGGCTCGAAGCGTTCCGCCGCTCACATCGGTCAAGGTCTCGAACGATGTCCAGGTGACGGTGCCGTTATTGCCGGCGTTCGAGCCGGTGATCGTGTAGGTCTGCGCCGTGCCGTTGATCGTGTCGCTGTTCGAGCTTCCCGTCGCGCTCGTGATTCCGCTCCAGGTGCCCGTGATACCCGTGCTCTGGTTCGCCGCCCCGCTAAGCTGCAGCGTCACCGGCGTCGTGTAGCCCGCGTAGCTGATGCTGCCGGGATTGGTGCTCACAAGATTGCCCGTGATCGAGCCGTTCCCCGTGCCGTGCATGTTGAACGCGCCAGCGCCGAGATCGGCCAGGTTCGCCATGCCGGTGAAGCTGCCCGAGAGATTGCTCATCGTGCCGGTGTTCGAGGCATTCAGCGTCCAAGTGGCATTGGTCGCCTCGAGCGTGCCGGTGTTGGCGGTGTCCTGCAGATTGCCCATGCCGGAGAAGGAGCCCGAGAGGTTCGTCACGGTACCCGCATTGGCGCCCGTGATCGTCCACGTGGCGTTCGCTTCCTTGAGCGTGCCGGTGCCGGTGTCTTGCAGATTGGCGATACCGGAGAACGTCCCCGAAAGGTTCGTCACCGTACCAGCGCTGGACCCAGTGATCGTCCAGGTCGCGTTGGCTTCTCTGACCGTGCCGGCCGCGGTGTCCGTTATGTTCTCAAACGATGTCCAGCTCACCGTGCCGTTGGTGCCGGCGTTCGAGCCCGTGATGGTGTAGGTCTGGCCCGCGCCCTTGATCGTGTCGCTGTTGGAGCTGGCTGTCGCCGTGGTGATCCCGCTCCAGGTGCCCGTAATGCCTGTGCTCTGGTTGCCCGCACCGCTAAGCTGCAACGTCACCGGCGTCGTATAGCCGGCGTAGCTGATGCTGCCCGGATTGGTGCTCACCAGATTGCCCGAAATCGAGCCGTCCCCCGTGCCATGCATGTTGAATGCGCCGGCGCCGAGATCGGTGAGGTTGGCCATTCCCGAAAAGGTCCCGCCGAGATTCGTTACCGTGCCCGTGTTAGATCCATTCAAGGTCCACGTGGCATTGCCTGCCTCGAGCGTTCCTGCAGCTGTATCGGTCAGATTCTCGAACGAGGTCCAAGTCACGATCCCGTTGTTGCCCGCGTTCGGACCGGTGATCGCGTAGGTTTGCCCCGTCCCGACAACGGTATCGTTGTTAGCGCTTCCGATAACCGAAGTAATGCCGCTCCAGCCTCCTAGGCCGGTGCTCGCCGCTCCGTTAAGCCGGAAAGTAACTCCGGTCGCATAGCTGGCGTACGTTACTGAGCCGGCGCTGGCCGTCACGCTGCCGGAAAGCGAACCCCCGGTTCCCATGTTGAAAGCGCCGTTCGCCGTATCCGTCAGGTTCTCGATCGAGGACCACGTCAGGCCGCCGCTCGTTCCGGAATTCGCAATGGCGTTGTCCAGGTTCCAGCTCTTGCCGCCGGCCTGCTTTAGCGTGTCGCTGCCGCCACCGCCCGCCAAGGTCGCGGTGATCGGTGGGGCAGCCGTGAAATCGAACGTGTCTGTGTTCGCGCCGCCTGTGGCGGTCGTAGTGCCGGAAATTGCGGCACTGGCCGAAAACGTGCCACTCGCTTGTTGGCCGAAATTGATCCCTACCGTCGTGCCGGTAACGGAACTTGCCAATGAGATGTCTCGCCCGGCAGTCAGCGTGACTGTAGTACCGCTCAATGCACCGCCAGCGCCCAGCTGAATGTCGCCAGTTGCCGTATTTGCTGTCAGCGTAACCGTATTGCTGCCGACGATGTTCTTGGCGGCAATGGACCCAACCGTTTGCGTAATGCTTACGTCCGTTGCCGTGAGCGTGCCACCTGTTTGGTTGAAGGCCTGTGTGGCAGTGAACGTAGCTCCGGTCGCAACAGCTCCACCCGTCTGGCTGTAGCTGGCAAGTGCGACACTGCTTGCCACGTTCAAGTTGTTGCTGTTGACAGTCAGATTACCGTTGGAGACGTTACTGACCTGGACGGAACCGGCGAGTGTAGCGACGCCGTTGTCGAACGTGACCGTAGCGCCGTTGAGATCAACATTCGCGACGTTGTTCTTGTCGGGAATTGCCCCACCCGCCCAATTGGCTGCAACTGACCAGCTGCCCGTGGCGGGGCCTACCCAAGATACCGCGCCCAATTGCGTGATGCTCCCAGTATTGCCGCTGGAAGCGATCACATAGTCGCTCGCCAGGCCACTGCCATTTGCCAGCGTCAACCCGGTCGTATTGAGGACTTGAACGCCCGCGGCCACGTCCTTGCTCGCAACGGTGCCGTTCCCGGTCACTGTCAACGTCTCACCAGCAACGCCGGTGTTGAATGATCCGAATGCCGCAGGGCCGAAATTGACGCCCCCATCATATGCGCGTGTACCGCCGAGAGTGACCGACGCGGCGGTTACGGTGGCGTTCTGCGTGCCGCCAGCAAAGGTGTAGTCGCTAGCCGCGCCGCTGCCGTTGGTTAGCGTGAGGCCCACGCTATTCACCGCCTGCGAGCCGGCGGCCACATGCGAGCTCGCCACGGAGCCGGAGCCCGTGAGCGCCAGCGTCTCACCGCCTACGCCCGTATTGATCGTGCCGCTCAAGCCGAACGTGGAAGCGGCAAAGGTGGTCGTGCCGTCATAGGCACGCGCGCCAGTGAAGCTCACCGATGCGGGCGTCACGCTCGCCGTTTGAGTGCCACCAACGACTGTGTAGTCGCTCGCGACGCCTGTCGCACCATTGGTGAGCGCAAGAGTGCCCAGCGTCACCGCTTGCGAGCCCGCCGCTACGTGGGCGCTTGCCACGGAGCCTGAACCAGTCAGATTTAGATCCTCGCCGTTGATCCCCGTGGCGATGTTGCCGCCGGTGCCGAAGGCATTGGCGTTGAAAGTGGCCGTGGAGTCGTACACCTTCGTGCCCGTAAAGCTGACCGAGGCAGCCGTCACTGTTGCCGTCTGAGTGCCGCCAAGGAAGATGTAGTCGCTAGCCGTGCCCGTACCGTTGGTGAGCGTAAGCCCAGCGGTGTTCACGGTCTGCGAGCCAGCCGCAACGTGCGAGCTAACTACCGAACCAGAGCCGCTCAGAACCAGCGTCTCTCCGCCTATTCCGGTGTTGATCGTGCCGCTCGAGCCGAAAGTCGAAGCAGCGAAGCTGGTCGTGCCGTCGTAGGCGCGCGTGCCTGTGAAGCTCAGCGAAGCAGCCGTTACGATGGCGCTCTGAGTGCCGCCAACGAAGGTATAGTCGCTCGCAGAACCAGTGCCATCGGTGAGCGTAAGCCCGGCAGTGTTCACCGTCTGCGAGCCGACAGCGACGTGCGAGCTTCCTACCGAGCCCGAACCCGCCAGTACCAGCGTCTCGCCGGCTACTCCGGTATTGATCGTGCCGCCTGCGCCGAATGTCGACGCAGCAAAACTCGTCGTGCCGTCATAAGCACGGTTGCCCGTGAAGCTCACCGAAGCCGCCGTTACCGCCGCGGTCTGCGTGCCGGCAGTGAACGTGTAATCGGCAGCCGTGCCGGTGCCATCGTTGAGCGTAAGCCCGACGGTGTTCACCGCCTGCGAACCGGCAGCCACATGCGAGCTCGCCACCGAGCCGGAGCCGGTGAGCAGCAGCGTCTCGCCGCCCACGCCCGTGTTGATGGTGCCGCCGGAGCCGAAGGTCGAGGCGGCAAGGCTCGTCGTGCCGTCATAGGCACGGGTGCCAGTGAAACTGACCGATGCCGGCGTGACACTCGCCGTTTGAGTGCCGCCAACGAAGGTGTAGTCGCTCGCGACGCCTGTCACGCCATTAGCGAGCGCAAGGGTGCCCAGCGTCACCGCTTGTGAGCCTGCCGCGACGTGGGCGCTCGCGACGGAGCCGGCTCCGGTAAGGTTCAGATCCTCCCCGTTGATACCCGTCGCAATGTTGCCGCTCGTGCCGAAGGCGGCAGCGTTAAAGGTGGTCGTCGAGTCATAAACCTTCGTGCCGGTAAAGCTCACCGGGGCTGGCGTCACGCTCGCAGTCTGCGTGCCGCCTACGAACGTGTAGTCGCTCGCGATGCCCGTCGTACCATTGGTGAGCGCAAGAGTCCCCAGCGTCACTGCCTGCGAACCCGCCGCTACATGCGCGCTCGCGACGGAACCTGCTCCAGTGAGAATCAGATCCTCGGCGTTGATCCCTGTCGCGATATTCGCCGCTGTGCCGAAAGCGCTTGCGTTGAACGTTGTCGTCGAGTCATACGCCTTCGTGCCGGTGAAGCTCACCGGCGCAGGGTTGATTGTTTGGGACTGGCTAGCAGGCTGAGCAAATAAGGCGTACCGACCAGCGTCCGCTCCCCCGAGGCTATATCCGGTGAAGTTAACCGTATTCGCGGAAGCCACGTGCGCACTGTTAAAGTCGGCGCTACCGCTAGCGAGAGAAACTTGTTGGCCACCGCTTATGCCGTCCGGAAGCGTTACCGCACCGCCGGCGTTATCGAAAGTGAAGCTGCCGACTAGCGTCGCTGTGGTGAAACCGTCGTAGGTCTTTGAATTGGCCGTCGCGCTGCTGTCGTTGATAAAGAGCCAGGCATACGAGTTCGTCGTACCGCCAGTGATGTTCGCGTTCGCGCTGAAATCGGTAAGCGTCGCGTAACTCGCAGGGCTGTAATAGACGTTTAGCGTCCCGCCCCCGGTCATAGCAATAGATCCACCGCCGAAAGTCACCGTACCGGCGCCGGGTCCTCCAGTCCCCGCTTTGAGATTGAGGATGTTTGCGTTACTCCAGGTAACGGGATTTACGGCGTCATTAACTTGAATGTTCCCGGTAGCAACCACGTCCGTCGTCGCGTTGCCTTGCACAAGAGCGCTTAGCGTCGCGCCGTTGGTATCGCCACCGACGTCATTGATGACGTAGTCGGTCGGATCGAGCAATAGCGTACCGCCTTGGCCGGTCGTAACGCGCACGCTGCTGGCAATGCTCAGGCGATGACCCGACAGTTCGACAAAACCGCCGCCGCTGTAACGCGAGCCAATGGCGCTGATACTGCCGGCGACGGTCGTGTGATCGTTCGACCAAACAATAATCCCGCCCCCACTGCCGGTAGTTAGGGCGTCAGCGTTGATTCTCGTATTAGCGTCGACCGAGGTCGTTGACGCATTTTGTTCAGGCCCGGCGCCGTGAAAATTGCCGCCGACGAGCACCGTGCCGCCGCCGGCGTCACCCGAAGCGTCGATCTTTGTGCCGTCGAAGAGGCGGACGTACTGGCCGAGGACTTTAACGGTGCCGCCGCTCGTGCCGGCAGTGGCGCCGGAGGCGTCGAGAGTGCCGCTGTTCGCGACCCCGCCCGCACTGCCGCCATCGAGGATGATCTCGCCGTTCCGGGCAACGAGCGAATTGGCGCGAATGATGCCGGTGTTGTTCACAACGGTGTCGAGAAGCGCGTTTGCGCTGCGCGCGGTCAGGAGGACGCTGCCGCCGTCGGCTTGGATGGTGCCGCTGTTAATTGCCGAGGCATTGAGCGCGGCTTCCTCGACGTCCACCTTGATGAGGCCGTCGCCGATCATGTCGAGCGATACGCGGTTGCCGGCGGCGAGCGTGACGTTGCCAGCGTGGGCGACGATGACGCCGTCGTTTCTGACCTGCGGAGCGGCTAGCGCCGCGTAGCCGTTGGCGGTGATGATGGTGATGCGACCCTGGTTCACCACCGTTCCGGACTTGCCGGGGTTGGACCAGCTGTTGTAGCGGCCGGCCATCGCGTCCTGGTCGCTGAGGGTGAGCGTCGTGGCGAACAGCGCGCCGACATCGACGCTTGCGCCCGGTGCGAACAGCACGCCGTTCGGGTTGCTGAGGAAGATCTGGCCGTTCGCGCTCAGCCGGCCGAAGATCTCCGACGGATTGCTGCCGAGTACGCGGTTGACCGTCAGCGACGAGGCGCTCGGCTGGGTGAAATTGACCGACGCCGCCGAGCCGATGGAGAACGTGCCCCAGTTGATCGTGCCCTTGTCGGTCGTCTGGATAACTTGCAGCGCGTTGCTGCCGGGCTGCGTGATCGAGCCGGAGCCGTACGCGTATTGGCCCCCGGTAGGCAGCGTATTGGAGGCCACGTCGGCATGCGCGGGCTGGATGAAGCTCCACGGCAGGAGAGCCGCGCCGACGGCAAACGCGAGGCGGCGTGGCTGGCCGGGAAGAGCCGAACGTATGCCTGGCTTGCCGGACATGGCGAGCGCGCTTCGCTGTCTGCGTGTTGCCATGACGCTCTCCCTGGGACGGCTCAAAACCATTTCACGCCCTGGATCCAGACGCGCGGCTCGCGCTCTGCGGTGTCGGATTGGGGAACGCTCTTGGTCCAGCGCCAGGCGATGCTCGCCCGGACGATGAACTCGCCTTCCCTGCCCGCCGACAAGCCCATGCCATAGGCGGCGAGCTCGCGGAAGTTTTCGGTGTCGCTCGGCAGAGGGTCGTGGTTGATCTTCGCCACACCGTAGTCGACCAAGCCGGAGACGGTGAAATCGCCGCCCAGCAGCTTGAGGCGCGGCACGATGTAGCGCAGCTCGGTCGTGACGATGATGCCTTCGTCGGCGGTCGCCTCGCCGACCGGATAGGCGCGCACTCCGCTCGGACCGCCGAGCGAGATCTTTTCCGCCGACGCGAGGTTCTTCGAAGACGCCTGGCCGGACATGGCGACCAGCAGGCTCGTGTTGTCGTTGACTCGCTGCAGCCGGCGCGCGTCGACGTTGAGCCTCCGGAAGTCGCCGTAGGTGTGCCGCCCGGTCGGGCTTTGGTCGATCGTGGCTACCGAGGCGGGGACGATGCCGAGGTTTCCGCTGGTGTACGTTATGGCGTAGGCGTTGAGGCCGCCGCTCAGGAACGCATCGCGGAAGTCTCCGACGGCGCCGACGTGCAGCTCGCTGATGAGGCGTCGCTCGACGCTGCCCGTCGATTCGGTACGGTCCTCGAGCGTCTTGTCCTCGTACGAGACCTGGGCAATGAAGTTGCTGTTCCGCGTGCGGATGATCGGATGGAAGCCGTAGATGCTGGCAACTTCGCCGTTGCCCTGCGCCTGCAACGAAGCGAAGTCCTTCGTCAGCCGGTAGTCGAACTGCGTGTAGCTCGCGCCGACCCGCGTGCCGTAGTAGCCGACGGGAACCAGGTAGGCGAAGCGCGTGAACCACATTCCCTCGTCGGAGACGAAGCCGCGGAAGGTCGCCTGGTCTCCGTAGTGGAAGGGCGTGTTCCAGTTCAGGTTCGCGCCGGCGCGGTACTCGCCGGTGAAGCGGTTGCCGTGGTTGTCGGCATCCACGTAGCCGTTGAACGTCTCCTGGGCCTGGTCGACGTTCACCCGCAGGTCGGCCGCCCCGACCGTCGCGCTCGGCCGGATCTCCGACGTCACGCTGGTGCCGGGCAGGTCGTTGATGAGGAGCAGCGGCCGCTCGAGCCCCGTCTCGGTGATGATCTGTCCCTGCTTGAGATGCGTGGCGACGATTCCGGTGAGCAGCTTGTCCGAGATCTTGAGCCCAGGCTTGCGGTCGATCTCGACCTCGCCGATTCGGCCTTCGATGACCCCGATCTGCACCGTGCCGTTGCGAATTGCCTGCTGCGGCAGATACGCCTGCGCGAGGAAGTATCCACGCGAGCGGTAATAGGTCCGCACGGCAGTCGCCGCGTCGTTCAATCCGGCGAAGTCGAGCTCCTTGCCGAGAAACTCTTCGGTGACGCTTCTCAGCTGCTCGTCGGAATAGACGGTGTTGCCGCTGAAGGTGAACTGCTTCACCGTGACGCGAAGCTGCGGCGAAGGCGGAAGCGCGGGCTTGGGCTCCGGTGTTTGGGGAAGCACCGGCTCGGCCGGCGGTGGCAAACGCAGCGGTTGGCGGGTGCTCTGCTCCAGGACCTGGCCCGCATCCGGAGCCTGCTGGGCAAGCGCGAGCGCGCTCGCGAGCGAAAGCACGGCAACTGCGCCGAGCCTGGTCAGGCGCTCAGGCGTCTCTTTTGCCCGACACGTGCGCGCGCGCAACGCTTCCGTCGCCGAGTGCGGCGAACAGCGCAAAAGCGCTGAGAGCGCGACCTGAAGGAGGTCGCTCGAGCACAACCGCGGCAATGTGGTGGCCTCCCTTGCCCCAATGTCGAACCGCTTCCCGGCTCAACGGCTTACCGGTTTGTTGTCTTCGGCCCGAAGGGATCGGGCGTGCGCGAGGCAGAATAGCGTGATCTATTGCCGATCCGCAACGCCAACGGCTTGAAGAAGAAGCACTGTTGTACGCAAGCAAAAAACCGTTAAAGCGCGGTGACGAAATGATAAAAAGCGCTTGGAGATTTCAAACCGCCAGCGATTTCGCGGCTTTAGCACGCGCCACGATTTGCACGCAGGACAATGCGAGAAGCGCTCAACGCTCGAGTGCGACGACGATCTTCAGGTCGGTGTCAGTCCGACTGACGACATTTCACAAGCCAGGCTGCGCCGGATGCGGACGGCGCGCGTGCGAATGAGGCGCGAAGTGGCGATCGCTGTTCCACTGCGCGCCGCGTCCGGCGCGCGGACCGATGTCGCTTTGCTCGATGCGCCTTCCGTTGACGTAGACCTCGGCGAGCGTCCGCCCGTAGCGGTCCGTGCCGAGCGGACGCAATGCTATGTCGCCCGACGAGATCATCGTCCGCAGGCGCTGCTTGGCCGCGCGTCCTCCGGGCTCGTCCAACTCCGCCGCGTACACGTTGGTCAGGCGGATCTTCCGGTGATTGCACACCAGGGTGTCGCCGTCGATCGCGAGGCAGCGCTCGCCGGCATAGGAAAACGGCGCGACAAGAACGCTCAACAGCGCGGCGACCGTGCGTCGCCTCATTTGCGGCTTTTCATCAGACGCCGGTATTGCGCCATGTAGCGAATGGCCTCGTGTGGCTTGCCGAGCGCCTCGCAAAGCAATGCGAGGTTGTAGCAACAATCGGCAAGACGCGGGTTGCCGCGCAGCGCGGCGACATAGGCGTCGAATGCGGCCTCTTTACGGTGCAGGTCCTCGAGCAGGACGCCCAGGTTATAGAGCAGCCGGGAATCCTCGGGGGCCAGCCCCAGCGCTTCCCGGTAAATGCGCTCGGCGTCCGCTCGGCGGCCCGTATCGTGCAGGAGCTTTCCGAGGTTGATGCTCGCTTCCAACAGGCCCGGCTCGGCGGCGAGAGCGCGCCGATAGGCCGCGATTGCAGCCGCGGCGTCGACGTTTTCCAGGGCCTCGCCCCGCTCGAACCATTCCATGCCCGAGGGATCCGGCGCCGGAGGACGTGTTTCCATGACGCTGAGCGAACCGCTCGCGGGGTCGCCTTCGAACCCGAGCAGGTATTGCCCGGACTCCGCCTGCCAGCGACGGCTGCCCTCCTTCACGATTACGCGGTCGGCGTCGGCGCAGATGCTGAGTCCCGAGAGCGGCATGGCGTCGGGCAAGCGGCGGCGCAGCTCCTTCATGGAGCGCGTGATCCGCCGGGCGGGAACGTGGGCCGATGCCAGCGCCTGCGCGGTGCGCAGCACGATAAGGTCCTGGAAGGAAAAGCGCCACGCATTGCGCGGACCGCGTGCCGGGCAGACGAAGCCGGCGCGGATCAGCGCCCGGATGGTGCCCGGCGCGAGACGAAGAAGCTTCGCCGCCTCGCGCACGCCGTACACGCTCACCTCTACTTTTTCGCCACCTTGCGGGCTGCGGTCTTGGCCGGCTGGCTGCGCTCGGCCGGCTTGGCGGGCTGCGCGCGCTTCGCCGGCGTTTTCTCCAGGCTCGCGCGCAGCGCTGCCATGAGGTCGATCACCTCGGCGCCGGGCTGAGGCGCTTCGGCGACGCTGATCTCCTGCCCCTCGATCTTCTTCTGGACCGCAGCCTCGACGCGCGTCCGCACGTCGTCCGTGTAGGCCGACGGATCGAACTTCTCGCTCGCCTGCTGCTCGATCAGCTGCTGCGCGAGTTTCAGCTCGGCATCGCGTACTTCGGTCTTCGGAATGTCGACGTCCGCAATCGAGCGAACCTCGCCCGCGTAAAGCAGTTGCTGCATGACGAGGCCGATCGTTCCGTTGTGGTCGACGGCGCGAATCATGACGATGTACTGCTTGCCGCGGGCCGCCCAGCGCCCGAGCGCGCAGCGCTTGGAGTCGCTCAGTGCGCGCGCAAGCAGCGCGTAGGGCTTGGCGCCGCCCTTATCGGGCGCGAGGTAATAGGCCTTGTCGAAGAACACCGGATCGACCGACTCGAGCGGCACGAACTCGGCGATATCGGCGCTATGGGTCCCCGCCTCTTCCAGCGCCTTGAGCTCTTCCGGAGTGAAGACCACGTACTGGTCCTTCGAGAACTCGTAGCCCTTCACCATGTCTTCGCGCGCGACGGGGACCTCCTCCTTCACGCAGAAGTACTGCTGCTTCAGGCGCGAGCCGCAGGCCTTGTGCAGAAGGTTGAAGGAGATCGCCCGGCTCGCCTCGGTCGCCGAATAGAGCTTGACCGGAATGGAGACCAGTCCGAAGGAAACGGTGAGCGATGCAATCGATCTTGCCGCCATGCCACCTCCCATGTTCCGCCCGCGCTCAGGTCCGGGCCGCTTCGAGCGCACGCTCCAGGCTCTGCTTGCGTTTCAGAGCGTCGCGCCAGCGGTCGCCGTGCTCGGCCAGGCGAGCCGCTATGCTCGTGATCCTGAAGTCCAGCGGATGCGCATCGGCCAGCTCTTCCCAGCTGAGCGGCATCGACACCGGGGCACCGGCCGCTCCCCTGGGCGAATAGGCGCTGTTCAGCGTCTTTCCGCGCACGTTCATATTGTAATCCATGAAGATTTTTCCCGTTCGCTTGGGCACGCTCCACTCGACCGTGACGTCTTTCGGATGCTTCTGCTGCAGGTGCCGGCCGACCGCCTCGGAGACCGCGCGCGCGGCGTCGAAGTCGATCGTGCGCCGGATCGGCACGAAGACGTGCAGCCCGGTCTTGCCGGAGGTTTTCACGACCGCCTCGAGCGCCATGCTGGCGAGCAGCTCGCGCAGCCAGAAAGCGACCGCCTTGCCTTTCTCGAACGCAACCGTGTTCAGCTCCGGCTCGGCGCCGGGCGGCTCCTTCCCGGAATAGATGTACGGGTCGATGTCGAACACGACATAGTCGGGATAGTTGAGCACCGAGGCGTCGAGAGACTCGGCCGAGCTCGCATAGTCGGTGCTCTTGGAGGCGCTGTCCGGAGCAACCTTGGCGCGCGAGTGCCAGACGTGGAACTCGAGCGTGCCCGATTGCGCGAGCCAAAGCAGCGTCGCCAGGTTGTTGCACAGCAAATACTCGTGGCTCTCGTCCTTGTGCTCGGAGAACACCGTGATCGTTTCCACGAACGGCGGCCGTTCCTGCGCCCAATGCTTTTGATAGAAACGCTGGCCGAAGATGCCGTCGGGCATGCGGATCATGGTCAGCGGCCGATCCGCGAGGTGAGGAAGCATGTACGGCGATACCTGCGCGAGGTAGCGCAGCACGTCGCGCTTGGTCAGCGCGGGCTGCTTGAGCGCCGGCTCGGCGGGCCAATAGACGCGATCCAGATGGGTAAGACGAACCTCGGCGCCGCCGACGCCCAAAGCGAACGAGTTGCGCGGGCCCGCGAGCTGGCGCAGTACGTCGTCGATTTCAGTCCCGGGGCCGGCGCTCGGCGCCGCGACGGTCGTCGTCTGTGTCGCGCCGGGACGGCGCACTTTGCGGGCATCGAGGTCGTCGCGCAGGCGCAGGAAGACCGGCGCCCGGAGGAAACCGTCGTCCGTCCAGTCCTGGAAGCGCACCTCGGCGACGACGCGCGGCTCGACCCATTCGGTCCTGCTGTGGAGCTCCGGCTCCGTCGCGAAGGGACAGTTCTTTCTGCGCAAAGGCTCGAGGCGCCCCTTCAGCAGGGCGAGCGTGTCGGCATCGAAGCCCGAGCCGACGTGCGAAGCGTAATGCAGCTTTTGGCCTCGCCAGTAGCCGACGAGCAGCGCGCCGAGGTCCGCGCGCGAGCCCTTGCCTTGCGTGTAACCGCCGATGACGAAGTCGCCGCTGCGCGTCGCCTTGACCTTCAGCCAGGCGCCCGAGCGTCGTCCGGGCTGGTACTTGCTGTCATTGCGCTTGCCGACCACACCTTCCAATCCGCTTTCCAGCGAAGCTTGAAGCAGCGCGCGACCGTCGGACACGGCGTGCACCAGCTGCACGAGCGGCGAAGGCAGCAGGCATTGGGCGAGGTAACGCCGCCGCTCGCGATACGAAGCCTTGCGCAGGTTCACGCCGGCGAAATGCAGCAGGTCGAAGCAGTAGTACACCACCGCGCTGCTGCGCTCGGCCGCCGCGATCTCGCGCGCGGTCTTCGCCTGCACGCGGTTCTGCAGGGCGTTGAAGGACGGCCGTCCGCCGGCAGCGAAGGCTACCAGCTCGCCGTCGAGGATCATGCCTTGCACGCCCTGCCCGGCGAGCTCGGCGCAGAGGCGCGGAAAAGCTTTTAGTTCGAGTCCACGGCGCGACAGGAGCCGTACGCCTTTCTCGTCGATGAAGGCGAGCACCCGGTAGCCATCGAGCTTTGGCTCCCACATCCACTCGGCACGCATGAAGGCCTCGTCGGCGATCTCGGCGTGCATGGGCGACAGAGCCGCCGGCATCGGTTCCAGGTCACCCGCCGGCGCGAGCGACGCCGCGGGCAGCCGATCGACCGGAAGGCCTTTCATCTCGGCGAGGCTCGCCTGCGACAGCACCGAGCGATCCTGTTGCGTGACGTCGGCGATGCTCGTGTGGCGATCCTTGTGCTTGATGAGGAACCAGTTCTTGGCATCCGCGCTGCGCACCAAGGCGAAGGAGCCTTTCACCTTCTCGCCGCGCAGGAGCAAGCTCAGTTTCCCCTTCGCGAGGCCTTCGGCGACCAGGCGCTCGGCCCGCTCGCGCTCATGAAACCAGGTCGCGCCGCCTTCATCGGGACTGTACACGCCGCAATCCCAGACGATGACCTCGCCCGCGCCGTACTGCCCGGGCGGAATGACGCCTTCGAACGAGGCGTACTCGAACGGATGGTCCTCCGTCTGGACCGCAAGGCGCTTCTCCTTTGGATCGAGTGAAGGACCCTTGGGTACCGCCCAGGATTTCAGGACCCCTTCGCATTCGAGCCGGAAGTCGTAATGCATCCGCCTGGCGGCGTGCTGCTGGATCACGAACAGGAGCGGCCCGCGGCGGGACTTTGCCGCCGCCGGGGCGGGCTCCGGCGTGGCGTCGAAGCGGCGTTTAGCCGAATATTCTGCGAGGCTATCTTTCGCCATGCGGAAATTCTAGGAGCAAAGCGCCATGCGGCTCTCTGCCGGTGCCAGCGGCTATTCGTTCAAGGAATGGAAGGGCACGTTCTATCCCCAGGACATGCGCCCGGAAAACATGCTGACCTGGTACGGCGAGCGGCTGCCGACCGTCGAAATCAACAATACGTTCTACCGCATGCCGAAAGTGGAGGTGTTGTCCAACTGGGCGCGCTGCACGCCGCCGGACTTCCGATTCGCCATCAAGGCTTCGCGCCGCATTACGCACCTTGCGCGCCTGAAGAGCGAAAGCGCGGGCGATTCGATCGACTTCCTCTACCGGGCGCTCGCCGCGCTGGCGGAAAAGCGCGGCCCGGTGCTCTTTCAGCTGCCGCCGTTCCTGAAGCGCGATGGGCCGAGGCTGCGCGATTTCCTCGCGCGCCTGCCGGACGGGCACGGCGCGGCATTCGAGTTCCGCGACGAGAGCTGGTTCACGGACGAGACTTACGATGCCCTGAAGAGCGCAGGCGCGGCGCTGGTCGTTTCGGAACGCGAGGACGCGCTGCCGCCCGCGCTCATCGAGACTGCGCCGTGGGGCTACGTCCGGCTTCGCCTGGAGACATATTCGGACGCCGACCTGCAGCGCTGGGCCGAGCGCTTGGCCGGCACCGGCTGGCGCGAAGTGTCGGTGTACTTCATGCACGAGCCGACCGCGCCGG
Organism: uncultured Enterobacteriaceae bacterium; assembly: GCA_964477695.1. GTDB lineage: Bacteria > Pseudomonadota > Gammaproteobacteria > Burkholderiales > SG8-39 > SCGC-AG-212-J23. Next base: position 7,153 of record CAYZFN010000068.1, on the reverse strand, counting down.
CCTATGCCCAGGCCCTGATGCGATTTGCCCGCAGCTAGCCGCCGAACTTGATGTACTTGACCAGCTCCTTCTGCACCTCCGGCGGCTGGTCGAGCAGGCGCGCCAAGAGCTTCGCGACTTGCTCGGGTGGAATGTAGCCGACCTCGATGTTCGCCTTCTTCATCTCGGCCAGGAATTCCGGATCCTTGACAACCTTCGCGAGCGCGTCGCGCAGGGCGGCCACGCGATCCGCCGGCGTTTTCGGGGGCGCGGCGAAAGCGCGGCCGATCGCCAGCGGCGCGGCGCGAATCGCCATCATCGCCTTGCCGAGCTCGCTGGTCGCGAGATCCTCATCCACCGGCAGGCTCTCGAAGCCGGGAATGGCGACTCGGCCGCGCACGATCGGCCGCACGGCTCCGCGGTCGGCGGCGAGCTTGATCGTCGTCGCGAACGCTGCCCACGCATCGACCTCCTTCCGCTCCAGCGCGAGAAGGATGTCCGCGTTCGCGCGGTAGCCCGAGACCAGCTTGAATTTCGCGCCCGCGAACTCCTTGAGGAAGAGCGGGAAGTCGTGCGCGTTGGATCCAGGGCCCGTGGTCCCGACCACGAGCTCGCGGTCCGCCTGCTTGAGCTCCTGCCACGTCTTGTAGGGCAGGTCCGGGCGGATGGCGAGCGCCACGCCGTCCGCGCCCGAGGAGCCAAGCCATTCGAACTTGCGCAGGTCGAAGCGAACCGCCTCCACCTTGGTGAGCTGCGCTATGCCGACCGACGGGTTGGCGGCAAGCAGGGTCAGGCCGTCCGGCTTGGCGACGGTATAGACATGGTTCGTGGCCACGAGATGGGCGGCGCCCGGCATGCTCTGCAGGACCACGTTAGGGTGCCCCGGCACGTACTTGCCCAGGTGGCGCGTGACGATGCGCGCCGCGAGCTCGAGGCTGCCGCCCGTGGCGCCGATCACCACAGCGATCGTCTTGCCCTCGTAGAAGGAAGTCTGCGCGGAAGCGTTGATGGAACCCAACGCGATAAACGCGGCGCTTGCCGCAAAGGCGAAGAAACGTCTGCTCGTCATGCCTCCTCCTGTTCTTGTTGGACGACCCGAGTTTAAACCGCCCCGGATTGATCCGTCCGAACGAAGAAGGCTAACGAACTAGATAGGCCAAGCCGACGATCGTCCCCGTGGCGACCACGCACCAGCGCAGAGCGCCCGGCCGCACGTGGCTCGCAAGCTTGCCGCCGAGCGCGCCGCCCGCCATGGCGGCGAGCGCCATCACGAGCGCCGCGAACCAGACCACGTGTCCGGAGAAGAGGAAGAACAGCGCTGCGGCGACGTTGACGCTGAAGGAAATGGCCTGCTTCACCGCGTTCAGGCGCCGTGGCGTATCGTCCAGCATCATTCCGAGCACGCTGAGAACGATGATGCTCAGGCCGGCGCTGAAATAGCCGCCGTAGAGGGCGGCGAAGCTCACCGGAATGGCCACCCATGCGCCGCCCCGCATTGCCGAACCGAGCTTGCCGCCGCGCCGCGAGAGCCACGAGCGAATCGGATCCTGCAGCGCGAGCAGCGCCGAAGCGGCGAGGATGAGAAAAGGTGCCACCGACTGGAACAGCCTTTCGCCGGTACTGATGAGGAGCGCGCCGCCCGCCGTTCCGCCGGCTACCGCAAGCGGCAGCAGCAGCCATAGCAGCTTTCTTTGCCCGCGCAGCTCCCGCGCTTGGGCCAGGGTAGCGCCCAGATGTCCCGGGCAAAGCGCGACCATGCTGGTCACGTTTGCGGCGATCGCGGGGACACCCACGAAGGTGAGCGTAGGAAACGTGATCAGCGTGCCGCCGCCTGCGATCGCATTGACCAGGCCGGCGGCCAGCGCCGCGATTCCTATAAGAGCCAAATCCCACTCGCTTGTCATGGGTCCTTCCTTGGCCCTTACCCTAACGACGAGCGGCGGCACAGGCTGTAAGACATCTTGTGGGATGCCGTCGAACGGCGTGCGCGAACGACGAACGGCTGACCCGTGGAAAACGTTTGCAAGCTGCGCGGGCCGGCCGCGGTGGCCTACTTCGCTTCGCGGACCTCGATCCGAACAGTGTCTCCCGGATGGATCAGGTTTGGGTTGCTGATGTTGCTCAGCTTCGCGAGCTCCGGGTATTGGAAAGGATCGCCCACCTGCTTTCGGGCGATGTCCCACAGCGTGTCGCCGCGAACCACCGTGTGGACGCGCGTAACCGGGCTTGCAGCCTTGCCGCTCGGCTGCTCGATCGTGAGCACGAGCGTGCGCGGCTCGGGCGAAGCGACGGGCTTGGCGGCGGGCTGCGGCTGGTCGATCACGGGCGTGGTGGGATTGGAGATTGACGTTGGCTGCGTAGCTGGAGATGTCGGCGGCAGCAAACCATAAATCAGTGCAGCGAGCGCAATGACTGCGATGCTCGCCGGAATAGCGATGCGCCGAGCAGCCGAGTGATTTGCGACGGAGGAGATTCTTTCCTCGGCATGGGGCTCCGCGGCCGAATCGTGCGCCGGCAACGGATTTTCTTCGTACGAAAGCGGTACAGGCTTTTCGACCGGCAGGATCGGCGTACGCCCCCGCGCTACGGGCGCAAGCGACGCGCCTTGGGCGTCGGTTCGGTTGCGCAGCGCCGGACGCTGTCGGATGGGGCGTATCGGTGCGAAAGCGGGGGGCGGCACCATTGCTGCGCTGCCCTCGGACAATCGCTCCTTGGGCGCGACGCCTGGCGTCAATGGCTTTGGCGCTTCCTTAACGGGGGCGGCTTCTAGGGCGGGCGGCGCGGGGACCTGCGTGGCGACCCACGACGCGACCGGTTCGAACTCCGCATCCGTTTCCCTTAGCGCGGCGAAGCTCGTCTGGAGGATCAAGTCCCGGTCGCGCAGGCCGAACCGCTGGAACAGTCCGCCCTCGAGCATCGGCGGCATCGGGCGCCACTCGGCGTCTTTCTCGTCGATCACGTCCTTCACTTCGTCGACCCAGAACGCCGTCAGCCCCTCGCCGACTCGGGCCACGATGAACGGACCGGTGGCGCTGTCCTCGCTCTGCCTCACGTTCAACTTCGTGCGCAGGCTGATCGCGGCTGCCGAGCGGCCGCGAAACAGGAAAGCGCCCAGCGCATAGCCGGGCGTGAGCGGAAATTTCGTGAGGCCCTCGGGCCGGCGGATGATGCCCTCGACGTCGAGCGCGGAAGCGCACATGACGTAGGGTCCGAGCCTGAACACGAGCCAGGCGTTTGTCACATTCCTGTCCGGAATCAGCGGTGAAGCCATGTTCCGCAGGGCCGCGATCGACAGGTTGAAGCAATGTTCGCCGACTGATAAGGATTGTTAAGTGCTCAGTCCACGTGCGCTCCGGAAGCCTTGATGATCGGCCCCCACTTGGCGAGCTCCGCCTTGATGAACTCGGCGAGCTTTTCGGGCGTGCTGTCCGGAGTCGGGTCGACGCCGACGTCCTGCAGGCGCTTGAGGATCGTCGGGTCGGCGAGCGCCCTGTGAATCGCGCCGGCGAGCGCCGTGACGATCGGCGCGGGGGTCTTCGCCGGAGCGAGGATCGCATTCCACGTGTAGCACTCGAAGCCGGGAACCCCCTGTTCCTGCAGCGTCGGCAGGTCCGGCATCGCGCGCGCCCGCGTCGCCATTCCGCCGCCGATCGCGCGGATCTTGCCGGCCTGGACCTGTGGCAGCACGGTGGGCAACGCATCGAATGCGATTGCGATCTGGCCGCCGACCAGGTCGGCCATCATCGGCGCCGAGCCCCGGTAGGGAACGTGCACCATCTGCAGTCCGCCCGCCGCGGTCTTGAACTGCTCGCCGCACAGATGAAGGATCGAGCCCATGCCCGAGGAGCCGTAGCTGTATTTGCCCGGGTTCGCCCGCAGCAGCGCGATCAAGCTCTTCACGTCGGTGACCGGCAAAGAGGGATTCACTGCCAGCACGCACGGCGTGACGCCGACCTGCGCCACCGGCGCGAAATCCCTGACCGGATCGTAGGGTATGTCGCGGTAGAGCCCGGGATTGATGGCGTGCGTGGAGACCGTCGCCATCAGTAGCGTGTAGCCGTCGGGGGGCGCCTTGGCCACGACGTCGGCGCCGATGTTGCCGCCCGCGCCGGTCTTGTTCTCGACGAGGAACGTCTGCCCGAGCAAGTCGGTGAGCTTGGCACTCATGATGCGCGCGACCTGATCGGTAGGACCCCCGGCCGCGAACGACACCATGATCCGTACCGGCTTGGATGGATAGCTGTCCTGGGCCTGCGCTGCGAACGCGAGCGCAAAGCCCACGGCAGCGCCGAGCAGCGCTGATTTCCCCATGGGATGCTCCTCCTCGGGGGAGATGCTATTCCGGTTTCGCCGCCGTTGCGCGAATCAGGGTCTCGAGCTGCGGGCTCATCGGCAGGTCGAGGCTCTGCCCCGAGGGCAGGCGCTGCAGGAACCAGCGCTTGTATTGGCGCTCGATCTCGCCGTCCTCGGCGAGGTCGTGGAACGCGCGCTGGACGAGCTCGGCGAGCTGCGCGTCGCCCCTGCGGAACATGATGCCGTAGGGGTCGTAGGACAGGAATTCACCGACCACCTGATAGCTCTTCTGCGCTTTGCGCTCGGCGAGCAGGCCGTAGAGCAGGACGTCGTCAGTGGCGAATGCGTCCGCCCTGCCCGCCTCGAGCTGCGCGAAGGACTCGGCATGGTCGCGCGCGGCCGCCAACCGGAAATCGATCTTGAAGCGGCGCGCGATCTCCTGCATGGCGGCCTCGTTGGTCGTGCCGGCGGTCACGACGACGGTTTTGCCGGCCAGGTTGCGGTAAGAGCGAATGGGCGAACCGCGCTTCACCAGGAGCTTGGTGCCCGCAACGAAGATGATCGGCGAGAAGGCCACCTGCTTCTGCCGCTCGACGTTGCTGGTGGTCGAGCCGCACTCCAGGTCGGCGCGGCCGGATACGATCGCTTCGATGCGCGTGGCGGAGGTCACCGGCAGCCATTTGAGCTCGATTTCCCGGCCTACCGCCTCGCCAATCGCCTCCGCCAGCTTCTTGCAGAGCTCGATCGAATAGCCGATCGGCTCGCCGCGCGGCGACAGGTACGAGAACGGGACGGATGACTCGCGGTAGGCGATCGTGAGCGCTCGAGCGGCACGCACCTTCGCGAGCGTTCCGGTGAGCTCGATCGGCGCCTCCTCGGACTGCGCCAGGACCGCGCCAGCCGCCAGCAGCGCCGCCGGCAGGAGCATCCAGCGCATGGCGCGCAGCTTCACGCGTCGCCTAGGCGGGTGCCACGGCGCCGGCCTCGATGCGCCGCTCCAAGACCTGCGCTTCGCTCGCCGGGAGCAGCTCGCCCTCCCATTTCGCGACCACCGCCGCGGCGATCGAGTTGCCGACCGCATTGGTCGCCGAGCGGCCCATGTCGAGAAAGGTATCGACGCCGAGGATGAGCAACAGCCCCGCCTCCGGGATGTTGAACTGGTTGAGCGTCGCCGCGATCACCACGAGCGACGCGCGCGGTACGCCCGCCATTCCTTTCGACGTAAGCATCAGGATCGCCAGCATCGTGAGCTGCGTTCCCAGGGACAGCTGAATGCCGTACGCCTGCGCGATGAACAGCGTCGCGAAGGTGCAGTACATCATCGAGCCGTCGAGGTTGAACGAATAGCCCATCGGCATGACGAAGCTGGAAATCTTGCGCCGCACGCCGAAGCGGTCGAGCGCGTCGATGATCTTCGGGTACGCCGCCTCGGAGCTTGCCGTGGCGAACGACAGCATGAAGGGCTCCTTGATCAGCGACAGCAGCTTGAACACGCGCGGTCCGAGGAACAGGAACCCCGCGCAGACGAGGATCGTCCAGAGGAGAATCAGGCCGAGGTAGAAATCGCCCATGAACAGGGCGAAGCGCAGCAGGATCTCGAGCCCGTTGACCGCCACCGTAGCGGCCATGGCGGCGAACACCGCTACCGGCGCGAGCTTCATCACATAGCCCGTGATGACGAGCATGACGTGCGCGAGCTCGTCGATCGCCGCCACCAGCGTCTTGCCCCGCTCGCCGAGCGCCGACAGCGCGACGCCGAAAAACATCGAGAACACCACGATCTGCAGGATCTCGTTGTTCGTCATCGCTTCGGCAAACGACTTCGGCACCAGGTGGTTGACGAAGTCCCTGAGGGTGAACTTGGCGGTGGCGAGGTTGGCCGAGGCGCCGATATCGGGCAGCGGCAGGCCGAGGTTGTGGCCGGGCTGCAGCAGATTGGCCAGCAGCAGGCCGAGCAGCAGCGATACCAGCGACGCGGTGACGAACCAGCCGAGCGCCTTGGCGAACACGCGGCCGACCGACGCGGCGTCCCCCATGTGCGCGATGCCGACGACCAGCGTCGAGAACACGAGCGGGCCGATCAGCATCTTGATCAGACGCAGGAAAACATCCGACAGGATCGAGACGTAGCCGGCGACCTGGGCGGCGGTCTTCTTGTCGGGGTAGGAGACGAAGATCATGTACCCGACGAGGATGCCGAGCACGAGCGCGGCCAGGATCCAGGCCGCGGCGGGCAGCTTTCGCTTCATCGTTACCTCCCCTGAGGTGGGGACTGTAGGGCGCGGCGGCGGGCCAGACTATCGGACCAAAGCCCTATTCGGTGTGCGCCGGGCAAGCTAGCATCGATCAATGATCGAACGCATCCTCCTGGCGAGCGGGCTGGTAGCCGGCATGCTCCTGGCGCAGCCGCTCCTCGGGCAGGTCATGTACAAGTCCACGCTTGCCAACGGCCACGTGGTGTACGGCGACCGGCCGGATCCCGCGGCAGTGAAGGTGGAGCAGATAACGCCCGACACCTCCCTGCGCGGCATCGGCGGCGCAACGCCGCGCGAGTCAGGCGCGCTGAAGGAGATGCAAGGTGCCCGGGCGAGCCGCGAAAGCGCCGATCAACGGGTGAGCGCGGCAGAGAAGGCGCTGCAGGAGGCGCAGGCGGCGAAAGCCGCCGGCGAAGAGCCGCTGCCCGGCGAGCGCACTGGCACCGCGGGCGGCGCGTCGCGCCTCAATGAATCCTATTACGACCGGCAGCGCCAGCTCGACCAGGCCGTCGAGAAGGCGCGCGGCGAGCTCGAGCAGGCGCGCTCCGGCAAGTAGCCGTCGCTGTCGACGAATCGCGACGCAGCGTCGCGGCCAATTCGATCGGCGTGCACTTCGTCTCGCCGGC
>CAYZFN010000067.1:0-13287 GCA_964477695.1 uncultured Enterobacteriaceae bacterium | reverse complement strand
TCACCTGGGTGTACGCCCACGAACTCGGCAGCCGGCGCGGCCAGCCTCGTCCCCAGGCGCTTGCGGACGCTTCGCAAAATACGCAGCCTGCCACGCCGAGTCACCAGTCCTACCCGCTTCCCGCTGCCCGCGTCAGTCCGCGACCGCCGGAGCGGCGCAGCCGGATCTCCCGGCTTCGTCGCGAGCACCCGTATGCGGGAATAGGCATGGCGTTCGCCATGGGCGCGGCCGCAGGGCTCGCCAAGGCGCTCGACGCCCATCGTCGCCTCGCGCGGCACGACGTGTGGGGCAGACGCCGCGGCCTGCTATCCGGTATAAAGCGCAGATGGACCTGAGGCCGGTGTGGCTGGCACTGCCGCTCATAGCGGCATGCGCGTCCACGACCGACTGGTCGAAGGCGGGCGCCAGGGAAGCGCAGATCGACAGCGATTTCAGAGCGTGCAGCGCGACCGCCGAGAACGTGCCGGTAGTGCCGCGCCAACAGACCATCGCCCCATCGGGCGCAGCCAACTACTCGACGGGAAGCGACCTCGGCGCCGATCACCAGTTCGTGGTCGCGCAGCGCGTGGAAAGGTGCATGCGCGAGCGCGGCTACGACCGAGTCAAGAAGTAAGGGTTCTTAGCCGGTTGCGAGCGCGTTGACGCGCTCTGCCGGCAGCTTCACCTTAGCGGCAGCCCGTTCGATTTCCTGCCAGGTCATCGCATCGATCGGAATTCCGTCTTGCTCGCGCCGTGCGCGCATCTCGCGCTCGGGCTCGCCCGCAATGCGCACCCGGTCGAAGCCGGGTACTGGCCGCGCTTTGCGCAGCCAATCGAGGAATGCGCGCGCCTCGCGCTCGAATGCCTGGGCAGTGCCGAGGCGGCGCGCGTCGACGACGACGGTCAGCATGCCGTTCAGCACCCGCTGCTGGTTGCTTTCCTCGAAATGCCAAGTGCCGCCGCCGGTGAGCGCGCCGCCGAGCAGCTCGCACGCCACGGCCATCCCGTAGCCCTTGTATTCGCCGAACGGCAGCATGGCGCCGAACGGCGGCACGACCGCATAGCGCGGATCCTGGGTCGGATTGCCCTCCGTGTCGATGAGCCGGCCGTGCGGCACCTTCTCGCCCTTGTTATGCGCAACGCGCAGCTTGCCCTGCGCCACCGCGCTCGTCGCATAGTCGAGCACGAACGGCGGCTCACCCGGCAAGGGAATGGCGATGCAGCAGGGGTTCGTCCCAAACCGCGCGTCGCGTCCGCCATAGGGCGCCACGCGCGCGTGCGACAGCACGTTGACGAAGTGCAGCGAAACGAAGCCTTCGGCGACGGCCATCTCTGCCCAATGGCCGATGCGGCCGAGGTGGTGCGAGTTGCCGAGCGAGACGATGCACGAACCGTGTTGTTTCGCACGCTCGATCGCCAATTGCATCGCCTGCCGGCCGATCGACTGACCGTAGCCTCGGCGCCCATCGAGCGCGATCAGCGTCCCCGTATCGGCCGTGATTCGTACCTCTTGGTTGACCGCCAGCCCGCCCTCCATCAGCGCGTCGACATAGCGGGGGATCATGCCCACGCCGTGCGAGTCGTGTCCAAGGAGGTTCGCCGTGACCAGGTTATCGGCCACCCAACGGGCCTCCTGCGCATCGCTGCCGCCGGCGGCCACGATCGCCTCGATCGCGCGCGTAAGCGCGCCGTGCCTGAAGATCTTGCTCATTCGCCCTGTCCGGTTGGATCCCGGCGGAGTTTACGTGTTTGGCGAGGCTACGCACGACCCTTGGGAAGCGCTTTCGCTGCTGGCGAAGGGTCGCTAGACTGCACGCCCCTAGGAGGATGCGATGAAAGCCGCAGTCGGCAAGGCGTCGGGAGCCAACTTTGAGTAGGCGGAGGGCGCCCCAGGAGCTGCGCAGCCATCGCTGGTACGGTGCGCACGATTTGCGCGCGTTCGGCCATCGCTCGCGCACCGCGCAGATGGGCTACGAGCGCGGCGATTATGCCGGCAAGCCCGTCATCGCCGTCCTCAACACGTGGTCGGACATCAACTCCTGCCACACGCACTTCAAGCAGCGCGTCGAGGAAGTGAAGCGCGGCGTGTGGCAGGCGGGCGGTTTCCCGGTCGAGATGCCGGCCATCTCGCTCGCCGAGGTCATGCAGAAGCCGAGCACGATGATGTATCGCAATTTGCTCGCCATGGAGACTGAGGAGCTGCTGCGTTCATATCCGGCCGACGGCGCGGTCCTCATGGGCGGCTGCGACAAGACCACCCCGGGCCTGCTCATGGGCGCGACCAGCATGGACCTGCCGGTGATCTACCTGCCCGCCGGCCCGATGCTGACCGGACACTGGCGCGACAACACGCTCGGCTCGGGATCGGACACGTGGAAATACTGGGCTGAGCTGCGCGCCGGCAATATCAGCGAGCGCGATTGGCAGGAGATCGAGGACGCCATCGCGCGCTCGCCGGGCACCTGCATGACGATGGGCACGGCGGCGACGATGATGTCGATCGCCGAAGCGCTCGGCCTGACGCTGCCGGGCGCCTCTTCGATCCCGGCGCCCGACTCCAATCACGCCAAGATGGCCACGCTGTGCGGCAAGCGCATCGTCGAGATGGTCTGGCAGGATCTCAAGCCGTCCGACATCCTGAGCGAGAAATCCTTTAACAACGCGATCGTCACGCTCATGGCGATGGGCGGCTCGACCAATGCGCTCATTCATCTCGTGGCGATGGCCGGCCGCGCCGGCATCCGCCTGCCGCTCGAGCGCTTCAACGAGGTCTCGGCGAGGACGCCGCTGCTGGCCAACGTGCGGCCCTCGGGCGACCGCTATCTCATGGAGGACTTCTACTACGCGGGCGGGCTGCGCGCGCTGCTCGCCGAGCTGGGGGATCTGCTGCATCTCGACTGCCCGACCGTGAACGGCAGGACGCTCGGCGAGAATCTGGCCGGCGCGCGCATTTTCAACGAAGAGGTGATCCGCACGAGAAGCCGGCCGCTCAAGGCCTCGGGGGGGCTGGTCGTGCTGCGCGGCTCGCTCGCGCCCAATGGCGCGGTCATCAAGGCCGCGGCGGCCTCTCCGAGGTTGCTCAAGCACGTGGGCAGAGCCGTCGTATTCGACGACTACAACGACATGGCGGCGCGCATCGATGGCGAGGACCTCGCCGTCGACGCCGATTCGGTGCTCGTTCTGCGGAACGCCGGGCCGCGCGGCGGTCCGGGCATGCCCGAGTGGGGTATGCTCCCGGTGCCGAAAAAGCTGCTCAAGCAGGGCGTGCGCGACATGGTCCGGGTGTCGGACGCGCGCATGAGCGGTACGAGCTACGGGACCTGCGTGCTGCACGTGGCGCCCGAATCGTACGTCGGCGGTCCGCTGGCGTTGGTCCGCGACGGCGACCCGATCGAGCTGGACGTCGAGAAGCGCGAGCTCAACCTGAAAGTCGATGAAGCGGAACTGTCGCGTCGCAGGGAAGCCTGGCGCTCGCCGCCGCCGAAGTTCGAGCGCGGCTACGGCGTGCTTTTCAGCCGTCACATCCGGCAGGCCGACGAAGGCTGCGATTTCGATTTCCTGGAAGGCACCGCGCCGACGCCCGAGCCCGAGATTCACTAGCCTGTCATGGCCTCCGTGACGCTCAGCGGCGTGCGCAAGGCATTCGGCACCACCGAGGTCGTGCACGGCGTCGACATCACCATCGAGGACGGCGAATTCTGCGTGCTGGTCGGCCCTTCCGGCTGCGGCAAGAGCACCTTGTTGCGAATGGTCGCCGGGCTCGAGGAAATAACCGCCGGCGAGATCCGCATCGGTGCGCGCGTGGTGAACCGCGTCCCGCCGAAAGAGCGCGACATCGCGATGGTGTTCCAGAACTACGCGCTCTACCCGCACATGAGCGTGTACGACAACATGGCGTTCAGCCTGCGGCTCGCCGCGCGGCCGCAGGCCGAGGTGCGCAGCCGCGTCGCCGAGGCGGCGCAGATCCTCGGGCTCAGCGACTATCTCGAGCGCTATCCGCGTCAGCTCTCCGGCGGCCAGCGCCAGCGCGTCGCCATGGGCCGCGCCATCGTGAGGAAGCCTCAGGTGTTCCTGTTCGACGAGCCGCTCTCCAACCTCGACGCCAAGCTGCGTGTCGCGATGCGTACCGAGATCAAGGCCCTGCACCAGCGGCTCACCACCACGTCGATCTACGTCACGCACGACCAGATCGAGGCCATGACGATGGCCGACCGCATCGTGGTCATGAACGCCGGCCGGGTGGAGCAGATCGGCACACCGCTCGAGCTCTACGACAACCCGGCGAACCTGTTCGTCGCCGGGTTCATCGGCTCGCCGGCCATGAACTTCCTGCCGGAAAGCCGCAACGGACGCGACGTGCTGGTCGGCATCCGGCCCGAGCACCTTTCGGTGGCGAGCGACGGCCTCGAGGCGGAAGTGGTCGTCGTCGAGCCGACGGGCGCCGATACCCACATCTTCTGCACGGTGCGCGGCGTGGCCGTCACGGCCGTGGTGCGCGAGCGGCACGAGTTCCACCCCGGCGAACGCGTGCGACTCAAGGCGCAACAAACCTATCTTTTCGATCCGTCGAGCGGCGCTCGACTCGTATAAAGGAGGGAAACGATGAGCAACAAACGGAGGCAGATACTCAAGGCGGGGGCGGGCGTCGCCACGGCCGCGGCTTTGCCGATGATCTGGGTCAAGGACGCCCATGCGCAGTGGAACGGTACCCCCGAGAAAGGCGCCAAGCTACGCGTGCTGCGCTGGAGCCGCTTCGTGCAGGGCGACATCGACCAGTACATGAAGAACGTCAAAGCGTTCGAGGACAAGTTCGGCATCCAGGTCCGCGTCGACAACGAAAGCTGGGAAGACGTGCGGCCCAAGGCCGCAGTCGCGGCGAACACCGGTGCGGGCCCGGACATCATCCTCGGCACCAATGACGACGCGAACCTGTATCCGGAGAAGCTGGTCGACGTGAGCGACCTGTGCAGCTATCTCGGCAAGAAGTATGGCGGCTGGTATCCCGTCTGCGAACAGTACCTGCGCGCCGACGGCAAGCACTGGATCGGCGTGCCGCTCGGCGCCGCGGGCAGCATGATGGTGTACCGGGAGAGCATGCTGAAGGCGGCCGGCTACGACGCGTTCCCGAAGAGCACCGACGACTTCCTGAAGATGATGCAGGCGCTGAAGGCGAAGGGCACCCCGGGCGGATTCGCTCTGGGCCACGCCACGGGCGACGCGAACACGTGGTGCTACTGGCTGCTGTGGGCCTTTGGCGGCACGATCGCCGACAAGTCGAACAAGGTGGTGCTCAACAGCCCGGAGACGATCAAGGCGCTCGAATACGCAAAGCAGCTGTACGCCACCTTCGCGCCGGGCACGCTGACGTGGCTTGATCCGAACAACAACAAGGCGTTCCTAGACGGCCAGATCGCCGTGACGAACAACGGCATTTCGATCTACTACGCTGCAAAGACGTCCAAGGATCCCAAGCTCAACGAGCTGGCAAAGGACATCCAGCATTCCGTTTACCCGACCGGGCCGGTCGGCGGACACACCGCATTCCAGCTGTTCTTCAACCAGATGATCTTCAAATACAGCAAGTACCCGCGGGCGGCGAAGGAGTTCCTGCGCTTCATGATGGAGGAAGAGCAGTTCGGCCCCTGGATGCAAGCAAGCATCGGCTACGTGGCGCAGCCGCTGAAGGCCTACGAGAAGAACCCGATCTGGACGGCCGATCCGAAGCACACCCCCTATCGCGACGTGCTGCGCGACACACGGCCGGCAGGCTACGACGGCAAGCTCGGCTATGCGTCGGCCGCGGCCCTCGGAGACTTCATCGTCGTCGACATGTTCGCCGAGGCCGCCTCGGGCGATAAGACCCCGCAGGAGGCCGCGGAGCGGGCACAGAAGCGCGCCGAACGCTACTACAAGGTGTGATGCAGCGCTGGCTCGACGGCAGGAACGTCCTCGGGGGCATGTTCATGCTGCCCGCGGGCGTCCTGCTGCTCGTCTTCCTCACCTACCCGCTCGGGCTGGGTACCTGGCTCGGCTTTACCGACGCCAAGGTGGGCCGCGCCGGCGAGTGGATAGGGCTGGAAAACTTCCAGTTCCTGGTGGGCGACTCGGTCGCCCGCCTCTCCCTCTTCAACACCCTCTTCTATACGGTGGTCGCGAGCATCCTCAAGTTCGTGCTCGGCCTGTGGCTCGCGCTGCTGCTCAACCGCCACCTGCCGTTCAAGTCGCTGATCCGCGCGATCGTGCTCCTGCCGTTCATCGTGCCGACCGCGCTCTCGGCGATCGCCTTCTGGTGGATCTATGACTCGCAGTTCTCGGTCATCAGCTGGGCGCTCAGCCGCATGGGCCTGATCCATCAGTACGTCGATTTCCTCGGCGAGCCGTGGAATGCCCGCTTGTCCACGATCGCCGCCAATGTGTGGCGCGGCGTCCCGTTCGTCGCCATTTCACTGCTCGCCGGGCTGCAAACGATCTCGCCGTCGCTCTACGAGGCGGCGGCGATCGACGGCGCGACGCCCTGGCAGCGCTTCTGGCACGTCACGCTGCCGATGCTCACGCCGATCATCGCGGTGGTCATGACCTTCAGCGTGCTTTTCACGTTCACGGACTTCCAGCTCATCTACGTGCTTACGCGCGGCGGTCCGCTGAATGCCACGCACCTCATGGCGACGCTCTCGTTCCAGCGTGCCATTCCGAGCGGCGCGCTGGGCGAAGGCGCCGCGCTTGCGACGTTGATGGTGCCGTTCCTTCTGGCGGCGATCCTCTTCTCGTACTTCGGCCTGCAGCGCCGGGCCTGGCAGCAAGGCGGGCGCGACAAATGAAGGACGAGCAGCCGGGCATGGAATACCTGCAGTCGCTGCCGCGCCGCTGGGTGACGCTGTATCTCCCGCTCGGCATCTTCCTTTTCGTGCTGCTTTTCCCGTTCTACTGGATGGTGATGACGTCGTTCAAGTCGAACCAGGAGCTCGTGTCGCGCGAGGCGAACCCGTTCTGGATCGTGCAGCCGACGCTCGAGCATTTCGAGAAGCTGCTCTTCAAGACCGACTATCCGCAGTGGCTCTGGAACACGATGCTGGTGTCGGTGATCGCGACCTTCCTCTCGCTGTTCGCGGCGGTGCTCGCCGCCTACGCCATCGAGCGGCTGCGCTTCACCGGCTCGCGGCAAGTAGGCCTGTCGATCTTCTTTGCCTACCTCGTGCCGCCCTCGATCCTTTTCATCCCGCTCTCGCTCATCGTCTTCAAGCTCGGACTGTTCGACTCTGTCTGGGCGCTGATCCTCACCTATCCCACTTTCCTGATTCCGTTCTGCACCTGGCTGCTGATGGGCTATTTCCGCACCATCCCGTACGAGCTGGAAGAATGCGCGCTGATCGACGGCGCGACGCGCTGGCAGATCCTGGTGAAGATCATGCTGCCGCTCGCCGTGCCCGGGCTCATCTCGGCAGGCATCTTCGCCTTCACGCTTTCCTGGAACGAGTTCATCTATGCGCTCACTTTTATCTCGTCTTCGGAAAATAAGACGGTGCCCGTCGCGGTGGTCACCGAGCTTGTCGAGGGCGACGTCTACCACTGGGGATCGCTCATGGCCGGCGCGCTGCTCGGCTCCCTGCCGGTCGCCGTGCTCTACTCGTTCTTTGTCGAGTACTACGTCTCCGGCATGACCGGCGCCGTGAAGGAATGACCATGGATTTACCCCGCAACCGCTTCAAGGAAGCGCTGAAGGGCGGCCGCCCGCAGATCGGGCTCTGGTCGAGCCTGTCGTCGAACTACACCGTCGAGGTGGTCGCCGGCGCCGGCTTCGACTGGCTGCTGCTCGACATGGAACATTCGCCGAATGACCTGGAAAGCCTGCTCGGGCAGCTGCAGGCGGCCGCGCCCTACCCGACGCACGCGGTGGTACGCGTGCCGTGGAACGACATGGTGAGCATCAAGCGCGTCCTCGACGTCGGTGCCCAATCGCTGCTTGTGCCGTACGTCTCGACGGCGGACGAGGCGGCGGCCGCCGTCGCTTACACGCGCTACCCGCCGGAGGGCATGCGTGGCGTAGCCGGCACAACGCGCGCCACTCGCTTCGGCCGCATCAAGGACTACGCGCGACGCGCCCACGAGGAGATCTGCCTGCTCGTGCAGGCCGAAACCGAAGCGGCGCTCCAGTCGATCGAGGCGATTTGCGATGTGGAGGGCATCGACGGCGTATTCATCGGCCCAGCGGACCTGCACGCCTCACTCGGCTATCCCGGCGAAATTGCCAATGCGGCGGTCAAGCCGCGCATCGACCAGGCGATTCGGCGCATCCGCAAGGCGGGGAAGGCGCCGGGCATCCTTACGTCGAGCGAAAGCGACGCCCGCCATTGGCTAGAATGCGGCGCGCTGTTCGTCGCGGTGGGCGCGGACGTCGGCATCCTGGCGCGCGGCGCAGAAACGCTGGCCGCGAAATTCAAGACATGAAATCCCACATTATTTTCACCGGTAAAGGGCACGCCGGCACCCAGGCGACGCTCGAGGCGGAGTTCGCCGTCCACAAGCTTTTCGAAGCAGCGGATCGCAAAAAATTCCTGACAGATAGGGCTGACCGCGTGCGCGGCATCGCGAGCTTCGGCCCATCGCCGGTCGACGGCCGGCTGATGGATGCGCTGCCGAAGCTCGAGATCATCGCCAACTTCGGCGTCGGCGTGGACCAGATCAATCTCGACGATGCAAAAAGGCGCGGCATCATCGTCACCAACACGCCGGACGTGCTGAACGAGTGCGTCGCCGACACGGCCATCGCGCTCGTTCTGTGCACCCTGCGCAGGCTACCGCAGTCCGACGCCTATCTGCGTGCCGGGCATTGGAGCGCGAAGGGCCCCTACCCGCTCGCCACCTCCCTCGGCGGCAAGACGCTCGGCATTCTGGGCCTAGGCCGCATTGGCGAGGCGATTGCAAAGCGGGCGCTCGCCATGGGGATGAAGATCCGCTACCACAATCGCCGCAAGAAGGACGTCGCGTACCCGTACGATCCCGACCCGGTGACGCTGGCGAAGAACAGCGACGTGCTTATGGTCGTTACGCCCGGCGGCGAGGCGACGCGCAACCTCGTCGGCGCGAAAGTGCTGGACGCGCTCGGGCCGAGCAAGTACCTCCTCAATATCGCCCGCGGTTCGGTGATCGACGAGCCGGTGCTATTACGCTATCTGCAGGAGAAGCGCATCGCCGGCGCGGGGCTCGACGTATTCGTGGACGAGCCGCGCGTGCCACCGGAGTTTTTCACCCTGGACAACTGCGTGCTCTTCCCCCATGTAGGTAGCGCCACCGCGGAAACGCGCAAAGCAATGGGTGACCTGCAGATCGAGAACCTGCGGTTGCACTTCGCCGGCAAGCCAGTCAGGACCCGGGTCGTCTAGGCGAGAAGGCTGCGCAGCATCCAGGCGGTCTTCTCGTGCACCTGCATGCGCTGCGTGAGCAGGTCGGCGCTCGGCTCGTCGTGGGCCTCGTCGACGAGCGGAAAGATGGAGCGCGCCGTCTTCACCACCGCTTCCTGACCGGCGACCAGCTCGCGGATCATGTCCTCGGCGCTCGGCACGCCTTCGCCCTCGCGGATCGAGCTCAGCTTGGCAAACTCTCGGTAAGTGCCCGGTGCAGGGAAGCCCAGTGCTCGGATGCGCTCGGCCACGGCATCGACGGCGAGCGCGAGCTCGTTGTACTGTTGCTCGAACATCAGGTGCAGCGTCTGAAACATCGGCCCGGTGACGTTCCAGTGGAAATTGTGGGTCTTGAGGTACAGCGTGTAGCTGTCGGCGAGCAGGCGTGACAGGCCCTGCGCGATCTTCGCACGGTCGGTTTCCTTGATGCCGATGTCGATGTTCATGGGGCGCTTCTCCTTTGCCGGCGATTGTTCGCGCGCGGCGTGGCGCCGTCCAATGAATAAAGTTCAACGCCCCTTTCGGCGTTTCCTATGAAGGACTGCCGGCTGCCGACTGCAGCCAGTTCTGCAGTCCCAGCCGATCGGCGAGCTCGACCTGAGTCTCGAGCCAATCGATGTGCTCCTCTTCGCCTTGCAGGATGTCCTCGAGGAGCTCGCGCGAAACATAGTCGCGCACCTGTTCACAATGGGTGATCGCTTCCTTGAGCACGGGGTGCGCGATGCGCTCCTGCTGGAGGTCGCACTTCAGAGCTTCGAGCGCATTTTCGCCGATCAGCAGCTTGCCCAGGTCCTGGAGGTTCGGCAGCCCCTCGAGAAAGAGAATGCGCTCGATCAGCCGGTCGGCGTGCTTCATCTCGTCGATCGATTCCTTTTTCTCGTGCTCTTCCAGCTTGTGCAGCCCCCAATTGCCGAACATGCGCGCGTGCAGGAAGTATTGGTTGATGGCAGTGAGCTCGTTGAACAATACCTTGTTCAAGTGCTGCACCACCTTGGCGTCACCCTTCATCGCCGCCTCCTCGGATGCGAGAGCGTATCCGAGGCTACTCGGCGTCCGCCAGCGCGCACTCGCATTCGGCGCGGACTTCGCGCAGCACGCCGCTCGCGCATTCGCGACAGCGTCCGCAGCCTGTTCCGACGCCCAACTGGAAGGCGACCTCGTCGAGCGACTTGGCTCCCGACCGGGCGCACTCCTTCAGCTGGCGCTCTGTTACCGTGTGGCAGATGCAGATGTACAAGCGTCCTCCGTAACAATAATTATTATCATCTAAGTATCGGTTGCATTCAATGAGCGAGTATTCGCTTACGAGAAATAGTTTGCTTGATATAGATCAAGGTACTTGAGAACTGTTGACGTCTGCAATGAGAACCATTATCGTTGATTCGTGAACGCCGACAAGCACTCCCCTGCAGCACCGCTGCCCGTCGTCCCGGCGAAAGTTGCCAGCGAGCACTTGCTCGGCTCACGTCGAGAGTTGCTCATTGCACACAACGGCCGCGACTACCGGCTACGCGTCACTCGAAGCGGCAAGCTGATCCTGACCGCCTGATTAGCAATGGGACAGATCCTGCTCATCACGCTGCGCGAGGGCATCGAAATGTTCCTCATCGTGGCGATCGCCGCCGCTTACCTGCGCAAGACCGGCCGCGATGCGCTGCTTTCCGCCGTCGCCTGGGGCGCCGCCACCGCAGTTGCCGCCTCCCTCGTCCTCGGGGTCTGGTTGGCCGAGGCCACGGTAACCCCGAAATCCGAAAGCTTGCTCGCGCTCGTCGCCGCGGTGCTGGTCATCTCCATGGTCGTTTATATGCTTCACGCCGCGAAGCACATGCGCCGCGAGATCGGCGCGCGCCTCGAATCGGCGGCGACGCGCGTCGGCGGCGGCGCCTGGCTTGCGGTGTTCCTGTTTGTCGTGTTCATGATCACCCGCGAAGGCATGGAAACCGCGTTCATCACCGCCTCGCTTTTCCATCAGACGGAAACAGCTTCGTTCGTGCTCGGCGCGTTGATCGGCATCGCGCTCGCTGCCGCGCTCGCCTGGGCCTGGTCGCGTTACGGGCATCGCGTGGACCTCGGCCTTTTCTTCCGCGTGACCTCCGTTTTCCTCGTCCTCTTTGCGCTGCAGCTCGTGATCTATGCGTTCCACGAAGCGACGGAGGGGAATCTGCTGCCGATCGATAACGCCTATTGGCACATCGCCACGGAGCCTTACGGCCCCGAGGGCGAGTACGGAGCGCTGCTGACTTATGCTCTGGTGCTCATTCCTGCCGTGTGGCTCGCGCTTTCGGCAGTGAAAAGCCGCATGGCGCGCGCCTGACCCGCCAAAGCTTTCGCCAGCCAGCGGCTCCCTAGGCCGCGAGCCAGCCCTGATCTCACCCTGGGGAGAGCATGAAGAAAAGCATCATCGCGGCAATCCTCGCCTGCGCGTTTGCGTCGCTGGCGCAGGGCCAGACGAGCAGCCGGAGCAACGAGGAGAAGATCGAAGTCTTGCAGAAGGAAATCGACCGCCTGAAGTCCGACGTGTCACGCATGCAGGCGCAACAGAGCAGCA
Source organism: uncultured Enterobacteriaceae bacterium (assembly GCA_964477695.1). Classification (GTDB taxonomy): domain Bacteria; phylum Pseudomonadota; class Gammaproteobacteria; order Burkholderiales; family SG8-39; genus SCGC-AG-212-J23. Next base: position 1,362 of record CAYZFN010000067.1, on the reverse strand, counting down.
CCGGTGAGGGCGAGGGCGCGACGTCCATCTTCGGCTACGGCGAGTTCAGCTATCACCGGCCACGCGACCGCGAAGAGCCGACGCAAGCGGATCTGACGCGCTTCGTCCTCGGCTTCGCGCATCGCTTCAACGATCGGCTCAGTTTCAGTTCCGAGCTCGAGGTCGAGCACGCCGTCGCAAGCAGGAACGACGAAGGCGAAGTGGAGGTCGAACAGGCCTACCTCAATTACCAGTTCAGCGACACGGTGAACGCCAAGGGCGGCCTGTTCCTGATCCCCTTGGGCATCCTGAATCTCACCCATGAGCCGCCGACGTACTACGGCGTCTTTCGCAACGACGTCGAGACGCGCATCATCCCCGCGACCTGGCGGGAGCTCGGTGTTGGCATGCACGGGCGTCTCGGCCAGCACAGCCTGCGCTACGACGTCGGTCTCACCACCGGCTTCGACTCCGGCAAGCTGGACGACCCGACCACCGGCATCCGCAGCGCTCACCAGGAAGGCCAGCTTGCGAATGCTCAGGACTTGTCGGTCTACGGCGCGCTCAATTATCAGAGTCCAGGTCTGCTGGTCGGCGCCGGCGTCTTCACCGGGAACACCGGCCAGAATGGCCAGTCGAACCCGGCCCTGCGAGGCGTGAATGCACGGCTCACGATGTGGGACCTGCACGCGAAATACAGCGTCGCCGGCTGGGATCTGCAGGCACTGTATGCGAAGGGCACGCTTGGCGATGCCGCCAAGATAAATTCGGTCACCGCCGCGGCGCCCGAGCCGTTCGCGGCGCCGAGATCGATGACGGGTTGGTACGCTCAGGCGGCATACCACGTGTTTCGCCGCGGCGACATCGATGTCGCCCCGTTCGCGCGCTACGAGCGCATCGATATCGAGCAACAGGAAGACCCGGCGCTCGGTGTGTTCCAGGATCCGAGAAACCAGGACCGCATCAAGACCATCGGCGTCAACTTCTACGTCCATCCGCAGGTCGTCCTCAAGGCGGACGTCCAGCAGTTCGGCGCGGACCGCACAAGGGATGCCTTGAATGTCGGCCTGGGCTTCATGTTCTGATGCCGCGCTTCGACGCTACGCTGTGGGTTCCGGTCGCCGCCGCATGTATCCCGGCGGCCGCGCAGGCCACGCAGTACCTCACAGTCGAGCAGGCCCAGCACGCCCTGTTCCCACGGGCCGATCGCTTCTCGTCATCGACCGTAAAGCTTTCGGCCGAGGCGCGCGAGCGCATCATCGCCGAATCCGGAGTGCCCTCGCGCCGCGATGAGCAGCCGTTCTGGCGAGCCATGCGCGGCGATGCGCTCCTCGGCTTCTTCATTGTGGACGAAGTGATCGGCAAGCACGAACTCATTACCTA
>CAYZFN010000066.1:0-29493 GCA_964477695.1 uncultured Enterobacteriaceae bacterium | reverse complement strand
CCGGCGCCGGGCTTGTATTCGACGATCACCGGCTTGCCCCACATGTCCTGGAGGCCTTGGGCGAACACGCGCGCCATGACGTCGATCGAGCCGCCCGGCGGATTCGGCACGACGATGGTGACGGTCTTGGCCGGAAAGTCCTGCGCGGCCGCGCACGCGATCCAGCCGGCGAGGACCAGCGCGAGGCTAAGCGTGCGCATGGCGCACCTCGCCGACATTGCGCGCGAGACGCTCTTGCAGCGCGGAGGGATCGAGGCTGTGGACGCTGCCCTCGCGCGCAAGGTCGAGCGCGTGCGCCGCACCGGCGCCCATCGCGATGCAGGGCCCCATGACGCGAACGCTGGAGAGCGCGGCAGCATCGCCGTCGATGCAGCGGCCGGCGGCGACGAGGTTGTCGCAGTCGGGCGGCGTCATCGCGGAGAGCGGCACATAGTGCACGTGGTCGTCGCCGAAGGTCTCCCAGACGTAGCCCTCGACGCGGTCGTGCAGCTCGATCGGCCAGGAGGTGCGCGCTACCGCGTCGCCAAAGCGCACGCCGGCGCGCACCTCGTCGACCTTGAGCTGGTGCGCCGCCACGATCCAGCGCGTCTGGCGGATGCCGGGCAGTCCGTAGCTGCGCACGCGTGCGCCGGCGAAGACTTCCGGGTACTCGGCGCGCATGAACGCCACCACCTTGTCGGCCTCGTTCTTGCCGAGCAGCGCGTTGCGCGAGGCGGCGAGCGGCTCGAGCGGCGTTTCGACATGCGTCAGGTTCATCACCGCCGTGCCGCGGCCGGGCGAATAGAACACCACGCCGCGCTTGCGCTTCAGGCCGTAGTGGTCGGCCCTGGCGGCGAGCCGGGCGTCGAAGGCATCGCGCTTGGGCACGTGCGCCTCGTCGATGTTCTCCAGCACGACCATTTGCGTGCCGTAGAGCGGCGTCTCGGGCTCGCGGCAGGGCAGCCCCGCCGTCCAGGCGAGCGCCGCGTCGCCGCTCGCGTCGACGAAGCCCTGCGCGCCGATGCGCACATCGCCGTAGCGGGTGGCGAGCTCGAGCTCCACCACGCGCCGGCCTTCCATCACCACGTTGCGCAGCACCGCGCCGAGCACCACCGTGATGCCCGCCTCCAGCACTTTCTGCTCGACCCAGCGTGCCAGCGCGACCTCGTCGTAGTAGACGACGGTGGTCATCGGCCCGACGTTGTGGTGCAGCGCGCCTTTGGCGCCGAGGTCCTTGAGGATCGCGTCGGCGATGCCGTGCGTGAGCTGCACGCGGTTCGCACCGTTCGAATAGAGGCCGCAGAAGGTGCCGATGATCGAGTTCACCGCCTGCCCGCCGAGCGCGGGCAACCCGTCGACGAGCACGACCTTGCGGCCCAGCGCCGCCGCCTCGAGCGCCGCCGAGGTGCCTGCGATGCCTGCGCCCAGGACACAGACGTCCCCGTTTACTTTCCACGTCTTGGCTTTGGCGGAACGGCGAACCGTGCGCACCGGAATTTCGTTTTCGTACCTGTCGCCCGCCATGCTCAGCCTCTCTTCGTCACCTCGACAATGCCGCCGTCACCGTCCACCTTGACCCAGTCGCCGGTGGCGATCACCTCGAGCGGATCGCGGTCGAAGTCGGTCACCGCCGGCGCGTGCGTGACCACCGCGCCGAGCGCGATCTTGGTCGTCATCTCGTTGAACACCATCGCGAGCGGCGCGGCGCCGGCGAGGCGCGCGATGTGGAACTGGCTCGACCAGCCCGAGGAGCCCTTCGCGCCGGGGAAGACCAGCACCTTGCCCTTGAAGCTCTGCCCGCGCAGCTCGTGGCGCGTCTCGATGATCGTGCCGGTGCGCGGATCGATGCCGCCCCAGCCGGAGATGCGCTCGCGCGTGACGAGCGCTTCGCCTTCGGCGACGCCGCCGACCACTTTACGTCCTTTCAGGACGATCTTATTTGAGACTGCCATGCCATTTCCCCGTCACGGCGGCGTCGATGCAATCGGCCGTGCTGCCGAACCAGCACTGCACGCCCATGATCGCGGGCAGGTAATGCGCCTGCTTCGCCGAGTCGACCGCCGCGACGCGCGTGCCCTTCGGCAGCACGCGGCCGAGCGCGGAGCAGGTGTCGGACATCAGCTTGCCGCCGGCGTCCGTGATGATCCTGGTGTAGCCGTTCTGGTCGGCGAGCTGCTTGGTCGCGCGCGGCGTGAAGATCCAGAGGCTCGTGTTCTCGTGCACGCGTTTACCCTCCAGCAGCCGGCAGGCTTCCCAGATCTGCTCGATGGTGTAGTGCGGGCAGCCGAGCATGATGAAGTCGACGTTGCCGTCCTTCGCCGTCGCGTTCACCTGCTCGTAGGCCTGCCGGCGCTCGGCTGGGCCGTAACGGAAACGCTCGGCAGGCCGGTTACGACCGAATGCCGATTCCTGCGTCGCCGCCTCGGGCGTGATGCCGACCAGGTGGTACATCTCGACGCCGCCCGAGGAGGCGATCGCCGCGCCGAAATGCTTGAGCCGCGGCAGGTTGGGCACGTGGCGGATGCCGCTCACCACCGGGACCTTGTCCTGCACCACTTCGCCGATGTAATAGCCGAGCAGCCCCCAGTCGGCGGTCGATTGCACGTCGATGTCGAGCTCGACGAGGTGCGTGCCGAGGCGGTTCTCGTCGATGTGGTAGCCCCAGTAGGGAATCTTGCCGGTCAGCATCGCCGCGCCGGCGCTTTCGCGCCCTTCGGCGTTGGTCTTCGCGCCGAGCACGGAGTTGATGTAGACCACCGCCGAGGACTCCATCCAGGCGCAGTGCTCGCCGCGCGTCGGCACGTTGCCCACCGTGTACGGCGCGCAGGTATTGAGCGGCTGCACGCCCATGCGCGCTGCGTACGCTTCGCTTTGGCGATAGATCCTGACTACCTCGGGTGGAATGCCCTGCTCGTCGGCGTGCTCGGGATCGAGCCCCTGCTGGAGATGCGAGCTGTAAACCTCGACCTTCGGAATTGAAACGACCTCGCCGGCATCGAGGCTGAATTCGGAGAACACGGCGTCGAGGCCGTGCTTGACGCCGTAGTCGCGCAGGAAGGGCGTCGAGGCGCCGACCGTGCCGCACACGTTGTTCGTGTCGACCAGGCGCTCGGCGCCGAGCGCTTCGCCGTAGCGCATGAGAAGGTGCATCGCCTTCTGCCGGGCGCGGCCGTGCGCGCCGTCCAGCATCGCCTGCTCGGGGCCAGTCAGCCTCATTGCTGTTTGATGCCCAGCTCCTGGATCACCTTGCCCCAACGCTCGTAGGACTCCTTCGTGATCGCGGCCAGCTGCTCCGGTGTCGAGGAAACGGATTCGTACGCGCCTTTTTCGATGCCGGCTTTCACCTCGGGGTCGGCGAGCGCCTTGACGAGCGCGGCATTGAGCTTCTGCACGGTTTGCTTCGGCACGCCGGCGGGGCCGTACCATCCGAGCCAGCCGACGAGGTCGATACCCTTCAGCCCCTGCTCGTCCATGGTCGGCACGCCGGGCAGGAACTTGGAGCGCTCGGGCGCGACCACGCCGAGCGCACGCAGCTTGCCGGTATTGATGTTCTGGATGGCGGTGGTCGCGGCGTCGAACATGAGCTGCACGCGCCCGGCGAGCAGGTCCTTCACCGCGTCGCCGGTTCCCTTGTACGGGACATGCACCATCTCGACCCCGAGCTGGCGGACCAGCAGCTCGGCGAAGATGTGCGACGAGGTGCCGGTGCCGAACGAGGCGATGTTCAGCTTCCCGGGGTTCGCCTTGCCCCACGCCTTGAGCTCGGCGATGCTCTTCGCCGGCACGGAGGTGTGGACGACCAGCAGCTGCGAGCCGCGCGCACCGAGCGAGATCGGCGTGAAGTCCTTGAACGGGTCGTAGGTGACGTGCTGCGTGAAGGGCAGCTGCGCGAAGGTGCCGTTGAACGTGTAGAGCAGCGTATAGCCATCGGCGGCGGCGCGCGCGACTTCGGAAGCCGCCAGCGCAGTACCCGCGCCGGGCTTGTTCTCGATCACCACCGGGACGCCGAGCGCCTCGGAAAGCTTTGGCTGCACGATGCGCGCCTGGATGTCGGTGCCGCCGCCCGGGGCGAAGCCGACCACCACACGGATCGCCTTTCCGGGAATGGGGAAGCCCTGCGCCGCGGCAGCAACTGCCGAAAGCGCAAGGGCGAGGGCGAGCAGCATTTTCATTTCGATCCTCCTCGGGGAGCCGAAATTTTACAATGCGAGGATGCAGCTCCCCGACGGTCTGGTGGCGGTGGTAAAGCGCGACTGCCCGACCTGCACGCTCATCGCGCCGGTCCTCGGCCGCCTCGCAGAGCACGGCGCAGCCATAGCGTCGGAGGATGACGACAGCGGCCTCGAGCTTTCCTTTCGCGCCGGCATCGAGATCGTGCCGACGCTGCTGCGCGTGCACGGCGGACGCGAGGTGGGACGCGTGTTCGGTTGGAACCGCGACGAATGGCGCTCGTTCACGGGCATCGCCGATCTCGGCGCCGAGCTGCCGGCGAATCGCCCGGGCTGCGGCTCGCGTACGCTCGAGCCCGGCATGGGCGCGAAGCTCGCCGTACGCTATGGGACGGCGAAGTTCCGCTCGCGCGTGCTCGACGTGCCCGGGGAAATGGACGAGGCCGAATGGTGCTTCGAGCAGGGCTGGAGCGACGGCCTGCCGGTCGTGCCGCCCAGCGAGGAGCGCGTCTACGCGATGCTGCAGGGAACGCGGCGGCGTCCGGACGAGGTGCTCGGGGCGATTCCGCCCAACTTCGCCGAATGCACGGTGGAGAAAGCGGCGATCAACGCGGTCCTGGCAGGCTGCAAGCCCGAGTACCTGCCGGTGGTCCTCACGGCGATCGAGGCCGCGCTCCTTCCGCAGTTCGGGCTGCACGGCATCCTCGCCACGACCAATGCGGTCGGCCCGGTGGTGATGGTCAACGGACCGATCGCGCGCGCGATCGGCATGAACGCCAAGGGCAACGCGCTCGGGCAGGGCAACCGCGCGAACGCCTCGATCGGCCGCGCGCTGCAGCTCGTCGTGCGCAACGTGGGCGGCGGCCGGCCGGGAGAGATCGACCGCGCGGTGTTCGGCAACCCGGGCAAGTACACCTTCTGCTTCGCCGAGGACGAGAGCGATCGCCGCTGGCAGTCCTTCGCCGTGGAGCGCGGCTTTTCGCCCGAGGCCTCGACGGTCACGCTTTTCCCGGGCGACGGCGTTAACCCGGTGATCGACCACGTGTCGCGCCGCCCGGAAGACCTGGTGCAGACCTACGCCGGCTGCCTGCGCGCGCTCTACAACCGCGGACAGGTGAACGATGTGGCCGCCTTCCTCGTGGTCGCCGGCGAGCACGCCGGCGTCTTTTACGAAGCCGGCTGGTCGAAAGCGCGCCTCAAGGAGGCGCTCGCCGGGCAGCTATGGCTGCCGATGGCGGAAGTCGTCGAAGGGCGCTCGGGCAAGCTGCAGATGAGCGCTGATGAGCTCGCGCAGCCGCGCGCGCCGAAGTTCCGTACCGGCAGCCTGAACATCGTGCGCGCGGGCGGCGCGGCCGGCAAATACTCCGCCATCATCTCGGGCCTCGGCTCGAAGGGCATCAATCCCGTCATCCAGGAGATCCGCCAATGAGACTGCGCCTGCTCGACCCGACCGCCGAAGCCTCGCCGCAGCAGCAGCCGCGGCGCGAGCGGCTGAAGACGCTCGAAGGACACACGATCGGGCTGCTCGACATCAACAAGCCGCGCGGCAACGAGTTCCTCGATCGGCTGGCGGAGCTGCTAGCGGATCGCGGACTGCGCGTCGAGCGCTTCCGCAAGCCGCGCTTCTCGGCGATCGCGCCGACCGAGCTGAAGCAGGAGATCGCCGCGCGCTGCGCGGCGGTGGTCGAGGCGCTAGCCGACTGAGGGTCCTGCACGTCGTGCTGTATGCACGACCTCAAGGACCTGGAAGCGCGCGGCGCGGTGGCCGTGGGCATCGCCACGACCGAGTTCGTCGACGCCGCGGCGGCGCAGAATCGCGCGCTCGGCTACGAGCCAGCGGTCGTGTTCGTCGCGCATCCGATCCAGGACCGCACCAACGCCGAGCTGCGCACGCTCGCCGAGGGCGCGCTCGCGCGCATCCTCGAACGCCTCACCCGCGAATAAAAAAGGCGCCCGCAGGCGCCCTTGTTCGACCGAGCCAACCGATCACTTCGGGTGGTCTTTGTCGTAGTGCTGGCCGGCCTGGTTGCCGGCGTAGCCGCCGATCGCGGCGCCGCCGAGCGTGCCGATCGGGCTGCCGCCGGTGACGGCCGAGCCGACCGCCGCGCCGCCGACCGCGCCGCCCACCGTACCGACCTTCTCGCCTTTGCCCGGGTTGGACGAGCAGGCAGAGAGGGCCACCATCGCAGCCATCGCGCAAAAAGCCAAGAACGACTTCATCATTTGCACCTCCTGTTAAGAACCAACGTCGACTATCGGACTCGTGCTTGCCGGCTCAAGTGCAGCCGCGCAGCAGGAAGATCACGAACAAGACCGGAATCGGGACGCCGAGCGCCCACAGCAGGATGTAGCCCATCTTGCCTTCCTGCTGCTTCCGCCATTGCCGCAAACTTTCCATGTCAGCCTCCTAAGGCATGGGATGTCCATGGGCAGCAATCGACGTGCCGCGGCCGGCTGTTAAAGCGTCGGGATTTCCACTACAGTCTAGGCGTCGCGCACAACAAACACGCACCACAAAATACGGGAGGCGGCATGTTCGGCTTCATCGAGCGCGTGATCATCCCCACGCTGGTCCTTTTTCTCCTCGTCGGAGGCCTGAGCGGCGCGCTGCTCGGCGCCGCGCTGATGTGGCGCAGCGACGCCGCGCTGCGCTTCGTCTCGCGAATGAACCGCTGGGTCTCGACGCGCGACGTGCTGCGCCCGCTCGAGGTCCCGCACATGATGAGCGAGCCTTCGCCGCGTCTGCGCCGCTGGCTCGGCGTGTGCCTCACGCTCGGCGGCGCGTTCGTGGTCGGCGCGGTGCTGGCACGGATGAACGTCGAGCGCGGCGGCTACGTGCCGGGCGTCGACCTGCGCCGCTGGCTCTTCTCCGGCGTCACCCTGGAGTGGATCAAGTGGTTTCTCGTGGTGGGCGGCGCGTTCTCGTTCGTGGTCGGCGGAATGATGCTTCTTATGCCCGAGCGGCTCGCCGCCTTCGAAGCGCTCATGAACCGCTGGTATTCGTCGCCCCGCCTGCTCGCCGCCGAGGAGACGATGCACCTGCCGCTCGAGCCGCGCGTCGAGGCGAATCCGCGCCTCGCCGGCGGCATCATCGCCGTCGCCTCGCTGCTCGTCGCGGCGGCGATGCTCGTGCTGCTGTTCGGAAAAATCCGCTAGGCCGAGGACTACTCCTCGATCAGCGCCTCGGCCAGCGCCTTGGCGGCGAAGATCGCGATCACGCCGTGCCCGGCGCGCGTCGGATGGATGCCGTCCCAGAAGAAATAGCGATCCGGGCGCGGGCAGTGGAAAGGCGGCACGTCGGGCTGCAGGCACGGCGTGCTGGCGTTGCTGAAACCGAACCGCCCGGGGTTGCCCTGGATGTTGTGCAGCGCGCCGAAGGCGTCGAACTGCACGATGCGGATTCCCGGCAAGCCCGCCAGGCCGCTCAACGCCTTCCCCAGCTCCACGTTGAAGCCTTCGCTCAGCGCCGTGGCAAATGCGGGAATGTTCGGGTCGACATGGATGCCCGCTGCAACGATCGCCGGCGCGCGGCCGGCGTCGGGCACGTTCCAGACGAGAAAAGTTCGCGCGCCGGCATTCCAGAGGGTGTAGATGTTCTGCGCAATCGATTGCAGCGCGTCGACGAGGACTTGCGGATTACCGTTCGGCGTGAGCACTGAACGGATGTCGTTGCCGCCGATCTCTACGACGTACAGCGCACCGGCCGGAGCCCTGCCGCCGGTATCGTGAAGGAACGCATTGACCTGGGACGACAGGTCGATGCCCGTGGCATCGGGGGCGGCCCGGGCGCCGCCCACCGCGTAGTTGGAAGATCCGCCCGTTGAGCCCGCCATGGCCGGTCGCACGCTCCATGCGAGGCCGATCGGCAGCGCGAGCTGCTCGATCCAGGTCGGCCCGTTGCTGAAATGATTTCCGCCCATCGCATAAGGCGCGCTCGGCACGAGAAAGTCGGCGGGCGTCATGCCGAAGTCGGGCGGCGTGAGGTTCTCGCCGGTCAGGGCGAAGAAGTTGCCCGGATCGGAAAGGCTGTCGCCGAAGACGACGATCCGCTCGAATAGCCGGTGCGGACGGTCGTCGGCGCTCGCCCAGCCGGCGACGAGCAGCGCTGCGAGAAGAACGACGAAGTGAAGCGACCGCTTGAGATTCATGGTTCCTCCTCCCCGAAGAAAACCAACTGGGCTAAGCCACGCTAGTCCCGGCGCCCCGCACAGTCAATCCGGTGCCGGGAGTATGCAGGAGGATAAGCACCCCCGCGCGTCGGTCAATCGCGCGCGCGGGGGAGAGACGCTGCTATTGCGAGCTGGGCGTGAACAGCTGGGTGCTGATCGCTTGTCGCGAAGCTTGCGCGCCGTCCAGGTGCAGCCGCAGCGTCTCGTTGGTCAGCCAGCGCTCGAGGAACAGCGTGTAACCCGGGTTGCCCAGCTCCGCGTTTGTACCGCCGGGCCAGATCGACTTCGCCCGAATGGCGCCGCCGCGCAGCTCGACCACCGTCCTGTGCGCGGGCGCCCAATCGAACATGAACTGGTCCGCCGCCGTGCCCCGCGCGTTGTGCGTGGCGGCATCCACGGTCTGGAAGCCGCCATCGGTCGGGATGCCGCGCAAGCCGGCGAGCGGCGGCGGGAACGCCCCGCCGGCCGAAGGCACGCTGAAGGGCTCGCCGAGCGGGTGCGCGAACACCACCCGGTGCAGCAGTCCCCAGCGATAGTCGTTCTGGTTCGTCGAGCCGTTGAATGCAGCGGCAAAGGCCGGGCCGCTCAGCGAATCGAGAGCCGCGCGCACGCTCGACAGGATTACGTAGTCGCGGCGGTCGGCGGCCTTCGCGATGCCCGGCACGGCAAAGAAGTCGACGCCCGAGGCGCCGCGGCCGCCGTTGGCGGCGAAATTGTCGAGCAGGTTGCGCAGCGCGGTCAGGCTGTCCTCGTCGATCGGCCTTGGCAGACCGTACGGGTCGAGCACGCCGTCGATGACCCGAGTGAGGACGCTGGAGCGCCAGGCGGCATAGAGCGAGGCCGCCACGCTTGCTGCGATCTCCTTGTCGGAAGGCGCCTGCAGCTCGCCGGGCTTGTCGCCGAAGTCGTAGCCCTCGGGGATGCCGGTCGGCGCGGAATGGTTCCAGCGGCGCAGCCGGCCCACGGCTTCGGCGATTCCGGCGTCGAGCGCCAGCGCGCGCAGCTCGGGAGCCGCGCTGAGATCGGAGGACGCGCGTTCGAATGCACGCACGATGTAGGGCGTGAAGACTTCCGCGTCGCGCAGCACGACGTCGCCCTGGATCGCCTGCATGTCCTTGACGGAAACGCGTTCGTTATCGTCCTCGAGAATCGCGCGCAGCCGCTTCTCGATGCGCGCGGCGCGGAAGGCGCGATTCCACGCGTAGGCCATGTAGTAGATCCCGCCGCCCGGGCGCAGCTGGTTGATCGGATCGTTGTCGCGCGTGACGCCCGCCGGATCGTTGTTCGCGTTGACGAAATAGCCCGCCGGCGGATTGACGATCTGCGGCAGCTCGGCGAACGGCAGGATCTCGTGCGCCGTCGCCTGGTGCGGCTCGGCATGCTGCGCGGGCAGCCACTCGTTTCCACCCTGGCCGTTGCGCACCAGCCAGGGCGGCGCACCGCTCACCGTGCCGGCCTGCAGGTCTTCGCGCACCGGGATCTCGCCGCTCGTGAAGTAGGCGATGTTGCCTTCGACGTCGCCGTAGACGAAGTTCTGCGAGCCGACGTCGAGACGCTGCAGCGCGTCCTTGAACTCCTCGACGGTGCGCGCACGGTTCATCAGCAGGAAGGCCTCGACTTCCTGGGTCGGCCCGAAGCCCACGTATTGGACGCTCAAGGCGACGCCGGTAGCGAGGTCGAGCGAAATCAGTGGCCCGCCGTCGCGCCGCGGCATGACCAGTGTGACCGCCGGAATCGAGCCGCCCGGCTGGATGCCGACGAGACTGCCGCCCTGGTTCGCGCGAAACACCTGCGGGATCGGAATCAGCGGCTCCGGGTTGCCCTTGTACAGCGTCGACAGGCCGCTCGGCGAGCGCGCGTCCGGCACTACCTGCTCGCGGAAAGTGTCCGTGACGTCGACGGCGTTGTTGGTCGATCCCCAGGCGATGCGGCTGTTGTAGCCGTGGATGACACCCGGCACGCCGGCCAGCGTGCTTCCCGCGACCGGGTCGTCGCCGAGCTCGAGAGCCATCGGATAGAACTGGGAAGGAAAGGGCGCCGGGAGGTGCGGGTCGTTGGCGATGATCGCGCGCCCGTGCTGCGTGCGCGCGCCGGACACTGCCCAGAGGTTAGAGCCGCCGCGCTCCTGCCGCTCGAGGATGCCGCGGAAGATCGGGATTTCGCGCACCTCGTCGAGGTGCTTGCGCATCAGATCGTCGGCACGCTCGTCGGCGGGCACTTGGTAGGCTCGCTCGCCGCTTTCACCGGACGAAGGCGGCTCGCGCGAGGCGTCCGGGACCGTCGCGTTCGGCTCGAAGGCCGCCGAGCGCCAGAGGTCCTGGGAGAAGAGCTTTGCGCCGTCGAAGCCGAGGCGTTGTCCGGCGGCCACGTAAGACTGGTAAGCGACCGTGCGCGCGGTATCGAGCTCGAAGGAGAGCAGGAACGCGAGCAGCTTGCCGACCACCAGAGTGTCGACTGGCGACCACGGCTCGACGCGCGTCAGGCGCACGGCGGCGTATTCGGGCGGCAGCGCAGTGCGCGCGGCGAGGCGCGCATTGACGCCCTCGGTGTAGGCATCGATCGCCGCGCGCGTCGACGGCGACGCCGCGGCGTAGGAACGCTCCGCCGCGCGGCGCAGGCCGATCGTGCGCATCTGCACGTCGCTCGCGAGCGCCGCCATGCCGAGCAGCTCGGCCAGCGTGCCGCTCGCGAGACGGCGGTTGTAGTCCATCTGGAACAGGCGATCGCCGGCGTGCACCCAGCCCTGCAGGTAATAGAGATCGTGCTCGTTGCGCGCGCGAACATGCGAGATGCCTTCGCTATCGATCGTGATGCTGGCCGGCTCGCGCACCTCGGCAACCGCGGGCCGCGTGACCGCTAGCGAGGCAACGAGCGCGACAAGGTAAGGCGCAACGGATTTCGGCATGGTCATCCTCCTTTGGCGTCGCGTGCACGCTAGCGCCGATGACCGGTTGCGCCTATCCCATGATCATGAGACGTGGCGCGGGTCCAGCGCGTCGCGCAGGCCGTCGCCGAGCAGGTTGAAGGACAGGACCAGGAGGAAGATCGCCAGCCCCGGCCAGATCGCCATCCAGGGCGCGTTGTCGACGTAGTTCTTGGCGGTGTTCAGCATGCTGCCCCAGCTCGGCGCGGGCGGCTGCTGCCCCAGGCCGAGGAACGACAGGCTCGCCTCGGCGATGATCGCGGCCGCGATCGCGAGCGTCGCCTGCACGATGAGCGGCGGCACGATGTTCGGCAGGATGTGGCGCAACGCGATGCGCAGGTGCGGGTTGCCGAGCGCGCGCGCCGCCTCGATGTAGTCCTCGACCTTCACGGCCAGCACCTGCGCTCGTGCGAGGCGTATGAACACCGGCGTGGCCGAGATGCCGATCGCGACCATGGCGTTGGCGAGGCTCGGGCCGAGGAACGCGGCGAGCGCGATGGCGAGGATGAGGAACGGACAGGCGAGCATCGCGTCGGTGCAGCGCGCGATGACGGCGTCGATCCATCGTCCGGCATACCCGGCGAGCATGCCGATCGGCACGCCGAGCGAGAGCGAGATCGACACCGAGACGACGCCCGCCATGAGCGACGCGCGCGTGCCCCAGACGACGCGCGACAGGACGTCGCGGCCGATCTCGTCGGTGCCGAAGAGGTGCGCCGCGCTCGGCGCCTTGCGCACGGCGCTCCAGCTCGTGGCGAGCGGGTCGTAAGGCGCGAGCCAAGGGGCGAGCAGCGCGAGGAGCACGAAGAACGCGACCGTGGCGAGGCCGAACAGCGCGCCCCGGCGCCGCAGCAGGCGGCGCAGCGCGCGCCGGCCGGGGCTCGCTTCGCGAGCTAGGCCGGCCGGCTCTGCAGCGACCGCCGCCACTAGCCGCGCATCCTCGGATTGACGACGAAATATGCGACGTCGGCGAGCAGGTTGAGCGTGATGTACGCGGTCGCGGTGACCAGCACGACGCCCTGCACGACCGCGTAGTCGCGGTTGAACACCGCGTCGACCACGAGCTTGCCGAAGCCCGGGATGGTGAACACGCTCTCGGTCAGCACGGTGCCGCCGAGCAGCTCGCCGAAGCCGAGCGCGCCGAGCGTGATGACCGGAATGAGCGCGTTGCGCAGCGCGTGCTTGAGAACCACCGTGCGCTCGCTGAGCCCCTTGGCGCGCGCGGTGCGGACGTAATCAGCGCTCAGCACCTGCAGCATCGCGCTGCGCGTATGCCGCATGAGCACCGCGGCAAACGCGTTGCCGAGCACGAACGCGGGCATGATCATCGCGGCCAGGTTCGCCCGCCAGTCCTCGAGCGGGCTCACGTAGCCCGACGCCGGGAGCCAGCCGAGCTGCACCGCGAAGAGCAGGATGAGCAGGATGCCGAGCCAGAAGTTCGGCGTCGAGAGGCCCCACAAGGCGAAGATGTTGGCCGCGTAGTCCCAGGCGGTGTCCTTCTTGACCGCGGAGACGACCCCCGCCGTCACGCCGATCACGATGGCGATCAGGATCGCCATCGACGCGAGCTGCACGGTGACGGGCAGCTTCTCGAGGATCAGCTCGGTCACCGGCTTCTGCACGCGCAGCGACTCGCCGAGATCGCCGCGCAGCACGTCGCGCGCCCAGTAGAGATAGCGCACGGGCAGCGAGCGGTCGAGATGCAGCTTCTGGTGCAGATAGGCGACCACGTTCGGGTCGCGATCCTCGCCCGCGAGGATGACCGCCGGGTCGCCGGGCAGCAGCTGCTGCAGGCCGAACACCAGCAGCGAGACCACGATGAGGGTCGGAACGATCGCGCCCAGGCGATGCAGCAGGAAATTCGCCACCGTTGTTCCTCAGCCCTGGCTCACTGAAGCCTCAAGCCTTGTACTCGAATCATGCCGTCCGGAACGACGCGGAACCCGGAGAGCTTCGCCGTGTGCGCCCAGAGCCAGTGGCGGTGGAAAAGGTAGATGATCGGCCGCTCGCGCCCGACCACCTCGGCGGCGATTCTCTCGAAGAGCTTGAGCCGCTGCGCGGGGTCGGCGGCCGAGCGCGACTCCTTCAGCAGCTGGTCGGTCTTCGGGTCGCAGTAGCCCGCGTAGTTGAGCGGCTGCTTGCAGCCGTCGAAGTTGAAGAGATTGCCGTCGGGGTCGGCGCGCCCGCTCCAGGCGAGCACGTAGGCATCGAACTGGCCCTTGTCCGCGAGATTGAGCGAGGTCGCGAACTCGGTCGACTGGATCTTCACGTCGAAGCCCGCCTCCTTCGCCATCGCCTGCACGACCTGGGCGATCTTCTGCGCGTCCGAGGTCGTCGGCGTCATCAGGGTCACGCTCGGGTTCGGCACGCCGGCCGCCGCGAGCAGCGATTTCGCCTTCGCGACATCGCGCCTGGGGATCGGCACGTTCTTCGCGTACCAGGAATTGGTCGGCGCCACCCACTGGTTGCCCGGCTGCGCCTCGCCGTCCATCGCCACCTGCACGATGCCGTCGCGGTCGAGCGAGAGCTCGAAGGCCTCGCGCACGCGCGGGTCGTGGCCGAGCGCAGTGTGCTTCGCCTCGTCGCTCTTGCCGACGTTGATGGTGATGCCCTGGTAGCCGATCTCGACCGTCTTCTCGACCTTGAAGCGCGCGTCGTTCTTGAGCGAGGGGACATCCGAGGGCGCCATGCGCTCGATCAGGTCGAGCTGGCCGGCGCGCAGGTTGGCGAGCCGGACGGTGGCATCGACGATCGGCAGGTACACCACGCGGTCGAAATGGACGGCGCCCTTGTTCCAGTAGCCGGGATAGCGCTCGAGCACGATACGGTCCTGCGCCACCCGCTCGACGAAGCGGTACGGACCCGAGCAGACCGGCCGCGCGCCGAACTTCTCGCCCTCCGCCTTCGCCGCCTTGGGCGACATCATCATGCCGGCGCGGTCGGTAAGCATGGCGAGCAGCGGCGCGAATGGCGCGGAAAGGTTCAGCCGCACCGTCTGCGCGTCGACCACGTCGACGCTCGTGACCGGCGCGAGCTCGCCACGGCGGTTGGAGCCCGGCAGCGTCTTGTGGCGCTCCAGGTTGAACTTCACGGCTTCGGCATCGAGCTTCTCGCCGTCATGGAACGTGACCCCTGCGCGCAGCTTCAGCGTCAACGCCTTGTTGTCGGGCGACCAGGCGTAGGAAGTCGCGAGCATCGGCACGATGTTCAGCTTCTCGTCGAGGTCGAACAGCTTGTCGCAAAGGCCCGCGAAAACGATGCGGCCCACGAAAGTGCGCGCGAGCGTCGGGTCGAGGACGTCGGGATCTTCGGCGAGGCCGATGCGCAGGGTGCTTTGCGCCTGGACCGCGGTGGCGAGCGAGAAAAGAACGATGGCAAGGCGCAAACGCATGGGACTCCTCCTCTTTTCGTCAGGTGTGGAACGCTGCCTGAAGCGCCGCGAGGCGTTCATTGACCGCCGTCAAGCCGGCCTGCGGCACGGGCGGCTGCGCGATAGCGCGCCAGTAGTGGCATGCCACGCCGTCCTCGAGCGGCGGCTCCTCCGCCGCGCAGCGCGGCTGGCTGAAGGGGCAGCGCGTGCGGAAGCGGCAGCCTGAAGGCGGCGCGAGGGCGCTCGGCACCTCGCCGTGCAGAAGCGCGCTCGCGCGGCGCAGCCGCGGATCCGGCACTGCGATCGCCGAGAGCAGCGCCTGCGTATACGGATGGCGCGGCTGCGCGAAGATCCGGCTCTTCGCGCCGTATTCGACGATCTTGCCGAGGTACATGACCGCCACGCGCGTCGCGATGTGCTTGACCACCGCGAGGTCGTGGGCGATGAAGAGGTAGGCGAGGCCGAAGCTGTTCTGCAGGTCCTGCAGCAGGTTGACCACCTGGGCCTGGATCGAGACGTCGAGCGCCGACACCGGCTCGTCGCACACCACGAGCTTCGGCTCTACCGCGAGCGCGCGGGCGATGCCGACGCGCTGGCGCTGGCCGCCCGAAAACTCGTGCGGAAAGCGGCTCGCGTGCTGCGGCGCGAGGCCGACCCGCTCGAGCAGCTCGGCGATGCGCTTCCTCTCGCGGCCGGCATGCAGGCCGTGCAGCGTCAGCGCCTCGTGCAGCATGTCGCCCACGCGCATCCGGGGATTGAGCGAGCCGTAAGGGTCCTGGAAGATGATTTGCATTGCGCGCCGCTGGCGGCGCAGCTGTCCGGCATCGAGCGCCGCGAGATCGCGGCCTTCGAAGCGCACGCGCCCCGAGGTCGGCTCGAGCAGCCGCAGCGCCAGCCGGCCGACGGTCGACTTGCCGCAGCCGGACTCGCCCACGAGCGCGAGAGTCTCGCCCGCCGCGAGCGTCAAGCTCACGCCGTCGACCGCCCGCACCGCCCGCGAGGCGCGCGCGAAGAGGCCCGAGCGCACGGGAAAGTGCTTGCTGACGCCGTCGAGCTCGAGCATCAGAGCGGCGCCCGCCAGCAGGCGGCCTCGTGGTCCGTGCCGAGCGCGGCGAGCGAGGGCTCCTCGTGGCAGCGATCGATGGCGAACGGGCAGCGCGGCCGGAACCGGCAGCCGGCCGGCAGCGCCGACGCATCGGGCACCTGTCCGCGGATCACCGCCAGGCGCTCCTTGGGATCATTCAGCCTGGGGATCGAGCCGAGCAGGCCGACCGTGTAGGGGTGCTGCGGCTCGGCGAAGAGACGCTCCACCGGAGCGCGCTCGACGATGCGCCCGGCGTACATGACCGCCACCTCGTCGGCGAGCTGCGCGATCACGCCCAGGTCGTGCGTGATGAGGATGATCGCCGTGCTCGTCTCCTCGCGCAGCGTGCGCATGAGCTCGAGGATCTGCGCCTGGATGGTCACGTCGAGCGCGGTGGTCGGCTCGTCGCAGATGAGCAGCTTCGGCCGGCAGGCCAGCGCCATCGCGATCATCGCGCGCTGTCGCATGCCGCCCGAGAGCCGGTGCGGGTAGTCGTCGTAGCGCAGCTCCGGGGACGGTATGCGGACCTGGCGCAGCGCCTCGATGGCCCTCGCCTTCGCTTCCTTCTTCGACACGCGGCGGTGCCGCAGCAACGCCTCCGCGACCTGCTCGCCGATCGTGAAGGCCGGGTTGAGCGAGCTCATCGGCTCCTGGAAGATCATCGCCAGGCGGTCGCCGCGCAGCTCGCGCATCCGCGCGGCGCCGAGCTGCAGGAGGTCGACGCCGTCGAAGAGGATCTTCCCCCCGGCGATATGCCCGGGCGGCTGCGGCACGAGCCCCATGACGGAGAGCGCGGTAACGCTCTTGCCGCAGCCAGATTCGCCGACCAGGCCGAGCGTGCGGCCGGGCGCGACGCAGAAGCTCACGCCGTCGACCGCACGAAATTCGCCGCGCTCGGTCCTGAAGCGGACCTGCAGGTCGCGCACCTCGAGGAGCGGCGTCACCGGCCTCTTGTCCTCTGGAATGCTTCGATCTCGCGCTCGATCGCCGCTCGGTCGGTCATGCCGGCGGGCCGCGCGCGGCTCGGCAGGCAGGCCATGAAGGGCTGGTAGCGCTCGAGGCTCACCTCGTAGAGGCGGCGCAGCTCGGCGATCGGCTCCGGATGATCGTCGACCCGCACATCGAGGAACGGATAGTCCTCGCTCGTATGGACCAGCAGTGCCGCGGCCTGCTTGCCGCGCTTGTCGCCGCCTGCCGCCTCGCCCGCGCTCAGCGCTTCGATCAGCCGCAGCGCGAAAGGCAGGTCCTTGCCGCGCTCGAATTCCCGAGCCGTGCGCTCGAGGACTGCCGGCCCGGCGAGCATGTTGCCCGCGACCGAGAATCCTTCGCCTGCGAAGTGACCGCACCAGCCGATGCAGGCCTTGCCGGTACGCGCGGCGGTTCTGCCGTTCCGGTCGACGACGTGGATCTGCCGGTGCTCGCGACCTTCATCTTCCGAGGTCAGCTGCGCAACGACCTGTTCGCTGGAGAGCGCTCCTTCCAGCAGCGAAAGTCCGCGCGGGCCGTAGTGCGGGTTGACGAGCGCCTGCGTGCAAAGCGCGCCGACGCCGCTGCGCGCATGCGGACAGTGCGCGCCGACGGCGAAGAACCGGCTGGAGACCGCGACGCCCAAAGCGCCGCTCGCGTCGCGCGCGACGATAGACCAGGTCATCGGCGCCGCATCATACCGAGCGGCGAAAAAAAAGGCGCCCGCAGGCGCCTTTCGTGAGGAGCATCGAACTCAACTGCCGCCACCGGCGGTGGTCGTCGTCGCCTCCGCGGGCGGCGTTTCCGGGGCGCCGGCCGGCATCTCGGCGAGCACCGGCTCGGCGGCCTGCGCCTTGCGGATGTTGTGGTACGCAAGGCCGGTTCCGGCCGGGATGAGGCGGCCGACGATGACGTTCTCCTTCAGGCCACGCAGCTCGTCGCGCTTGCCCATGATCGCCGCCTCGGTCAGCACGCGCGTCGTCTCCTGGAAGGAGGCCGCCGAGATGAACGAGTCGGTCGACAGCGACGCCTTGGTGATGCCGAGCAGGATGTTGCGGTAGGTTGCGGGCTTCTTCCCGGCCTTTTCCGCTTTCTCGTTCTCCTCGAACAGCTCGGCACGCTCGACCTGCTCGCCCTGGATGAACGGGGTCTCGCCGGGCTCGTCGGTCTCCACACGGCGCAGCATCTGCCGCACGATCACCTCGATGTGCTTGTCGTTGATCTTCACGCCCTGCAGGCGGTAGACGTCCTGCACCTCGTCGATGATGTAGCGCGCGAGCTCCTCGATGCCGAGCAGGCGCAGCAGGTCGTGCGGATCGACCGGCCCGTCGACGATCATCTCGCCCTTGTTCACGACCTGGCCGTCGTGCACCAGGAGGTGCTTGTCCTTGGCGATCAGGTACTCGTGCTCGACGCTGTCCAGGTCGGTGATGACCAGGCGCTGCTTGCCTTTCGTGTCCTTGCCGAAGCTGACGGTTCCTGTCACTTCGGCGAGGATCCCGGCATCCTTTGGCGAGCGCGCCTCGAAGAGCTCGGCCACGCGCGGCAGGCCGCCCGTAATATCGCGCGTCTTCGAGACTTCCTGCGGGATGCGCGCCAGCACCTCGCCGACGGCCACCTGCTGGCCGTCGCGCACGGCGATCACCGCGCCCACCGGGAAGCTGATGTTCACGGCATGGTCGGTGCCGGCGATGCGCACTTCCTCGCCCTGCTCGTTGATCAGCTTGACCGAGGGCCGCTGTCCCTTGCTCGCCGCGGTGGTGCGCCGCTTCGCGTCGATGACGACGAGGGTCGACAGCCCCGTCACGTCGTCGATCTGCTTCGCCACCGTGGCGCCTTCCTCGACGTGCTCGAACTTCACCGTGCCGGCGTATTCCGTGATGATCGGCCGGTGGTGCGGGTCCCAGTTGGCGAGCTGCTTGCCCGCGCGCACGGCGTCGCCGTCGGCGACCGCGAGCAGCGCGCCGTACGGCACCTTGTGGCGCTCGCGCTCGCGGCCGTTGTCGTCGGCGATGATCACCTCGCCGGAGCGCGAGATCACCACCTTGTCGCCCTTCGCATTCGAGACATACCTCATCGTGGGCGTGAAGCGCACGGTACCGGCCGATTTGGCTTCGACATGGCTCTGCACCGCGGTCCGCGAGGCGGCGCCGCCGATGTGGAAGGTGCGCATGGTGAGCTGCGTGCCCGGCTCGCCGATCGACTGCGCGGCGATCACGCCGATCGCCTCGCCGACGTTGACCAGCGAGCCGCGCCCGAGGTCGCGCCCGTAGCACTTGGCGCACACGCCCCAGCGCGTATCGCAGGAAAGCGCGGTGCGCACCTTCACCTCGTCGATGCCGACGTTGTCGATCGCCTCGACACCTTCCTCGTCGATCAGCGTCCCCGCCGGGAACAGCACATCCTGGGTTTCCGGATGGATCAGATCGATCGCCAGCGTGCGACCCAGGATGCGCTCCTTCAGCGCCTCGACGACCTCGCCGCCTTCCACCAGCGCCTTCATCGACACGCCGTTCTGCGTGCCGCAATCGTCCTCGGTGACCACCAGGTCCTGCGTGACGTCGACCAGCCGCCGCGTCAGATAGCCGGAATTGGCGGTCTTGAGCGCGGTGTCGGCAAGGCCTTTGCGCGCACCGTGCGTCGAGATGAAGTACTGCAGCACGTTCAGGCCCTCGCGGAAGTTCGCCGTGATCGGCGTCTCGATGATCGAGCCGTCGGGCTTGGCCATCAGGCCGCGCATGCCGGCCAGCTGCCGGATCTGCGCCGCCGAGCCGCGCGCGCCCGAGTCGGCCATCATGTAGATCGAGTTGAATGCCTCCTGCTTCACCTTCTTGCCGTGGCGGTTCTCGACTTCTTCCGAGCCGAGCTGCTCCATCATCACCTTGCCGACCTGCTCGCCGCAGCGCGACCAGATGTCGACCACCTTGTTGTAGCGCTCGCCGGCGGTCACCAGCCCCGAGGTGTACTGGTTCTCGATCTCCTTCACTTCAGTCTCGGCGTCGCGGATCAGGCTCTGCTTCTGCTCCGGGATGCGCATGTCGTTCACGCCGAACGAGATGCCGGCGCGGGTGGCGATCGAGAAGCCCGACTGCATCAGCTTGTCGGCGAAGATCACCGTCTCGCGCAGCCCGCAGCGCCGGAAGGCGGCGTTGATGAGGCGCGAGATCTCCTTCTTCTTGAGCGGCTTGTTGAGCAGCTCGAAGGGCAGCCCGGCGGGCAGGATCTCGGAGAGCAGCGCCCGGCCGATCGTGGTCTCGTAGCGGGTGGTCTTCTCGCTCACCTCGCCTTCCTCGGAGAGCTCCTTCTCCCTGATGCGCACCCAGACGCGCGCGTTCAGCTCCACCTGGCGCGAGTCATAGGCCCGGTGCACTTCGGCGAGGTCGGAGAAACTCATGCCTTCGCCCTTGGCGTTGATGCGCTCGCGCGTGGCGTAGTAGAGGCCGAGCACGATGTCCTGCGAGGGCACGATGATCGGCTCGCCGTTGGCGGGCGAGAGCACGTTGTTGGAAGCGAGCATCAGCGTGCGCGCTTCCATCTGCGCCTCGAGCGACAGCGGCACGTGCACCGCCATCTGGTCGCCGTCGAAGTCGGCGTTGAACGCGGCGCAGACCAGCGGATGCAGCTGGATCGCCTTGCCCTCGATCAGCACCGGCTCGAATGCCTGGATGCCCAGGCGGTGCAGCGTCGGCGCGCGGTTGAGCAGCACCGGGTGCTCGCGGATCACCTCTTCCAGGATGTCCCACACCTCCGGCACTTCCTGCTCGACGAGGCGCTTCGCCGCCTTGATGGTCGTCGCCAACCCCAATAATTCCAGTTTATTGAAAATAAAAGGCTTGAACAGCTCGAGCGCCATCTTCTTCGGCAGCCCGCACTGGTGCAGCTTGAGCTGCGGGCCGACCACGATCACCGAGCGGCCCGAGTAGTCGACGCGCTTGCCGAGCAGGTTCTGGCGGAACCGGCCGCCCTTGCCCTTGATCATGTCGGCGAGCGACTTGAGCGGGCGCTTGTTCGCGCCGGTCATCGCCTTGCCGCGGCGGCCGTTGTCGAGCAGCGAGTCCACCGCCTCCTGGAGCATGCGCTTCTCGTTGCGCACGATGATCTCCGGCGCCTTGAGCTCGAGCAGCCTCTTCAGGCGATTGTTCCGGTTGATGACGCGCCGATAAAGGTCGTTCAGGTCGGAGGTCGCGAAGCGCCCGCCGTCCAGCGGCACCAGCGGCCGCAGCTCGGGCGGCAGCACCGGCAGCACTTCCATGATCATCCAGTCGGGCTTGATGTTGGAGGCCTTGAAGCCTTCCAGCACCTTCAGCCGCTTGGCGAACTTCTTGATCTTGGCGTCGCTCGAGGTCGCCTCGAGCTCCTTCCGCAGGTTGTCGATCTCCTTGTTGAGGTCGAGCGCGCGCAGCAGCGCACGGATCCCTTCTGCGCCCATCGAGGCGTGGAAGTCGTCGCCGAACTCCTCCACCTTGGCGAGGTAGTCGTCCTCGGTGAGGAGCTGGCAGCGCTTGAGCGGCGTCAGGCCGGGGTCGGTGACGACATAGGCCTCGAAATAGAGCACCCGCTCGATGTCGCGCAAGGTCATGTCCAGCACGAGGCCCAGGCGCGAGGGCAGCGACTTCAGGAACCAGATGTGCGCCACCGGCGAGGCGAGCTCGATATGCCCCATCCTTTCCCGGCGCACCTTGGCGAGCGTGACCTCGACGCCGCACTTCTCGCAGATCACCCCGCGGTGCTTGAGGCGCTTGTACTTGCCGCACAGGCACTCGTAGTCCTTGATCGGCCCGAAGATCTTGGCGCAGAACAGCCCGTCGCGCTCCGGCTTGAAGGTGCGGTAGTTGATGGTCTCCGGCTTCTTCACCTCGCCGTACGACCACGAGCGGATCTTCTCGGGCGATGCGAGCCCGATCTTGATCGCGTCGAACTCCTCGTCCTGCTGGACCTGCTTGAAGAGCTCAAGTAGCGCTTTCATTAGTACCTCTCCAGATCGATGTCGATGCCCAGCGACCGAATTTCTTTCACCAGCACGTTGAACGACTCGGGCATGCCCGCGTCGATCTTGTGGTCGCCCTTGACGATGTTCTCGTACACCTTGGTGCGGCCGGTGATGTCGTCGGACTTCACCGTCAGCATCTCCTGCAGCGTGTACGCGGCGCCGTAAGCTTCCAGCGCCCACACTTCCATTTCGCCGAAGCGCTGGCCGCCGAACTGCGCCTTGCCGCCGAGCGGCTGCTGCGTGACGAGCGAGTACGGCCCGGTCGAGCGCGCGTGCATCTTGTCGTCGACGAGGTGATGCAGCTTCAGCATGTGCATGTAGCCGACGGTGACCGGCCGGTCGAACGCCTCGCCGGTGCGGCCGTCGAACAGCTGCACCTGGCCGGAAGTCGGCAGGCCCGCCATCTCCAGCATGCCGTTGATCTCGGCCTCGGCGGCGCCGTCGAACACGGGCGTGGCGAACGGCACCCCTTCCTTCAGGTTGTCGCCGAGCTGCACGACCTCCTCGTCGGAGAGCTTCGCGACCTCTTCCTCCTTGCTGTAGATGCGCTCGAGGATCTTGCGCAGCTCGCCGTTGCGCTGCTGCTGCTTGACCAGCTCGCCGATCTTCAGGCCGAGGCCCTTGGCCGCCCAGCCGAGGTGCGTCTCGAGAATCTGGCCGACGTTCATGCGCGAGGGCACGCCCAGCGGGTTGAGCACCAGATCGACCGGCGTGCCGTCGGCCATGTGCGGCATGTCCTCCACCGGCGTGATCTTGGAGATCACGCCCTTGTTGCCGTGCCGGCCGGCCATCTTGTCGCCCGGCTGCAGGCGGCGCTTCACCGCGACGTACACCTTGACCATCTTCAGCACGCCCGGCGGCAGCTCGTCGCCCTGGGTGAGCTTCTTCCGCTTCGCCTCGAACATCGCGTCGAACTCGCGGCGCTTCTGGGCGAGCGACTCTTTCAGGCCCTCGACCTGCGCGGCAGCCTCCTCGTTGGCGAGGCGGATGTCGAACCAGTCGTAGCGCTCCATGCTGGTCAGGTACTCCTTGGTCACCTTCGCGCCCTTGGCGAGCCGCTTCGGGCCGCCGTTGGCGGTCTTGTTGGTGAGCAGGCGCTCCAGGCGCTCGAAGGTGTCGGACTCGACGATGCGCATCTGGTCGGCGAGGTCGGTCTTGTAGCGCTTCAGCTCGTCCTCGATGATCGACTGGCTGCGCTTGTCGCGCTCGATGCCCTCGCGCGTGAACACCTGGACGTCGATCACGGTCCCGCTGATGCCGGAAGGCACGCGCAGGCTGGTGTCTTTCACGTCCGAGGCCTTCTCGCCGAAGATGGCGCGCAGCAGCTTCTCTTCCGGCGTGAGCTGGGTCTCGCCCTTCGGCGTCACCTTGCCGACCAGCACGTCGCCCGCCTCGACCTCGGCGCCGATGTAGACGATGCCCGACTCGTCGAGCCGCACCAGCTGCGCTTCCGAGAGGTTCGAGATGTCGCGCGTGATTTCCTCGGGGCCGAGCTTCGTGTCGCGCGCGACCACGGTCAGTTCTTCAATGTGAATGGACGTAAAGCGATCGTCCGCCACGACGCGCTCGGAGATCAGGATCGAGTCCTCGAAGTTGAAGCCGTTCCACGGCATGAACGCGACCAGCATGTTCTGGCCGAGCGCGAGCTCGCCGAGGTCCGTGGAAGCGCCGTCGGCGACCACGTCGCCGCGCGCGATGCGCTCGCTCTGCTTCACGATCGGCCGCTGGTTGATGTTGGTGTTCTGGTTCGAGCGCGTGTACTTGGTGAGCTTGTAGATGTCGACGCCCACGTCGCCCGGCACGGTCTCCTCGTCGTTGACGCGCACCACCACGCGGTTCGAGTCGACGTAGTCGACGACGCCGCCGCGCAGCGCGACCACGCAGGTGCCCGAGTCGATGGCGGCGGTGCGCTCGACGCCGGTGCCGACCAGCGGCTTCTCGGGCCGCAGGCAGGGCACCGCCTGGCGCTGCATGTTGGAGCCCATCAGCGCGCGGTTGGCGTCGTCGTGCTCGAGGAACGGAATGAGGGAAGCGGCCACCGAGACAATTTGCGAGGGCGCCACGTCCATGTACTGCACTTCCTCGGGCGATTTGAGCTCGAACTCGTTCTTGAAGCGGCACGAGACGAGCGTATCCACCAGCTTGCCGCTCTTGTCGATCGACGCGTTCGCCTGGGCGATCACGTAGTTGCCTTCCTCGATCGCCGAGAGGTAGGCGATCTCGTTGGTCACCTTGCCGTCCTTCACCTTGCGGTACGGGGTCTCGAGGAAGCCGTACTTGTTCGTGCGCGCGTAGAGCGCGAGCGAGTTGATGAGGCCGATGTTCGGCCCTTCCGGCGTCTCGATCGGGCAGACGCGGCCGTAGTGGGTCGGGTGCACGTCGCGCACCTCGAAGCCGGCCCGCTCGCGCGTCAGGCCGCCCGGTCCGAGCGCCGACACCCGGCGCTTGTGGGTGATCTCGGAGAGCGGGTTGGTCTGGTCCATGAACTGCGAGAGCTGGCTCGAGCCGAAGAACTCCTTGATCGCCGCCGAGATCGGCTTGGCGTTGATCAGGTCGTGCGGCATCAGGTTTTCCGATTCCGCCTGGCTCAGGCGCTCCTTCACCGCTCTTTCAACCCTTACCAATCCGGCCCGGAACTGGTTCTCGGCCAATTCACCGACCGACCGGACGCGCCGGTTGCCGAGGTGGTCGATGTCGTCGATCTCGCCGCGGCCGTTGCGCAGCTCGACGAGGATGCGGATCACCTCGACGATGTCCTTCGGCGAGAGCGTGAGGCGCGGCTCGATCTTCACCTCGAGCTTCGACTTGTCGATGGCCTTGCCCTTCAGGTCGTGGAACATCTTGTCGACCAGCGCGTGCGCCTCGGCCTCGCCGGCGATGCCTTCCAGGCTCGCCTTGTTGAGCGAGAGCTCGGGCACGTGCTTGAAGTAGGCGCGCAGCTCTTCCTCGGCCTCCTTGGGCAGCGCAATGCTCTTGAGCCGCAGCTGCCAGCTGGTCTCGCTCGGCGCAGCGATGCGGCGGTTGAACTTCATGCGGCCGACGGCCGAGAGGTCGTAGCGCTCCTCGGCGAAGAACAGGCCGTTGAACAGCGCCTCGACCGCGTCTTCCGTCGGCGGCTCCCCGGGCCGCATCATGCGGTAGATCGCCACGCGCGCCGCTTGCATGTCGGCGGTCTCGTCGGCGCGCAGCGTCTGCGAGACGTACGGACCCTCGTCCAGGTCGTTGGTGAACAGCGTCTGGATCTTGCCGACCTTCGCCTCGCGCAGCTTGGCGAGCAGCGTCTCGGTGATCTCGTCGTTGGCGTTGGCGATGATCTCGCCGGTGTCGGCGGCGACCACGTTGTGCGCCAGCGTGCGGCCGAGCAGGAACTCGTCGGGCGCGCTGATGCGCTTGATGTTCGCGCCCTCCATGTCGCGGATGTGCTTGACGGTGATGCGCTTGTCCTTCGCGACGATGACGTTGCCCGCCTTGTCCTTGATATCGAAGCGCGCCACCTCGCCGCGCAGGCGCTCGGGCACGACCTCGAACTCGACGCCGGTCGGCTTGACGTGGAAGGCGTCGAAGTCGAAGAACTCGCCGAGGATGCGCTCGGGCGTGTAGCCGAGCGCCTTGAGCAGGATGGTCACCGGCATCTTGCGCCGGCGATCGACGCGGAAGAACACGATGTCCTTCGGGTCGAACTCGAAGTCGAGCCACGAGCCGCGGTAGGGAATCACTCTGGCGCTGAACAGCAATTTTCCCGAGGAATGCGTCTTGCCCCGGTCGTGCTCGAAGAACACGCCCGGCGAGCGATGCAGCTGCGAGACGATGACGCGCTCGGTGCCGTTGATGATGAACGAGCCGGTGGTGGTCATGAGCGGAATCTCGCCCATGTAGACCTCCTGCTCCTTCACTTCCTTGGTGGTCGGCCGCGGCGCGTCCTTGTCCATGATCACCAGGCGCACCTTCGCGCGCAGCGGGCTCGCGTAGGTGAGGCCGCGCTGCTGGCATTCCTTGACGTCGAACGGCGGCTCGCCGAGCGAGTAGCTCACGAACTCGAGGCGCGCGTTGCCCGAGTGGCTGACGATCGGGAAGATCGAGGTGAACGCCGCCTGCAGGCCCTCGTTGCGCCGTCCCTCGGGGGACATGTGCGCCTGGAGGAAGCCGGTGTAGGACTCCAGCTGCGTCGCGATGAGGAACGGGACTTTCTGGACGATCGCCCGCTTCGCGAAGCTCTTGCGGATGCGTTTACGCTCGGTCAAGGAAATGGTCATCTAGGCTCCTGGTCGCCCCAAACGGCTTAAGAACAGAGGAAAAACCTTGGCGAGACAAGGTCTTTGCTCTGCTCTTCGGTCCTCGGGAGGGGTACTAAGACCCCTCCCGGTTTCCGAAGTTCCCATAGCGGTTTCCGCTACTTGATCTCCGCCTTGGCGCCCGCGTCGGTCAGCTTCTTCGCGATCGCGTCGGCGTCGGCCTTCGACACGCCTTCCTTCACGGGCTTCGGCGCGCCGTCGACCAGGTCCTTCGCCTCCTTCAGGCCGAGGCTCGTGACTTCGCGGACCGCCTTGATCACGTTCACCTTGTTGTCGCCGACCGCGGTCAGCATCACGGTGAACTCGGTCTTCTCCTCCGCGGGCGCGGCGCCGCCCGCGGCGCCACCCGCCGCCGGGCCGGCCACGACGGTGGCCGCGGCAGCCGAGACGCCGAACTTCTCTTCCATGTCCTTGATGAGCTGCGAAAGCTCGAGGACGGTCATCTTGCCGATCTCTTCCAGAATCTGTGCGCGTTCCATGGTTTCTCTCTAAATGGGTTCCTGATCGATTGATTTAGGCGGCGGCTTTCTCTTTCGCGTCGCGATAGGCGGCGAGCGTCCGTGCGAACTTGCCCGGCACCTCGTTCAGCGTGCGCGCGAGCTTTGCCATCGGCGCCTGCATGGTGCCGAGCAGCTTCGCGAGCAGCTCTTCGCGGCTCGGCAGCAGCGCGAGCGCCTTGATGTCCTTGTCGGACATCACGCTGTTCGGCATGGCGCCGGCCTTGATGACGAACTGCTCGTTCTCCTTGGCGAACTCGGACAGCACCTTCGCACCGGCGACCGGGTCGGGGGCGATGCCGTACATCAGCGGCCCGACCATCTTGTCGGACAGCTTCTCGAACGGCGTGCCCTTGACGGCCCTGCGAGCGAGCGTGTTCTTCAGCACGCGCAGGTAAAGGCCCGACTTCCTCGCCCTGGCGCGAAGCTGCGTGACGCGCCCGACGTCGAGGCCGCGATACTCCGCGACGATCACCGCCTGGGCCGCCGCGAGCTTGGCCGCCACCTCGGCGACCAATGCCTGCTTCTGCTCCAGATTAAGACTCAAGGTCCAACCTCCTTTGCTCCAGTTCGAAACACCGGCGACCTTGAATCAGGAACCATGCGCTGCATTCCCTCTTCGCGTTCGCCATCTGCGCAGGGTGCTGCTCGATTAAGCCCAGGCTGCGGCCCCTGCGGTCTTTGACAGCAACTGCCAAAGTCCCTAGTGCGCCGAGAGCGAGGCGGGATCGACTTTCACGCCGATCCCCATCGTGCTCGACACGGAAAGCTTCCTCAGAAACACGCCCTTTATCGCGGCCGGCTTCGCCTTGTTCAGCGCATCGACGAGCGCGGCGAGGTTCTCGCGCAGCTGCTCGGGCGTGAACGAGGCGCGGCCGATCGTGCATTGCACGACGCCGGTCTTGTCGGCCCGGAACTGCACCTGGCCTGCCTTGGCGTTCTTCACGGCGCCCGCATCGTCGGGCGTGACGGTGCCGACCTTCGGGTTCGGCATCAGCCCGCGCGGGCCGAGGATCTGGCCCAGCGCGCCGACCACCCGCATCGCTTCCGGGGCGGCGATCACCACGTCGAAGTCCATCTTGCCCGCCTTGACCTGCTCGGCGAGGTCTTCCATGCCGACGATGTCCGCGCCCGCGGCCTTTGCCGCCTGCGCCTTGTCGCCCGGCGCGAACACCGCGACGCGCACCTGCTTGCCTGTGCCGGCCGGCAGCACCACTGAGCCGCGCACCGTCTGGTCACCCTTCTTCGCATCGATGCCGAGGTTCACCGCGACGTCGATCGCTTCGTCGAACTTCGCGGTCGCGGTCTCCTTCACCAGCTTCAGCGCCTCGGCCGCGGCGTAGGTCTTGTTGCGGTCGACCTTGGCGATGAACGCCTTCCTGCGCTTCGAGATGTGCGGCATTTACATGCCCTCCACGACAATGCCCATCGAGCGCGCGCTGCCGGCGACGATGCGCATGGCGGCGTCGAGGTCGCCGGCGTTGAGGTCCGGCATCTTCGCCTTGGCGATTTCCTCGACCTGCTTGCGGGTGATCTTGCCCACCTTGTCGGTGTGCGGGCGCGGGCTGCCCGACTCTATGCCCGCCGCCTTCTTGATGAGCACGGTGGTGGGCGGCGTCTTGATGATGAACGTGAAGCTCTTGTCGGCGTACGCGGTGATCACCACCGGCAGCGGCAGGCCGGGCTCCACCTTCTGCGTCTGCGCGTTGAACGCCTTGCAGAACTCCATGATGTTCAGGCCGCGCTGGCCGAGCGCCGGGCCGATCGGCGGCGACGGGTTCGCCTTGCCCGCGGGGACCTGCAGCTTGATCAGGCCGACTATCTTCTTCGCCATGCACTACCTCCTGTGGGTGCAAACGAGCGCGCAGCGCTCTCCCCGGTTAAGCCTTCTCTACCTGCCCGAACTCCAGCTCGACCGGCGTCGAGCGGCCGAAAATCGTCACCGCCACGCGCAGCCGGCTCTTCTCGTAGTTCACATCCTCAACGGTGCCCTGGAAGTCGGTGAACGGGCCGTCCTTGACGCGCACCATCTCGCCCACCTCGAAGAGCACCTTCGGCTTGGGCTTCTCCACGCCTTCGCGCATCTGCTGCATGATCGCGTCGACTTCCTTCTCCGGAATGGGCGCCGGCTTGGTCGCCGTGCCGCCGACGAAGCCGGTCACCTTGTTGGTGTTCTTAACTAGGTGCCAGGTATCGTCGTTCATCTCCATCTCGACCAGCACGTAGCCGGGGAAGAACTTGCGCTCGGACATGTGCTTCTGGCCGCCCTTCATCTCGACGACCTCCTCGACCGGCACCAGGATCTTGCCGAACTTGTCCTGCATGCCGGCGCGGGAAATGCGTTCCTCGAGGGCGCGCTGCACCGACTTTTCGAAGCCGGAATAGGCGTGCACGACGTACCAGCGCTTGCTCATGTGTGCTTCCAGCCGAGAATCAGATCGTAGAGAACCCATTCCAGTGTCTTGTCGCTGACCCAAAGAAAAATCGCCATCACCACCACGAAGGCGAACACCGCCGCCGCGGACTGCATCGTCTCCTTGCGCGTCGGCCAGACCACCTTCTTCACCTCGGCGATCGACTCCGCGGCGAACACGCCGAACTGCCGGCCGGGGACGCTGAACCAGGCGACCGCGGCGCCGGCGGCGAAGCCCGCCGCCACGGCGAGCACGCGCAGCACGATCGCGGTCGTGTCACCGAGCCAGTAGTACGCCCAGATGCCGGCGGCGATCAGCAGCACGGCGATCGCCAGCTTCGCCTTGTCCAGCAGCGAAGTAGTTTGAATTGGTTCGCTCAAGCGGTTTTCCCGGGCGCTTCGTGTCCTAGACGACTTTGCTGGCAGGGGCAGAGGGCCTCGAACCCCCAACCTTCGGTTTTGGAGACCGACGCTCTGCCAATTGAGCTATGCCCCTGTGCTAATACGATTGCGAAGCAGAATCTCCGCGTCCTTTACTCGATGATCTTCGCCACGACGCCGGCGCCGACGGTCTTGCCGCCTTCGCGGATGGCGAAGCGCAACCCCTGCTCCATCGCGATCGGCGTGATCAGCGTCACCAC
>CAYZFN010000065.1:0-27961 GCA_964477695.1 uncultured Enterobacteriaceae bacterium | reverse complement strand
TCGACGCCGACGCCGGTTTCCGTCGACCCCGAGACGATCAGCGGCTATAAGAGCGTCAAGACGAAGATGATCGACGGCGACCTGGATGTGTTCGAGGACGGCTCGGTGAGGATCCTGCGCATGCCCGGTCACACACCGGGGCACCAGATGCTTCTCCTCAAGCTCAAGAAGTCCGGCGCCGTCCTGCTTTCAGGCGATCTCTACCACACGCGGGAGAACCGCAAGTCGCGGCTCGTGCCTGTTTTCAATGTCGAGCGCGCCGACACGCTGGCTTCCATGGATCGCGCCGAGCGCCTGATCAAGAACCTGAAAGCGCGGCTCATCGTTCAGCACGACGAGCGCGACTTCAAGGCCTTGCCGAAAGCCCCGCATTATCTGGACTGAATGGCGTTGCCCGAGGGCTGGAGCGGGTGAAGGGAATCGAACCCTCGTATGCAGCTTGGGAAGCTGCCGTTCTGCCATTGAACTACACCCGCGCGGCGCCCGGGATTGTATCATTCGCCTTATGATTCAAATCATTGTGAACGGCGCGGCACGCCGCCTCGAGGCGCCGCTCGACGTGCGCGCGCTGCTGCGCGAGCTCGCGATGGAAGGCAAGAAGGTCGCGGTCGAGCGAAACGGCGAGATCGTGCCGAAGAGCGCGCACGGCGCAACGCTGCTGCGCGACGGCGACCGGCTCGAGATCGTGGTCGCGGTGGGTGGAGGCTGAGCGCATGAACGATACGCTCGTCGTCGCCGGCAAGTCGTACGCCTCGCGCCTGCTCGTGGGCACCGGCAAGTACCGCGACTTCGCCGAGACCCGCGCCGCGGTTGAGGCCTCCGGCGCGCAGATCGTCACGGTGGCGATCCGCCGCACCAACATCGGCCAGAACCCTAACGAGCCGAGCCTGCTCGATGCGCTGCCGCCCGCGAAATTCACCTATCTGCCGAACACCGCGGGCTGCTACAACGCCGCGGACGCGGTGCGTACGCTGCGCCTGGCACGCGAGCTGCTCGACGGACACGACCTCGTGAAGCTCGAGGTGCTGGGCGACCCGAAGACCCTCTATCCCAACATGCCGGAGACGCTGGCGGCGGCGAAGACGCTGGTGAAAGAGAGCTTCAAGGTGATGGTGTACTGCTCGGACGACCCGATCCAGTCGCAGATGCTGCAGGACATCGGCTGCGTGGCCATCATGCCGCTCGCCTCGCTCATCGGCTCGGGCATGGGCATCCTCAATCCGTGGAGCCTGCAGCTGGTCCTCGAGAAGGCCAGAGTGCCGGTCCTCGTCGATGCGGGTGTCGGCACAGCGTCGGATGCCGCCATCGCGATGGAGCTCGGCTGCGACGGCGTGCTGATGAATACCGCCATTGCGGCCGCGCGCAACCCGGTGCTGATGGCCAAGGCGATGAAGAAGGCGGTCGAGGCGGGCCGCGAAGCCTTCCTCGCCGGCCGGATGCCGAAGAAGCTCTACTCGGCCGCGCCGTCTTCCCCCAGCGAAGGCACGATCTCTTCGAAAGCCGCCTGAACCGGCCCATCCGCAGCTTCGTCCTGCGCCAGGGGCGCATCACGCCGGCGCAGCAGCGCGCGCTCCAGGCGCTTTTGCCGAAGTACGGGATTCCATTCTCCGATGCGCCTATCCGTTCCGCCCGCAATGCGCCGCTGATCCTGGAGATCGGCTCCGGCATGGGCGAGACCACGGCGGCGATTGCCGAGGCGCACCCCGAAGCCGATTTCGTCGCGATAGAGGTGCACAGCCCGGGTGTGGGGAGCCTGCTCAAGCGCATCGATGCCGCGAAGCTCGTCAACGTGCGCGTCGTCCGCCACGACGCGCTCGAGGTGCTCGAGCGCATGGTCGAAGACGCGTCGCTCACGGCCATCCACCTGTTCTTTCCCGATCCGTGGCCGAAGAAACGCCATCACAAGCGTCGGCTGGTGCGCGCCGACACCGCGGCGCTCATGGCGCGCAAGCTCGCGCCGGGCGGCGTGCTCCACGCCGCCACCGACTGGCCCGATTACGCCGAGCAGATCGCCGTCGTGCTCGCCGCCGAGCCGCTGCTCGAGGCCGCCGCAGCGGGATTCGTGAAGCGCCCGGAAACCAAGTTCGAAAGCCGCGGCAAGCGGCTCGGGCATCCGATCCAGGACCTCTACTTTCGAAGGAAGAGCTGAAGCAGCTCGTTCAGGAAGAGGCGGCCACGCTCGGTAGGACGCACGCGCTGCCAGTCGCGCTCGATCAGGCCATCGCTCTCCGCCTTTTCCAGAGTCCTTTGCACTGAAGTCACGGGAAGCCCCGTGCGCTCCTGGAACAGCGCGAGCGGGAATCCTTCGACCAGTCGCAATGCGTTCAGCATGAACTCGAACGGCAGCTCGCTCGGCGCGACGGTCTTCTCCATCGTGATCGTCCGCTCACTTTGCAGATACTCGTTCGGCTGCTTGATGCGCTCGTGGCGCGTGACCCGGTCGGGGAAGCTCACCTTGCCGTGCGCGCCGGCGCCGATGCCGAGGTAATCCCCGAATTCCCAGTAATTCAGATTGTGCCGGCAGCGGCGTCCGGGCTTGGCGAACGCCGAGGTCTCGTAGTGCTCGTAGCCTGCCTCGCCGAGCGCCGCTTCCACGGCGAGCTGCATGTCGGCGCAGGCGTCGTGCTCGGGAAGCACGGGCGGCTTGCGATAGAAGACGGTGTTCGGCTCGATCGTGAGCTGGTAGGCCGAGGCGTGCGGCACGCCGGACGCAATCGCCGTGCGGATATCTGACGAGCATCGTTCCGGCGATTGTCCCGGCAGACCGTACATCAGGTCGATGTTCACGTTGTCGAAGCTGGCGAGCGCCGCGTCGACTGCGCGTCGCGCTTCCGCCACGGAATGGATGCGCCCGAGGGCCGCGAGCATGGCGTCGTCGAAGCTTTGCACGCCGAGCGAGATGCGGTTCACGCCGGCGGCGCGGAAGCCGCGGAAGCGGCCAGCCTCGACGGTCCCGGGATTCGCTTCCAGCGTAATCTCCGCGCCCGGCTCGAGCGGCAGGCGCGCGCGCACGGCGGCGAGCAGCCCGTCGATCGACTCCGGCGAGAAGAGGCTCGGCGTGCCGCCGCCGATGAAGACGCTGGTCAGGCGCCGGCCCCAGACCGAAGGCAGCATCGCTTCCAGGTCGCCGATCAGCTTGTCGACGTATTGGGGCTCCGGCAGCGCGCCCGAGCGCTCGTGCGAGTTGAAGTCGCAGTACGGGCACTTGCGCACGCACCACGGGATGTGCACGTACAGCGCGAGCGGCGGCAGCACCGCCAGCTCGACCTGCCCGGCAGGCTTAACGGCGATCTGCGCCATCGAGCCGGGAGAGGAGATTGCGCAGGGCGATCGCGCGGTGGCTGATGCCATTTTTCTCGGCCGGATCGAGCTCGGCCGCGGTCCGGTCCATGCCGGCGACGGCGAACAGCGGGTCGTAGCCGAAGCCGTTGCTGCCGCGCGGCGCGCGCGCTATCTCGCCGTGCCAGAGGCCTTCGGCAACGAGGGGGCGCGGGTCTTCGGCGTGGCGTACCAGGACCATGACGCAGCAGTAATAGGCCGCTCGCTGATCCGCGAGTTCGCCGAGGAGCTTGCGGTTGTTGCGCGCATCGCGCTGCTCGCGGCTGCCTGCCCGGCCGGCGTAATAGGCCGAATGCACGCCCGGCTCGCCGCCCAGCGCTTCCACGCACAGCCCCGAGTCGTCGGCGAGCGCCGGCAGCCGGGCCGCCCGGCTCGCATGACGCGCCTTGGCGAGCGCGTTCTCTATGAACGTCGGATGCGGCTCATCTGCTTCAGGGATATTGAGGGTGCCTTGGACGACAACCTGGAAGCTCGACGGCAGTAAAGCCCGAAGCTCGCGCAGCTTGCCGGGATTGTTCGAGGCGAGCACGAGCTTCACGGCAGCCGATAGTCGATGAACCAGTAGTAATGGAGCGCCGTATAACGCACCGTGCTCGCGAGGCCGATCAGCGAGCGGCGCAGGTCTTCTTCGGAAGGGAAGTTCTTCAGCACGCGGTGCTCGGTGCCGTCGGCCAGGCGCCTGCGCTGGTAGGTATTGCCCTCGGCGTCCGTCTCGACGATCGGATGCATCGCGCCTTCGACGTAGCGGTTATCGAACATCAGCACCCGGGCGCCGCGCTTGAGCCGCGAGTGCAGCGAGCGCAGAAAGGCCGCACGGCGCGCCATCGGCACGTGCGACCACCAGAACCCCGCAAACGCGGCGTCGAAGGAGCCCACGAGGTCGTCGAGCGCATAGGCGTCGGCGACGCGGAACTCCACCGGGCAGCCGTACGACTTGGCGCGCGCGATGGCCATCG
This sequence comes from uncultured Enterobacteriaceae bacterium, assembly GCA_964477695.1. Taxonomy (GTDB): domain Bacteria; phylum Pseudomonadota; class Gammaproteobacteria; order Burkholderiales; family SG8-39; genus SCGC-AG-212-J23. The sequence continues at coordinate 23,666 of CAYZFN010000065.1, read as the reverse complement.
GCTCGGCGGCGAGGTCGGTCGCGACGATGCGCTTCGCCGTCGCCGCGATGCGCTCGGTCCAGTAGCCGGTGCCGCAGGCGATCTCCAGCACCTCGCAGCCGGCGAGCCGGGCGGGAATCTCCTTGCGCAGCAGGTCGAGATCGGCCTGGCGCTCGGGCCAGGCGTAGATCTTCTCGTACTCGGCGGCGCGCCGCCGGTAGTAATCGATCAGCTCAGGGGAGCTCAAGCGCTCGCCGTTGCTGCGCGATCAGTTGCCGGATGCCGCGCTCGGCGAGGCCGAGCAGCGCGTCGAGCTCGCGCCGCGCGAAAGGCTGGCCTTCGGCCGTGCCCTGGACCTCGACGAAATTGCCGCTGCCCGTCATCACCACGTTCATGTCGCAGCCGCACGCCGAGTCCTCGGCATAGTCGAGGTCGAGCACCGGGGTGCCCTCGTACACGCCGACCGAGACTGCGGCTACGTAATCGCGGATCGCGGATTGGACTCCTAGCGATGCCAGAGCGTCATGCAACGCGACGAAGGCCCCGGTGATACCGGCGGTGCGCGTGCCGCCATCCGCCTGCAGGACGTCGCAGTCGAGCTGGATGGTGCGCGCCCCGAGCGCCGAGAGGTCCACCACGGCGCGCAAGGCGCGGCCGATCAGGCGCTGGATCTCCTGCGTCCGTCCGCTCTGCTTGCCCCGCGCCGCCTCGCGCTCGGTGCGCGTGTTGGTCGAGCGTGGCAGCATGCCGTACTCGGCGGTCACCCAGCCGCGCCCGGTATCCTTCAGAAAGGGCGGTACGCGTTCTTCGACCGAGGCTGTGCACAGCACCTTCGTATCGCCGAACTCGACCAGCACCGAGCCTTCGGCGTGCTTGGTAAAGCGCCGGGTGATGCGCACGGGGCGCAGCTCCTCGGGCGAGCGGCGGCTCGGCCTCATGTCCGTTTCACGTTCCCGTTCCGGTGTGCTTGCGCAGCGCGCTCTTCAGGTCGGCGATCGCCTTCTCGATGTCCTCGTCGGTCATGCGCATGAAGTCGAGGTCGGTCGCCGTGAAATCCTGGATGTCGGTGCGCGGCCCTTCCGGAAGCGTGATTTCGGAATCGGCGACTTGTTCCTCGCCCCACGCCATGGCGACGACGCTGACATTGTCGCAGTCGCGCCCGGCGCGCTGCTCGGCGAGCCGGACCAGCTCCGGGATCGCGTCCTTGAGGTCGTGGTGCACCAGCGCGTGCACGAACTGGCGCTGCGTGAGGGGGCCCCACAGTCCGTCGGAGCAGAGCACCAGGATGTCGTTGCGCGCGAGGCGCGCGCGCCCGGGAGGCGAGGGACGCGGCGCCTGGTAGCCGCCGAGGCATTGCAGCAGGCGGTTGCGCTCCGGATGCGTGGCGAGCGCCTCTTCGCGGATGCGGCCCTCGTCGATGAGCTGCTGCACGACCGTGTGGTCGCGCGTGCGATGCACGATCTGCCCCTCGCGCAAGAGGTAAAGGCGGCTGTCGCCGACGTGCGTCCAGTAGGCGTGGCCGTCCTGCACCACGCAGGCGACGATCACCGTGCGCGGCGAGTCGGGCAGGCCGCGCCGCTCGGCCTCGCCGAGGATCGCCGCGTGCCCGGCGTTGATCGCGCGCTCGAGGAAGCTCGCCGGATCGGCGAGGCGCGGCTGCGCCTCGCGGGCGAACGCCGTGCCCAGGAAGTCGGTGGCCAGCTCGGCCGCCAGTTCGCCGAACAGGTGCCCGCCCAGGCCGTCGGCGACCACCATGAGCAACGCCTGCTCGGTCGACCAGCAGCCGATGCGGTCCTGGTTGCTGCGCCGGGCGCCGATGCGCGAGTCCTGGACGAGCGCGTATTTCATCGCCGCGCCCGGGCGCGCCGCTCCGGCTCCTTCTCGCCGAGCAGCGCCTTCTGCAGCGCGAACACGCTTTGCGGCCGGTCGAGGTGATCGAGCCGCAGGCACCAGTCGACGATGTCGAGCAGCTCGCGCGAGTAGCGCCCGGCCCATTGCCGGCGCGCCGGGACGACGCGGTCGTTCTTGAGGCGCATGTCCGCGGGCTGCGGCGGCGCCGCGGCGAAGCAGGCATAGGCCGTCGCGCCGACCGAATAGATGTCGCTCCACGGCCCGAGGTTTTCGCGGCCGACATGGTGCTCGGGCGAGGCGTAGCCCGGGGTATAGGTGGGCGGCAGCTTCATGCCTTCGGCGGAAAGCGTCTGGCGCGCCGCGCCGAAATCGATGAGCAGCGGCGAGCCGTCTTCGCGGAGGTACACGTTCGCCGGCTTGACGTCGAGGTGCAGCAGCTTGTTGGTATGGACCTCGCGCAGGCCGTTCAGGAGCTGGGCGAACGTGGCGCGCAGCCACACCTCGTCGGGCGGCGAGCGCAGGGTCTGGATGTGCTCCTGCAGCGAGCGGCCGCGCTCGTAGCGCATCACGAGATAGACCGTGTCGTTGGCGCGGAAGAAGTTCAGCACTCGCACGACGTTCGGATGCTGCAGGCGCGCGAGCGCCCTTCCTTCCTCGAAGAAGCACTTCATCCCGTAGCGGAACTTGGCGAGATCGCCCGGCTCGAGCTTCGGCGCGGCGCCCTCGGTGCGCAGGGCGAGCGTGGACGGCAGGTACTCCTTGATCACCACCGGCGTGTCGTTCTCGTCGCGCGCGAGGTAGACGAACGAGAAGCCGCCCGAGGCGAGCAGCCGCTCGATGCGGTAAGTCTCGAGCAGCGTTGCTTCGGCCAGCGGTGTGTTGAGCTGCGGCGCCATCTCCTCCTATGATAACGAATGATCCAGAGCATGACGGGCTACGCCGCCGCATCGGCGCCGACGGCACGCGGCATGCTTTCCCTCGAGCTGCGCTCGGTAAATTCGCGCTTCCTCGACCTGCAGCTGCGCGTGCCCGAGGAGCTGCGTGCCCTCGAGCCCGCGCTGCGCGAGCTTCTGGCCGCGCGCCTCGCGCGCGGCAAGGTGGAGTGCCGGCTGCTGCTCGGCGGCGCCGAAGCGCTGCCCATCGGCTCGCACGTCAACGCCCAGGCGCTCGCTCGCCTGCGCGAGCTCTCGGAACAGGTGCTGCGTGAATTACCGCACGCTGCGCCGCTGCGCGTCGCCGACGTGCTGCGCTGGCCGGGGGTCGTCGCCGACGTGCCGCTCGACGAGGAGGCAACGCGCGCCGCCGCTACCCAGCTCTGCCGCAAGGCGCTCGATGAGCTCGTCGCCGCGCGCGAGAGAGAGGGCGCCAAGCTTGCGCAGGCGATTGCCGAGCGCGTGGCGGCGATGCGCCGCCGGATCGAGGCGCTCGCACCCTACCTGCCCCAGGCGCTGGCCGATTACCAGGCGCGCATTTCGGAGAAGCTGCGCGAGGCGCTCGGGGCGGCCGACGAGGAGCGCGTGCGCGCCGAGCTGGCCGTGTTCGCTTCCAAAGTCGATGTCGACGAGGAGATCACGCGCCTGCGCACCCATTGCGACGAGGTCGAGCGCGTGCTGACAGAGGGCGGCGCCCGCAGTTTTCCCGTCGGCAAGCGGCTGGACTTCCTCGCCCAGGAGCTCAACCGCGAGGCCAACACGCTCGCCTCCAAGGCGGCGAGCCCGGAGATCTCCGATTGCGCGCTCGAGCTCAAGGTGCTGATCGAGCAGATGCGCGAGCAGGTGCAGAACCTGGAATGAAGGGCAAGCTTTTCGTGATTACGGCCCCCTCGGGCGCGGGCAAGACGTCGTTGATCGACGCGGTCATGCGCGACGACCCGACGCTCAAAATCTCCGTGTCCTACACCACGCGCTCGCCGCGGCCCGGCGAGAAGGACGGCGTCGATTACCACTTCATCGAGCGCGCCAAGTTCGATGCCATGCAGCGGCGCGGCGAGTTCCTAGAAAGCGCGGAAGTGCACGGCAACCACTACGGCACCTCGCGCAAGGTGATCCTCGACGCCATCGCGCGCGGCGAGGACCTGATCCTCGAGATCGACTGGCAGGGCGCGCAGCAGGTGCGGCGGCTCTATCCCGATTGCGTCGGCATCTTCATCCTGCCGCCCTCGGTCGAGGAGCTCGAGCGGCGCATGCGCAGCCGCGGCCAGGACTCCGACGCCGAGATCCGCCGCCGCGTCGAGAATGCCCGCGAGGAGCTGGACCATGCTCACGAGTTCAAATACGTTATAATTAACAAAGACTTCGATACCGCGCGGCGCGAGCTGGCGGCCACCCTCCGGAAGGAAAGAACCCAAGCCCATGGCCCGCATCACCGTTGACGACTGCCTGAAGAGAATCCCGAACCGCTTCCAGCTCACCCTGGCCGCGACCTATCGTGCGCGCCAGCTCAGCGCGGGCGCCTCGCCGATGGTCGAGCCGAACCGCGACAAGGCCACCGTCATCGCGCTGCGCGAGATCGCGACCGGCAAGGTCGGCACCGAAGTCCTCAAGCGCAATCCCACGCCTCCGACCGGGCCAACGCTCTAAACCCTGTTTTTTGGGGTGGTAATCTGACCCCATGGCAGCGACCGCGCCTGCGCTGGAGCGCTTCGGCTATCTGAAACCGAAGGACGTAGCGCGGCTGGAGGAGGCGTACCGCTTCTCCGAGGCCGCCCACGCGGGGCAGAAGCGCCAGTCGGGCGACCCCTACATCTCGCACCCGCTCGCGGTGGCCGAGATCCTCGCCGACTGGCACCTCGACGGCCAGACGCTGATGGCGGCGCTGCTGCACGACGTGACCGAGGACACGTCGGTCACGAAGGACGAGATCTCCGACATGTTCGGCCGGCCGGTGGCCGAGCTGGTCGACGGCGTCTCGAAGCTCGACAAGATCGAGTTCCAGTCCGCCGAGCAGGTCCAGGCGGAGAACTTCCGCAAGATGCTGCTCGCGATGGCGCGCGACGTGCGCGTCATCCTGATCAAGCTCGCCGACCGGCTGCACAACATGCGCACCCTCGGAGCCGTTTCTCCCGCGAAGCGGAGAAGGGTGGCCCGGGAAACCATGGAGATCTACGCGCCGATCGCCAACCGGCTCGGGCTGAACGGCCTCTACCACGAGCTGCTGGAGCTTTCCTTCGCCCATCTCTACCCGATGCGCTACCGGGTGCTCGCCAAGGCGACCAAGGCGGCGCGCGGCAACCGGCGCGAGATGATCACCCGCACGCTCGAGGCGATCAAGAAGAAGGTCGCCGACAGCGGCCTCGACGCGGTCGTGCACGGCCGCGAGAAGCATGTTTACTCGACCTACCGCAAAATGATCGAGAAGCACCTCTCCTTCTCCGAGGTGCACGACATCTTCGGCTGCCGCGTCATCGTCAAGGACGTGCCCGCCTGCTACCTCGCGCTCGGCACCATGCACTCGCTCTACAAGCCGATCCCGGGCAAGTTCAAGGACTACATCGCCATCCCGAAGGCGAACGGCTACCAGTCGATCCACACCGACCTGATCGGCCCATACGGCGTGCCGGTCGAGGTGCAGATCCGCACCGAGCAGATGCACCGGCTCGCCGAGTCCGGGGTCGCCTCGCACTGGCTCTACAAGGACGACACCGACAAGCTCTCCGAGCTGCAGAAGCAGACGCACCGCTGGCTGCAATCGCTGCTCGAGATCCAGCAGCAGTCGGGCGACCCGCGCGAATTCCTCGAGCACGTCAAGGTGGACCTCTTCCCCGACGAGGTCTACGTCTTCACGCCGAAGGGCCGGATACTCTCGCTGCCGCGCGGCGCGACCGCGGTCGACTTCGCCTATGCGGTGCACACCGACATCGGCAATCGCTGCGTCGCCGCCAAGGTGAACGGCGAGCTGGTTCCCTTGCGCAGCGAGCTGCGCAATGGGGATAGGGTCGAGATCGTCACCGCGAGCCACGCCAAGCCCAACCCGGCCTGGCTGCAGTACGTGCGCACCGGCAAGGCGCGCTCCAACATCCGCCACTTCCTGAAGACCATGCAGTACGAGGAGTCCGGAGCGCTCGGCGAGCGGCTGCTCGACCAGGCGCTGCGGGCGATCCGCAGCTCGGTGGCGCAGATCGACGATGCGAGCTGGGAGCGCGCGGTGCGCGACAGCGGCGCTCGCTCCAAGGGCGAGCTGCTCGCCGACCTCGGCCTCGGCAAGCGCCTGCCGGCAGTGGTTGCGCGCCGGCTGCTGAAAACCGCGGATTCCCGCGAGGAAGCGAAGACCTCGGTCACCATCCGCGGCACCGAAGGCATGGCGGTGCAGCTCGCCACCTGCTGCCGGCCGATCCCGGGCGACGCGATCGTCGGCTCGATGAAGAAAGGCCAGGGCCTCGTCGTCCACACCGCCGATTGCCGGAGCATCGTGCGCTCGCGCAAGATCGAGCCCGACCAGTGGATCGACGTGGAGTGGGACCCGCGCACCACGCGCCTCTTCCAGGCGGCGCTCGACGTGATGGTCGGCAATCAGCGCGGCGTGCTGGCGCGCGTAGCCTCCGAGGTCGCCGAAGCCGGCTCGAACATCGATTCCATCTCCATGGAAGAGGACCGGGCGGTCTTCACGACCATGCACTTCGTCGTCGAAGTGGCCAACCGCCAGCATCTCGCGCGCGTCATGCGATCGCTGCGCCGCCTGCCGGACGTGAAGAAGATCTCCCGCGTCCGGGAATAGCTATTTAATCTGGATCGTCAGCAGGAAGTCGCCGCGCACCACGTTCAGCGCGAGCCTGCCGCTTGCCCTGAGCCGCTTGCGCAGATCGGCGACCGACGAGACGCGCCGCTGGTTCACGCCGACGATGACGTCGCCTTCCCGCAGGCCGTGCGAAAGCGAAGGCGAGCCGGCATCGAGGTCGATCACCTGCACGCCGCGCTCGTTGCCGCGCGACACCTCCTGCAGCTCGGCGCCGGGCAGCTCCGGAATCGTCTGTCCGCCACCGGGCGCCGTGCGCTCGACCTCCGCCACCCGCGCCTTGACCGTGCGCATCTCCCCCTTGTCCTCGAGTCGCAGTTCCACGGTCTCGCCGACCGGCACGACGCCAAGCCGCGCGCGCAGCTCTGCCGCGCCGCGCACGGGCCGCCCGTTCAGTGCGGTCACAATATCGCCTTTGCGCACGCCCGCCGTCGCGGCGGGGGAATTGGCCTGCACTTCCGTGATCACCGCACCTTCCACGCCGCCGACGGAATCCTGCATCGTCAGACCGAGCCGCCCGCGCCGCACTTCGCCGTAGCGCACGAGCTGGTCCATCACCGCGCGCGCGAGCACTGCGGGCACCGCGAAGCCGATGCCCACGTTGCCGCCGCCCGGGCCGATGATCGCGGAGTTGATGCCGACCAGCTCGCCCTTCAGGTTGACCAGCGCGCCGCCGGAGTTTCCCGGGTTGATGGAGGCGTCGGTCTGGATGAAGTGCTCGTAGCCTTCCACCGAGAGTCCGCTGCGGCCGAGGGCCGAAACGATGCCCGAGGTCGCCGTCTGGCCGATGCCGAACGGATTGCCGATCGCCACCACGAAGTCGCCGACCTGCAGCGCGTCCGAGTCGCCGAACTTCAGGTCCACCAGGCGATCGGCCTTCACCTGGACGAGCGCGACGTCGGTCCCCGGGTCGCTGCCGACCAGCTTGGCCGGCAGGCGGCGCTTGTCGCGCAGCGTGACCTGGATCTGCTCGGCGTCCTTCACGACGTGCGCATTGGTGACGACGTAGCCGTTCTTCGCGTCGACGATGACGCCGGACCCCGCAACGTTCAGGTCCTGCTGCTCGGGCACGCCGAAGAAGCGGCGGAAGAACGGATCGCGCAGGAGCGGGTTCTGCTCTTCCGGGCTTCTCTGCACGACCGCGATGTTGACCACGGCCGGCATGACCTTCTCGAGGATCGGCGCGAGCGTCGCCATGCCCTCGCGGGTCGGCAGGCCCTCGGCTCTTGCCGTGATGAGAACAAAAAACAGAAGAACGGCGACTGCGCGCTTCACTCGTCCGACTCCGAGCGCTCGCCCTTCACGTCGCGCACCTCGGTGTTCATCGGCACGTCCTTGCGCCGCCGCTTGACCAGCATCTCGCCGGTGACGAAATAGTCGCCGCGCACCGCGCGCGCGGCCGCTTCATCGAGCTCCTGCGGCCACTCGCCGAGCGAATAGCCGAACCAGGGCGACTCGGGCTTGAGCGGCGGCAGGCCGAGCTCGTCCCAGATCGCGCGCGCGCGCTCCATGTACTCGCGCTTCGGCAGCGAGATCGGCGGAAAATCCTCCTTGAGCGTCGCGTCGATCAGCACCGAGGCGTCCTCGCCGTTGTTGCGCTTGCTGCGCGGGCCGTGCCCCTGGTCGCGATGCGGCAGGATCTGCAGGTCGAGAGCCGGGTTCGCCCGGTAGGACATCGCCCAGAAAAGGGCGTCGGCGTTGTCCGGGTCGATGTCGTCGTTGACCGCGATGATGTACTTGCCCGCGGCGCGGTTCCAGGCGGCGGCGCCGTAGAGCGCTCTCCATATCTCGGTTCTCGGCATGCTCCTTTCCACCACGAGGACGATTACCTTCCGCAAATTAGTGAGCGGCTCGTGCATCGACACCTTCTGCACGCCCCGGATGCCGAGCGCCTCGCGCAGGTGCTGCAGGTAGAGCGGCTCGAGCGCGACGCGCTTGATAAGGCTCGACTCGCTCGGCGTGACCTGCGAGATGATCGAGGTGAGGATCGCATCGCGCCGCCGCGTGATGCACGTGACCTCCATGAAGGCGTTGTATTCCTGGAGGTTGACATGGCCGTGCGACTCGCCGAACGGCGCCTCCGGCTCGAGGGACTCGGTATCGATCCAGCCTTCGACGACGATCTCGGCCTCCGCCGGCACGAGCAGGTCGACGGTCTTCGCCTTCACCACGTTGATCGGCGCACCGGCAAGCCCGCCCGCGACGTCGAGCTCGTCCATCGTCTCCGGCAGCTTCTGCGCCGAAGTGAAGGCGACGCAGGGCGGCGCGCCGAGCACCACCGCGGCGGCGAGTTTCTGGCCCTTCTTCTTCGCCTTCAGCCAGTGGGTGTAGATGCCGGGCCGCAGCTCGAGCGAAGGATTCATCCCGAGCCGCCGGGGCGCCTTCAGCATGCCGCGGTAGATGCCCATGTTCTGGATGCCGCTCTCCGGATCCCTGGTGATGTACTGCGAGAGCGTCGTGTAGGGCGCGATGTCCCAGCCCGGCGTGGAGATGGGCAGCGGGAGCGCATCCAGCCCGCTCACCTCCATCTCCTGGCACTCGGCCTCGGCCACGATGTTCGGCTTGATGGGATGCGCGATGGCGTTCGTCCACGTCTCGTTGATCCTGTCGAGCGGGCAGCCCATGCCGATGCGATAGATCTCGCGGCTCGCGGCGAGCGCGCCGACCACGACCGGGATGTCGTACTTGCGTCCCTTCGCGTCGATCACGTTGCGAAACAGGAACGCCTTGCGGTCCTTTTCGGCGATGCCGCCGCGGAACTGCCAGCGCACGAGCGGATGCATCTCCGTGTCCTTGTCGATCGGCCGGTCGATCGTGACGAGCAGGCCCGCCGCCGCCAGGGCCTTCAGGTGTTCATGCAGATCGGCGTATCCCCGTTGGCTCATGTTCATTGCACCGTGATGTTCTTTTCGCGGATCAAGCGGCCCCATTTCTCCTGGTCCCTGCGCACCACGTCGCCGAGCGCGGCGCGGCTGCCGCCGACGATCTCGCAGCCCTGGTGCCCGAGGCGCTCGCGCAGCTCCGTGTCCGACAGGATGCCGGTCAGCGTGTCGTGCAGCTTGTCGAGCACCTCGCGCGGCGTCGCCGCCGGGGCGAACATCGCCACCCAGGAGTCGGACTCGAAGCCCGGGTAGGTCTCGGCGATGCTCGGCACGCCGGGATAGAGCGGCGAGCGCTCGGGCGAGCTCACGCCGAGCGCGACCAGGCGCCCGCTCCTCACGTATTGCGGGATCGGACCGCCGCCCTGGATGAGCATCACCTGCACGTTGCCGGCGAGCAGGTCCTGGATCGCCGGCCCGCCGCCCTTGTAGTGCACCGGAACGGTCTCGATGCCGGCGGTCTCCTTGAAGAGCTCGTAGGCGAGCCGGCTCGACGACGCCGGCCCGGCGGAGCCGTAGTTGAGCTGCGCGCCCTTCTTCTTCGCCAGCGCCACGAACTCCTTCAGCGTGCGGACGCCGAGGCCCGGGTGCACGAGCAGCACCTGCGGATAGCGGCAAAGCTGCATGATCGGCGCGAAATCGCGCACCGGGTCCCATTTCAGATTCTTGAACAGGAACGGGTTGGTGGCGAAGGTATCGAAGGTGACGAGCAGCGTGTGGCCGTCGGGCGGCGACTCGGCCACCTGCTGCGTGCCGACGATGCCGCCCGAGGTGACCCGGTTCTCGACCACGAACGGCTCGCCGAGCCGCTCGCCGAGCGGCGCGGCCACGAACCGCGCGATGAGGTCGCTCGCGCCGCCGGGGCTCGAGGGCACCACGATCCGAACCGGCTTCTCCGGATAGGCCTGCGCCCAGCCGCCAGCGCTCAGCATTACGCCGAGCAGGAAAACGAGACTGCGCACCGTGCTCCTCCTCGAGGACACGAAGGCCGCAGGATAACCGCTCCGGCGGCGCGGTTGACGCGCCTGCTATAGTGGAGACTGGCAACTTTGAAAGGAGGTGATCCCGTGAGAGATGACCAAGGCAACACCGGCCGGCAGGACTCTAACGGCGGATCAACCCTGAGCAGCTTCGGGGGGCAATCCTAAGAAGGGAGTCCGGCCGCACAGTGTGATGGGCCGGCTGCCTGGCAGTAGCAAACGAAACGCCCCGGGGCGCGAGCTTCGGGGCGTTTTCTTTTCAGCCGCTGCTGCTGAAGAACGTGCCGCGCCGGCGCGTGCGGCACGCCATCGCGAGCACGACCTTGCGATAGCCGTCGACGATGCGGATATCGAGCTCGCCGCGGCTGCGCGACTGGGGAAGGCGCTCGTTCGCGGCGGGCTTGCCTGCGACGGGCGTCGGAGTCCAACGTTTCACGGAGCGCATGCTCGCCGCGCGGCCGAGTCTCTTCAATCGCCGGCAGGGAAAGAATTGTGCGCGGCTCGCAAAACTTCCATAGCGCGGCGTGCGATGCCAAATAGTTCACGGCGCCCTGCCGCGATGCCTCGCGGCTGCGGGGCTATCATCGCCTGCGTGGAGCCGAGCGAGACCGCGACCGTCCTGTTCGCCGAGATGATCGGCAGCCTCGCGTTGTACGACGCGGCCGACGATTCGGCCGCCTCGGCCGCCATCGACGACTGCATGAAGTCGCTGCGCGAGCTGACGCGCTCGGCGGGCGGCGAAGTGGTGAAGACGATCGGCGACGAGGTGATGGCGTCGTTCCCGACTCCGGACGCCGCCGCTGCGGCCGCCTCGCGCATGCACGCCGCGGTCGAGTCGCTCGCGCCGGTCGCGGACAAGCGCCTCGCGCTGCGCGTGGGGTTCCATGCCGGGCCGGTCCTGCGGCGCGACGGCGATCTGTTCGGCGACACGGTCAACCTCGCCGCACGCCTCGCGGGCCAGGCGACCCCGGGGCAGATCCTGACTTCGCGCGAAACCGCCGACCGGCTGAGCCCGGCGGTTCGAAACTGCACCCGCGTGCTCTATTCCGTCGAGGTCAAGGGCAAGAGCGCAAGCGTCGAGCTGTGCGAGCTGCTCTGGCAGCAGAGCGCCGACGTCACCGATGTGGCGAGCTACGACAGCGGGCCGCTGGCGAGCTTGCGCGTACGCCACGACGGCCGCGAGGTCGAGGCGCCGGAGGGCGGCCTGGACATCGGCCGCGACCGCGACTGCGACATCGTGCTCGAGGACGAGCATGTCTCCCGGCGGCACTGCACCATCCAGCGCCGCCACGGCAAGTTCATCGTCCAGGACCACAGCGCGAACGGCACCTACGTCTCAGTGGACGGCGAGCGCGAAATCGTCCTGCATCGCGAGGAATACGTGCTGCGCGGCTCGGGCTGGATCGCTCTGGGCCAGCCGCGCGGCAAGTCCCGGTCGGTTCTGGAGTACGTCTGCGAGTAGGCCGGCCGGCGCATCCGCCCCGGCCGGGCCCGTAGCTTGCTGGCGGGCCGCGCGCAAGACATCGGGGGTGGGGTGTGTCTAATATGCGGCCATGCAAGACAAGATCGTCACCCTGATCCTCCAGCAGGCCGCGCAGGCCGAAGGCAGCACTCAGGCCCTCGCCAGCCGCCTCAACGCGCCGGAGCCGACGCTCATTCGCTGGATGACCGGCCGTGCCCAGACGCCGCTGCGCGCCTTCCTGGCGGTGCTCGATTTCCTCATGCAGCGTGAGCTGAAGGAGGCTGCGCCGCCGGCGACCCCGCCGGAGGTGGCGCAGCCCGACAAGCTCGTCTTCCCGCTCGGTCTCCTCTTTGCGCGCTGCGAGCGCTGCGATGGAACCGAGTTTCGTCTGCTCACACCCGGGACGCTGCGACTGACGAGCCACCTCACCTGCCTCGTGTGCGGCGAAGACGTCGTCCACGGCAACCTGCTGGCCCGGCTTGCCACCGAGGCGGTCCATCATTCGCGTGCCATCGCGGTCCGCACGAAGCGCGCGGTCAGCGCCTCGCGCGCCAGGCTCGAGAACGGTCAGCGCCGGCTCGATGCCAGCGTGCGCCGCGTGCGCACGACCAAAGAGGGCGAATAGCGCGCCTGCCGGCTGCAGGGGCAGGAGTCGTACCCGTGTCTAAGCTTTTTTTTGCCGCTCGTTCGGCGGCGTTCGCGCGCGCCGCTTAACGGCTACGCCGCGTTCGGGTCGTGGACCATCACGGCGACGATCGTGAGCTGACGGCGCTGGCGCTTCTTGAGCTGCGCGATCGCGTCCGCGGCAAAGCTCAGGTGATCATCGCCCCGGCCCTGCGTCTTGAACACCGAAACCTCCCGCGCACGGGAGCTCTTGTACGTAATGACGGCTTTCAGGCGCATGTCTCTTTAGACGGGGTGGACGAATTCATAAGCTTGGCCAAGCACGGCCATTTACGCAATGCCGCAACGTCGCCGGGCAAGACAGCTGGATAACGGGCCGGGCTGACATCGTCTATATGATCGGCCGATGCCCGCCGGGTTCGTGTTCGACGCCCTCAAGATGCATCTCAAGGCGCGCGGCATGACCTATGCCGATGTCGCGCGCGCGCTGAAGGTCTCCGAGCCAACCGTGAAGCGGATCTTTGCCGGCCGCAACTGCACGCTCAGGCGCCTCGATGAAATGTGCGACGTCCTGCAGATCGAGCTCGCCGAGCTGACGCGCGGCATGCCGCGCTCGCGGCGGCTCGTCGACCGGCTCACGCGGGCGCAGGAAGAGCAGCTGATGTCCGATCCGGCGCTGCTGTGCGTCGCCGCGTGCGCGATGCACCAGATGCGGGTGGACGAGATCGTCCGCCTCTACCGGATGGACGAGGCGCAGTGCCTGAAGCTGCTGCTGCGCCTGGAGCGGATCGGCATCGTCGAGCTGGTCGACAACAACCGCATCCGGCTTCGCCTGTCGCGCGCGTTCTCGTGGATCCCCGACGGGCCGATGATGCGCTTCGTGAAGTCGCAGGCCGGCGAGTTCTTCAGCCATGCCTTCGCCGGGCCCGGCGAGCTGATGCGCCTGGTGAGCGTGCGCCTGTCGCGCGAGATGCAGCTCGCGCTGCTCAAGCGCATCGAGCAGGTGGTGCAGGAGTACGCCGAGCAGCACAGCGCCGAGCTGCGCCTGCCGCTCGTGCAGCGCCATCCGGTTACGCTGCTCTTCGGCGTGCGCGCGTGGGAACCCAGGATCTTCAAGTCGCTGCGCCGTGCGCAGAAATGAAAAGCCCGGCGCAGGGTTGGAACCTTGCCGGGCTTGTGTTCCCTCGGATAGCTCCGAAGGATGCTCAGGCGAACGGTAGCCGCCCTGCGCGCTGCGCCGAAGGTCAAATTGCACAGCACGCGGGCGTTTCGCCATTCACCGCCAAGACCTTTAGAAGTCTTACCGATCGGCGCTGCGCAAGGCGATTTCCTTTCGCTAAAGTGCCCCGGAAATGCGGATCCTCATCGCGGACGATGATCGCGACGCGATCATGACGCTCGGCATCCTTTTGCGCAGCGAAGGGCACGACGTGCGGGCGACGCAATTCGGCGTCGAGGTGCCGGAAGCCGTGCGGGATTTCAAGCCGGAGCTGGTGCTGCTCGATCTCGCGATGCCTCATCGCAACGGCTACGAGCTCGCCGAGCAGCTTTCCCGGGAATATGGCGCCGCCTGCCCGGCGCTCGTCGCGGTGACGGCCCTCAGCGATCCGGACAATCGCACACGCGCCGAGATCAGCGGCTTTCACCACCTGATCGCCAAGCCCTACAACTCGGAGGAAATGCTCGCGCTGGTGACGCTGTTCGGAAGGCGCGCCGCGGCTAGGCGCCCTTGAGGATCTGCAGCAGCTCCTCAGGGGAGTAGGGCTTCGTCAAATAATGATTGAAGCCGGCGAGCCTGCCGAGCCGCCGGGCGGCCTCCTGGTGCCAGGCGGTGACCGCGACGAGCATCGGGCACGACTGGCGGAGCTGCTCGCGCAGCTGCCGCGCGATCTCGATGCCGGTCAGTCCGGGCATCCCGAGATCGAGCAGCACGGCGTGCGGCTGGTAGCGGCGCACGAGCTCGATCACCGCTTCGCTGCGATACACCTCGACGACTTCGTGCCCCTCCTGCTGCAGCAGCAGCGAAAGCGTCACGACGGCATCGCGATCGTCGTCCGCCACGAGCAGGCGCAGCTTGCGGGCGGCATCGAGTTTGGGACTGGGCGCCATAGCCCACACGATTTATACGATGTGACGTAACGCCGCTACCGTGGCGACGAGGTGTCGCCGGACCCCGACAGTGGGGTTTCTAAGCAGCCCTGCGGCCGGACAGGCCGCGACCGTGCGAGCCCTCGGCGAACTCCTCGCAGATCTTGCGGCTGAAGGCGGGGATGTCCTTCGGGTTGCGGCTCGAGACGAGGCCGCGGTCGACCACGACTTCCTGGTCGACCCATTTCGCACCGGCGTTTTCGAGGTCCGTCCTGAGCGACGGCCAGGAAGTCATGGTGCGGCCGTCCACCACGCCCGCCTCGATCAGCGTCCACGGGCCGTGGCAGATGACGCCGATCGGCTTGCCGGCGTCGAAAAACTTGCGCGCGAAGTCGACTGCCTTGGGCTGCATGCGCAGCTGATCGGGATTCGCCACACCGCCGGGCAGCAGCAGCGCGTCGAAGTCGTCGGCTTTCGCCTGCTCGAGCGGCACGTCGACCGGGAACTTGTCGGCCTTGTCGAAGTGATTCCAGCCCTGCACCTCGCCTTTCGCCGGCGAGACGATGCAAGTCTGCGCGCCGGCATCCTGCAATGCCTTGCGCGGCCCGGTCATCTCTACCTGCTCGAATCCTTCGGCGACGAGAATCGCGACGCGTTTGCCGCTCAATGCTGCCATGGGTTCCCTCCAGGAAAACCCACGCGCCGCAAGTTACGTTCCGCGTGCCGCCCCGGCGAGCCGCTCGCGGCGAAACAGCAACCAGGCGAACTCCAGCATAGAGACGAAGACGGTCAACGAGCCGATCGCGGCCACCGGATCGCCGCTCCGATGGCCAGTGTCCACCATCGCGACGCCCACGGCGAGCACCGCTGTGCCGGCGATCCAGATCCATACCTGCACGAGCGCGGCGCGAGCGCGATCGAGCGAAGGATGCAGGTGATAGAAGATGCCGAACAGGAAAAGCGAAACCCAGCCGAGCAGGTTGAGGTGCGCGTGCGCGGGAAAGGCGGAATGGTTGCCGCTCGCCGCCATCTGCATGCCCCATGCCATGCCAACGAGCACGTAAAGCACCGCGGCCTGGAAACTGAGCGAAGAAGCTTTCATCGATCCTCCTAAATGGAACGTTGTTCCCCGAATTTAGCGAAGCGCTGGCGCGGCGTCCTTAAGGACCGCGCTTCGCTCAGTCGCTGAACTTCGGCGCCTTGGGGATCGAGAGATCGAGCGTGTGCGCGGGCAGCCACGTCGCGAGATCGGGCAGCGCCGCGACGATCAGGATCAGCGCGATCTGCAGCAGCACATAAGGCAGCGCACCTTTCCACACCTGTGCGAGCGCGACCTCGCCGCGTGTTGCGCCCTGCACGAGGAAGAGCGCATAGCCGAACGGCGGCGTGAGAAAGGAGGTCTGCAGCGCGATCGCGAACAGCACGCCGATCCAGCATCCCGCGAGCTGCGCGTTGCCGAGCGCGCGCCCCGCTCCCGCGTCGAGCAGCGTCGCGGAAAGGACCGGCAACGCGATCACCACGATCTCCAGCCAGTCGAGGAAGCAGCCGAGGATGAAGATGAGCGCGAGCGCGCCGGCGAGCGCGGCTGCGCCGCTCCCGCCGACGAGCCGTGCGCCCGCAGCGACCATCGCGGCGCCGCCGAGCAGGCGGAAAACGAGCGAGAACACGCTTGCGCCGACGAAGACGAAGAACACCATGGCGCCGACCAGCGCCGCCTCCCGGATCGCCTTGTCGAGCAGCGCGGGCGACAGCCGCCCGTGCAGCGCGGCCGCCAGCAGCGCGCCGAGCGCGCCGAGCGCCGCCGCCTCGGAGAGCGTCGCCAGGCCGCCTGCGACGAGCGCGACGAGGCCAACCATCAGCGCCGCAGCGAGCGACGCGCCGGCTGCGCTGAAGCGAACGGGTGCTTCGCTCCGACTTGCCGGCGAGCCACGCAGCATTGCGTAGGCGAGATAAAGGACCAGCAGCAGCGCGAGCGGCGCGAGCATCGCAAGGAAAAGCGCCGGCACCTGCACTCCCATCGCGTCGGCAACGAAGAACAGCATGATGCCGGGCGGCGCCACCGCGCCGAGCGATCCCGCGGCCGCGACGAGCCCAGCCGCATCCTCGGTGCGGTAGCCGCGCTGCCTCAGCGCCGGAAGCGCATAGAGCGCGAGGGCGCCGGTCGATGCGCCGATCATGCCGGCCGCCGGCGCCTGCACGGCCGCGACGGCGAGGGTCGCGACCGCCGGCCCGCCGCGCAGCCGGCCGAAGGCGCGCGCGAATGCCGCCAGCAGGTCTTCCGCGAGCCGGCTTTCGTGCAGCACCGCGCCCATGAAGAGCAGGATCGGCACGGCGGCATAGAGGACATCGTCGCGGTCGGAGAGCGTGCCGTAGATGCGATGGAAGATGGCGCCGAGTTCCTCCACGCGCACGGCCCCGCTCGCCACGCCCAGCGCCGCGAACCCGAACGAGACGCCAACCAGCACCACCGCGACCGGAAGGCCGCTCATGAGCAGCATGCCGAGCGCCAGCAGCATCAGCGCCGGGAGCAGGTAGCTCACTTGCGCAGGATCGCGCGCAGCGCGCGCGCCGCCGAGGCGAGAGCCGCCGCCATGAGCAGCGCGAAGCCGAGCGGCACCCAGAGCCGCACCAGCCATTGCAAGGGCAGCGCCGTGTCGCCCCAGCGCTCGCCCTGCTCGAGCGAAAGCCATGTCGAGCCCGCGCCATCCCAAATGACGAGCGCGCAAAGCGGAATGAGGATCAGGACCGTGCCCGCCAGCTCGGCCGCGGCATTGACCCGGGACGGAAACCGGCGGCTCAGGATGTCGAGCCGCACGTGCCGGCCGCGCGCGTACGCGTAGCCGAACGACGTCATCGTTGCGGCGAGAAACCCGAGCGTCGAAAGCTCGACGACCGGCACGTCCGTCGCCCAGCCCAGCCAGCGCGCGATCGGCGCGTAGGCGACGCAGGCGATCACCAGCGGTATTCCGAGGCGGGCAGCGGCCAGCCCCGCCCCCACGGCAATGCGCTCCAGCACGCAGGCGATGGTAATGTATGTCATGAACGTCGCATCGCCATCGATCCAGTCGCGCGTCAGTGCCGCGGAATGGGAGCAGCGCGTCAACCTGGCCGCGTGCTACCGGCTGGTCGCGCTGTACGGCTGGGACGACCTCATCTTCACGCATGTCTCGGCGCGCGTACCCGGGCCCGAGCATCATTTCCTGATCAATCCCTACGGCATGCTCTTCGAGGAGGTCACCGCTTCCTCGCTCGTCAAGGTGAACCTAGAGGGCGCGAAGGTGATGGAGAGCCGCTACGAGACCAATCCGGCCGGCTTCGTGATCCATAGCGCCATCCATGCCGCGCGCGAGGACGCGAAATGCATCGTTCATACGCACACGCTGAACGGCGTGGCGGTGTCGGCGCAGAAAGACGGCCTGCTGCCGCTCTCGCAGCAGTCGATCTTCCCGCTCTCCTCGCTCGCCTACCACGACTACGAAGGCGTCGCGCTGCGCGACGACGAGAAGCCGCGGCTGGTGCGCGATCTCGGCGACAAGAGCTTCCTCATGCTGCGCAACCACGGCCTGCTCACGGTCGGCGAGACGATCGCCGACGCGTTCCTCTTCATGTACGTCTTCGAGGCGGCGTGCGCGATCCAGCTGCGCGCGCAGGGCAGCGCGAGCCTCACTTCGGTGGACGGCAGGATCATCGCCGGCGCACAGGCGGCGGCGAAGCAGGTCACGCGCGGCGCCGGCAGCGCGCTCGCATGGCCCGGGCTGCTTCGCAAGCTCGATCGCCTGGATGCGAGCTTCCGCAACTAGCCGAGGTCTTTCGCGTAGGGATGGCAGTGCGAGATGCCGAAGCCGCGCAGCGGCTTTCCCGCCCTGCGGTAGCCCTGCTTTTCGTAGAACGCGCGGGCGTCCGCCGTGCTCTCCAGCGTCAGCGTTCGCAGTCCGAGCGCGCGCGCTTTCGCTTCGAGCGCCGAGAGCATCGCCTTGCCGATGCCCTGGCCTTGCACACCCGGCAGGAGATAGCACAGGCGGATTTCGCCGCTGCTGTGAAGTAGCCCGACACCGACCAGTCGATCGCTTTCCGCTACGACACAGAATTGGTCTTTGTCGGCGAGCCAGGACAGGAAATTCTCCGGCGTCTTGTTCGCGAGCCACTGCTCGAGCGTGCGCGCATCATCGGCGTGGTCGGCGCGGCAGAGCTGCGTGATCGACGCGCGCAACAGCGCCGCGGCTTCGGCCGCGTCTCCTGGCCTTGCTTCTCGCACCGTGTAGCGCATGAGCGGGCGGCGTTACCAACAGTAACAACCTGACACGCACAGTATTAAGGATCGCTGTTTCAATCCGTCACGTAGCTTATTTTCTTCTGACGGAGCAAGCCATGTTCAAGTCCAGCCTCACAATCGCATTATTCGCTTCCCTCGTGGCCCTGCAGGGCTGCGCGACGCAGGCCGAGACCGTCGGCGCGGCGACCGGCGCGGCCATTGGCGCCGGCGTCGGCGGCGGCACGATGGCCACCGTTGGCGGCGCGATGGTCGGCTATGCCGCAGGGCGCACCTACGATGCGCACCACAACTGAGCCTCAGTAAGCCGATCGAAAGTCTGCGTCCGTAAACTCCCCTCCCCGTGAGGGGAGTTTTTCTCATCGGTCTCGCGCTGCTTGCCTGCGATGCTTTCGCCGGCCTCGACCACAAGGTCGAGTACGACGACAGCGGCATCTGGAATCGCAGCAACCAGAACTTCCTGCGTTACGGCGCGCTCGCGGTCGACATCGGCATCGCCGTCTGGGAAGGCGGCGATACCCGTCTCGGCAAGAGCTCCTGGCAATCGATCGATTCCGTTTCGCTCGCCACGGTCATCGCCGAGGTCGGCAAGCGCGCCTTCGGCCGCCTGCGGCCGAGCGAGACGGACGATCCGAACCAGTGGCGGATGGGCGGGCGCAGCTTCCCGAGCGGCGAGGTCGCGGAGATCAGCGGCATCGTCACGCCGTATGTGCTCGAGTACGGCAATGACCGTCCAGCGGTCTACGCGCTCGAGATCCTTCCGCTGTACGACGCGATCGCACGCGTGAAGGTCCAGGCGCACTGGCAGAGCGACGTCATCGCCGGATTCGCGCTCGGCACGGCCTCGGGCTACCTCGCGCACCAGCGCGGCTCGCCGTTCATTCTCGGCCTGCTGCCGCACGGGTTTTCCGTCGGCTTGCGCAGCCGCTTCTGATCAGGGACTGAAGAGCGCCACGACCTGAAGCAGCCGGTCGGCCTTGACCGGCTTGCGCAGATACGCTTCGGCGCCGAGCTTGCGCGCATGGTCGTCGACGTCCTCGCGGCTGGTCAGGAAGATGACCGGGATGTGCCGCGTGAGCGAATCGCCCTTCAGCGCTTCGACGAGCTGGTAGCCCGTCATATGCGGCATGTCGACGTCGACGATGACGAGATCGGGCTTGTCGCTGAGCGCCAGGTATCCGCCGGTGATGCCATCGTCCGCGGCAAGCACGCGATAGCCCGCATTCGACAGATGCAGCGCCAACAGCTCGCGCATCACGCGGTCGTCGTCTATGACGAGGACCAGTGGCTGTTGCGCGCTGGTGCTGCTTTCCTTAGTCGTCGCGGGGGCTTCCATGCCGGTATTCAACCGTTTACTCAGATGGCGGGCGAAATCGCAGCCCGTAATGCTAATGCTTTGCGGGTTTGCCAAGCTTCGACGCCTAATTTTTCCCGATCTGACACGGTTTTACCGGCGTTGCGGCGGCGTTGTGCAACCGTAGCGTTGCAGCCGTAATCGTTGGTCCAGCCTGATGAAACCTCCGCGCCAGACAGCGCGTGCAGAGTAGCAAGGGTGAAAGGAGCCGAACGATGAAGCAGCGGTGGCTCGCGCGTGGCCTGGTGTTCGTGGCGCTCGTTGCAGCGTCGGTTGCCGCGCGCGCGGCGGATCTCTCCCAGTCGCTGATCCTCGTGGCGAAGCCCGAGCTGAGCGATGCCCTCTATGGGTCGAGCATTCTCGTCGTGCGGCCGGCCGGCGGCGATCGGCACGTCGGATTCATCATCAATCACCCGACCGAGGTCAAGCTCGGCGAGCTTTTCCCGGATGACGGCCCGTCGCAGAAGGTCGCCGACCCGGTATACCTCGGCGGCCCGGTCAACCCGGAGCTCATCTTCGCGCTGGTCAAGCGCGCGACCAACCCGGGCGGCGAGTCGTTCGAGCTCATGCCGGGGCTCTACGCCGCGGTCGACGCGCCGACCGTCGATCACATCATCAGCTCGGAATCCGATCACGCGCGCTTCGTCGCCGGGCTCGTGATCTGGCAGGCGGGCGAGCTGCGCCAGGAGATCGAGAACGGCGCGTGGTACGTGCTGCCGCCCGACGCCGGGCTGGCGCTGCACGATCCCAAAGGCTTGTGGGAAGAACTGGTCCGCCGCTCGAAGGTGCACTCGGACGCCATTTAGGAAGCAGTACAGATGAGCACGGCCAGGTTCGAGCTCGCCGTTCCGGTCGACCGGAGCGACCACCACCTCGGTGCCTGGCAGGCGCCGCTCACGGTCGTCGAATACGGCGACTTCGAATGCCCGAACTGCAAGCAGGCGGCGCCCGCGGTGAAGCTGCTGCTCGAGCGCTTCCGCGGCCAGGTGCAGCTCGTGTACCGCCATGTCCCGCTCGAGGAAGTGCATCCGCACGCCCTGAGCGCGGCTCTCGCTGCCGAAGCCGCCGCCGCGCAAGGTCAGTTCTGGCGCATGCACGACCTGCTCTTCGATAACCAGCGCCATCTGAAGGCGCGCCAGCTGCGCAGCTACGCCGAGCGGCTCGAGCTTGACATGGTGCGCTACGACGCGGACATGGACGACACGGTCTACCTGCAGCGGGTGCGCCAGGACATCGAGGGCGGCGCGCGGAGCGGCGTGCGCGCGACGCCGACCTTCTTCGTCAACGGCGTGCTCGAGGACGTCTCGTTCGGCCTGCAGCGGCTATTCGAAAACGTCGCCGCGCAGCGGCGCCGCTAGAGCCGCTACCCGGACCAGTTCACCCGCGCGCGCAGGATTTCCACCGCGCTGTCGACGTCCTTCCGCTGCACGAGGAGATTGCGGTACTCCGCGCCGCTGCGGCTCTTGAAGACGTTCGCGCCGCGGTAGAAGGCGCCCTCGATGAGCTCGATGGCGGGAATCTCGGTGGGCAGCTGCGCAGGATCGTCGTTGGCCGCGTAGATCGGCGCGAGAGCGGCGATCGCCCGGGCGAAATAGTCGAGCGTCTGCTGCATCTCGCCCGGCGCCGTGGCGTCGGGCAGCTTGCCGAGCACCTGCATGCACACCAGCCCCGCCGCCATGGGCAGCGACAGGAATTCCGGCTCGCGATGCGAGCGCTCCATCGGGGAAGGCCCTCCGCTGCCAGACTGTATGCGCGCTCGCCGACGTGTCAAGGCATGAACCTTAAAGGGTGGTCAAAACTGGGCCGCGCGCTGCTCACGATAACGCTGCTCGTCGCCGCGACCACTCTCGCGAGTGGCCGGGCGACGGTGATGCAAGGTGCCGTGCACCTCGTGCTCTTTGCAGCGTTCCTCTTCCTCTCAATCGTTCGCTAGGGAGCGGCGAGCTCCGGCTCGAGGAGCCGACCGCGCTCCGCGAGCACGCGTTTCGAGTATTCCTCGGCCGCGTCGCCGCGGCCGTTGTAGCGGGCGACCGCCCCGGCCACGTCGCCGCCCGCCCGCTTCAGGCAGTGGCGCAGCAGCTTGGCGGCGGTCCGCACGTTGATCGCCGGATCGGCGAGCTCGGTCGCCGATGCGCCGTGGATATCGGGCCTTACCTGGCACAAGCCCACTTCTCCCTTCCCGCCGACCGTCCAGGGCCGCCACGACGATTCCACGCCGACGATGGCGAGGAGCAGCGCCGGGTCGGCCGGAAAGTGCGTCTCGGCGAGGGCGATCACCCGCTCGACCGCCGAGCTCTCGACTCGGTAGCGGCGCGCTATTCGCCCGGCGAGCGGGGAATGCGCGCGCGCCGGCGTGGCGTTTGCCGCATTGAACGACAGTGCGGCGATCACCGCGAGAAACGCGCGCCGCTGCGCAGGCTTGGTGTGCGGCGCCAAAGCGGAACGAGCGATCATTCAATCTCCGGAAGAAGCCGTTTGCGGAATTGTTCCAGAGCGCCCCGGACTTCGGACTCGTCGTTGACACTTCCTCACCAGCAAGCGGCGCAACTTGCGATCGGCGAAAGCGCATTCGCACGAACCCTGACACAGTTTGAATTTCCCGGCCCGGTTGTTCGCTAGAGTGGAGTGGTCGTTCAAGGGCAAACCTGCCGAAAGGCAGGGACGCAAAGTTTCCGATCTAAAGGGCGAGGATCGCCCCACGATAGCGGGACCGCCGGAGAGTGCACCGTGAAGCGCGATTGGCGTAGCAGACATTCCGCAGAGCTGGCGCTGAAGAGCGCGCAGTCGGCGCGCGCCGCCAAGCAATGGCGCGCGGCGGGCCGCATGGCGCTCGGCCTGCTCTTCACGATCGCCGCGCTTCAGTACTACTTCCTCGATGTCGAGCTGACCATCCTGTCGCTGCCGGGCATTACGGTGACGGCCGCCCTGCGTTAGCCGTGATGACCGATACCGCCTACGACGTCGCCATCCAGAAGGACCTCACGCACCTGATTCCGCGCTACCTGGAGAACCGGAAGAACGACGTGGGCCTGCTCCGCTCCGCCCTCGCGCGCGGCGATCTCGCGCAGGTCCGCTACCTGGGTCACCGCCTGAAGGGCATCGGCGCCTCGTACGGCTTCGCGCCCATCTCCGCCTTCGGCAAACGCATCGAGCAGTGCATCACCGCCGGCGACACAGCCGACATCACCGTCCTGTTCGACGCCTTCGAAGACTACCTGGCCAAGGTCCGCGTGACCTTCATCTGATTCGGGGACGGAGCCCGAACTCGGCGCGGAGCGAGTCCGGCTAGAAGCGCTCGAAGCGGTAAGCGAGCTCCGGACCGCCCTCCCCCTCGTACGCGAGCTCGGCCACGAGCAACGCGAAGGGCTCGGTGTAGCGCGCGATGCGCAATGGACCCGCATCCATCGGATCGAAGCCGAGATCGCGGATGAGCTGCGCTGCCACTTTC
>CAYZFN010000064.1:0-3158 GCA_964477695.1 uncultured Enterobacteriaceae bacterium | reverse complement strand
GTCGCTCAGATGGCGGTCGCGGTGCTCTCGCAGCGCTTCGGCGCCTACGTCACGGGCACGACCCTCGTCGTCGACGGCGGCATCGCGCTCCACAACTGGATCGAGCCGCCCCATGTCTGACGCGTGGCAGCCTCTCGCAGGCGTACGGGTGGCGGACTTCTCGATGTTCGTCCCGGGGCCGTTCGCCTCGTCGATCCTCGCCGACCTCGGCGCCGACGTGATCAAGGTCGAACCGCCGCGCGGTGATCCGGGGCGCAGCTATGTGCCGGTGCAATTCCGGACCGAGAACCGCAACAAGCGCAGCCTCGCGCTCGATCTGAAGCACGCCGCTTCGGCCGGCATCGTGGCTCGCCTGGTGGCCGAGAGCCAGGTGGCGATCGAAGGTTTCCGTCCCGGTGTGGCCAGGCGGCTCGGCATCGACTACGAATCCTTGCGCCGGCACAACGCAAGGCTCGTCTACTGCTCGATCTCGGGGTATGGACAGACCGGACCGTGGCGCGAGCGTCCCGGGCATGATGTCAACTACGTCGCCGCCGCCGGCGGTCTGGCTTTCCCCGGGCAGTGGCTCAAGCCGCCGGCGCGCTCGTCGCTGCCGGTCGCCGACATGGCGGGCGGCGGCTTCGCGGCGATCGCCATCCTCGCCGCGCTGCGCGAGGGCAAGGGGGCCTATCTGGATTTGTCGCTGTTCGAGGCGGCGTTCTTCATGTGCGCCATGCGGCACGGGCTCGATCCGGACGTCGATCCGCGGGCGCACATCTTCCCCGTGAACGACGTCTTCGAATGCGCCGACGGCGTGCGGCTCACGCTCGGCATCCTGGAAGAGCATTTCTGGGAGAACTTCGCGCGCCTGGTTCCCGAGCTCGCCGACGAGCGCTTTTCCAGCGATGCGAAGCGGCGCGAGAATGGCGATCTGCTTTCCCAGAAGCTCGCGGACGTGATGAAGCGCAGAGCGGCCGCAGAGTGGGTAAAGGCGTGCGAGGCGAACGACATCCCGGTCGATCTTTGCGTCACGCCCGGCGAAGCGGCGAAGCATCCGCAGCTCGTCGAGCGCGAGGCGCTCGAGCGCGGCTATGCCAAGTTTCCGCTTTGGGCGAATGGCGCCCGCGCGGGCGCGATCCGCGCCGGCACGCCGAAGCTCGGCGAGCACACGCGCGAGATCCTGGTCGAGCTCGGCCTGGCGGACGGCGAGATCGCCGAGCTGGTGAAGAAAAACGTGGTCTGTCCCTGATTTGGATTTCGCGCTGACAGCCGAGCAGGAGCACCTCCGCGAGGCGATCGCCCGGGTCTGCGCGCGCTTCGACGCCGAGTACTGGCGCAAGCGCGACCGCGAAGGCGGCTTTCCGGCGGATTTCCACCAGGCGTTCGCGCGCGACGGCTGGCTCGGCATCGCGATGCCGCAGGAGCACGGCGGCGCCGGCCTCGGCATCACCGAGGCGGCGCTCATGATGCAGACGATCGCCGAGTCGGGGGCGGGCTTCTCGGGCGCTTCCGCGGTGCACATGAACATCTTCGGCCTGAATCCCGTGGTGGTGTTCGGCAGCGACGAGCAGAAGACCCGCATGCTGCCGCCGCTTATTGCCGGGAAGGAGCGCGCCTGCTTTGCGGTGACGGAGCCGAACACCGGGCTGAATACCCGCAGGCTCAAGACGAAAGCGGAAAGGAAGGGAAGCAACTACGTGGTATCGGGCCAGAAGGTCTGGATCTCCACCGCGCAGGTGGCGGAAAAGGTGCTGCTGCTCGCGCGCGCGGAGAAGGGGCTGACGCTTTTCTATACCGACCTCGACCGCCGCTACGTCGAGGCGCGCGAGATCGAGAAGATGGGCCGGCACGCGGTCGACTCGAACCAGGTGTTCTTCGACGCGCTGCCGGTGCCCGAAGCCGACCGCATCGGCGAGGAAGGCAAGGGCTTCGAGTACATCCTGCACGGCATGAATCCGGAGCGCATCCTGATCGCCGCCGAGCTGGTGGGGCTCGGCCGCTGCGCGGTGGCGCGGGCGGCGCGATACGCGAGGGAGCGCGTGGTGTTCGACCGGCCGATCGGCCAGAACCAGGGCATCCAGCATCCGCTCGCCGCCAACTGGATGGCGCTCGAGGCGGCGGGGCTGATGGTCTTCAAGGCGGCATCGCTCTACGACGCCGGCAAGCCGTGCGGCGCGGAGGCGAACGCGGCCAAGTACCTCGCCGGCGAAGCCTGCTTCGATGCCTGTCAGCAGGCCGTCATGACGCACGGCGGCTATGGCTACGCGAAGGAATACGACGTCGAGCGCTACCTGCGCGAGGCGATGCTCGGGCGCATCGCCCCCATTACGCCGCAGCTCATCCTCTGCTATATAGCCGAGCGTGTCCTCGGCCTGCCCAAGTCGTATTAGCCGGCTGCTCGCGGTAATCCTAGCGCTCGCGGCCGGCACGGCGTTCGCGCAGACCGAGGAGGTGCTCACGGTGAAGCGCGAGGGCTATTCGATCTCTGCCCTCGCGACCTTCCAGGGGACGAGTGGCTCACAGAAGCGAGGCATAGCGCTCTTTCCCGGCCATCCGGGCATCATGAAGATCCAGAGCGGCAACGACGGCACGCCGCGGTTCGAATTGAAAGGCAACTTCCTGGTTCGCACGCGACGCGCATGGCTGGACGACGAGACGCTCGTGCTGTCGATCGACGCGCCGTCGGACCAGTGGAGCACGTTCTACGTCCGCTTCCGCACCACGCAGCGCTATGGCGAGGACGTGGCGGCGCTGCTGCGCGAGGCGGCGCAGAAGTACGGCGTCCAGGAGTGGACGTTCATCGGCACGAGCGAAGGCTCGATCAGCGCCTTCCACGCCGCGCGGATGAACCCGGCGCTCGCGAAGCGCCTCATCCTCACCTCTTCGCTCTTCGAGTCGACGGCCAATGGCCCGGGCCTCGCTTCCTCGATCGAGCTGGAGCGCCTTCCCGCGCAGACGCTGTGGGTGCATCACGTCGACGATCCGTGCCCGTACACGCCGTACCGCGAGGCGCAGGATTTTGCGAAGCGCAGCGGCAAGCCGCTGCTGACGGTGCGCGGCGGCGGCGGCTGGCGCGGCGAGCGCTGCCAGGCGTTTACGGCGCACGGCTACGCGGGCGTCGAGCGGGAGACCGTTGCGGCCATGCGGGAGTGGGTGAAGACCGGCACGGCGCCGGCCGA
>CAYZFN010000063.1:0-38916 GCA_964477695.1 uncultured Enterobacteriaceae bacterium | reverse complement strand
AGCACCGCCAGCACCAGGAAGACGTTGCGGAACCCGCCCTCGGTGCGGTGCAGCAGCGCGACCAGCGGCACGCCGATCGCCGCGACGCCGAGCGAGACCACATAGCGCACCGCGAACACCCGGGCGCGATACTCGTCCGCGACGTACTTGCCGACGATCGCGTCGTTGAGCGGGATCTGGCCGAAGATCGCCATCATCATGGCGAGCGCGACGACGAGCATCGGCCAGCCGTCGAGGCCCGCCGCGAGCGCGAGCAGCGGAATCTGCACCAGCCCGACGCCGATCATGAGCCGCTTCATCTCGAAGCGGTCGATCAGCGCGCCCATCAACACCTGCGCGAAGGCGGCGATCGAGTAGACGAAGGCGACCAGCGCGCCGATGCCGAAGTTGCTCTGGGTCAGCGCGCGCAGTCGCTCGTCGAAAACCTTGGGCATGGCGACCGTCGTCGAGTTGAAGATCACGCCGCCGAACGCCGTGGCGACGAGCAGCACGGTGAAGACCTGCGTCATGGTGCGGGCGTCGAGATGCAGGCCGATGGTCTTCGACTTCCTCGCGACCGGTCCGGGATCGGCGACCAGCAGGACGAACGCGACACCGGTGGCGATGGCGACAAGGCCCGGGACGAAGAACGCCGCGCGCCAGCCCCACCCATCCATGAGCGCGCCGGAGACGAGCGCCGCGAACGCGAGGCCGAGGTTGCCCCACAGCCCGTTCCAGCCGAGCGCCGAGCCAAGGTTCTTCGGTGCCGCGACCAGCATGGCGATGCCCACCGGATGGTAGATCGCGGCGAACATGCCGGTGACGGTGAGACCGAGCGCGATCTGCCAGGGCGCCTGCGCGAAGCCGGTGGCGAAGAGCGACGCGCCGATGCCGAAGAAGAACACCACCATCATCCGGTAGCGGCTCCAGTGATCGGCGAGCCAGCCCGCGGGCAGCGCGAAGGCGCCGAAGGCGATGAACGCGCCCACCGACAGCGGCAGCAGCTCGGCGTAGTCGCGGTTCCATTCGCGCGCCAGCGCCAGCACGACCGTCGGGAAGACGAGCATCACCAGGTGATCGAGCAGGTGCCCGAGGTTCAGGAAGCGGACCAGCCAGTCGCGTTTCATAAGGGAATGCGCATATTATCCGGAGCGTCCGATGAACGATATCTCCGGCATCGTGCTCGCCGGCGGCCAGGGCCGGCGCATGGGCGGCGTGGACAAAGGCCTCAAAGAGCTGCGCGGCAAGCCGATGGTGCAGTGGGTGCTCGAGCGGCTCGCGCCGCAGGTCGGCGAGATCGTGATCAACGCCAACCAGAACCTCGAGCGCTACCGCGCGTTCGGCCATCACGTGGTCGCCGACGAGATCGGCGGCTTCGCCGGCCCGCTCGCCGGCTTGCACGCCGGCCTGAAGGTCGCGCGCCATCCGCTGCTGGTCACGGTGCCGTGCGACTCGCCGTTCCTGCCGGCCGACCTGGTTTCGCGCCTTCGCTCGCATCTCGGCGCGAGCGACCTCGCGGTCGCGAAAACCGGCCTGCAGCCGCATCCGGTGTTCGCGCTGGTGAAGCGCCATTGCCGCGAGAGCCTGGCGGCGTTCCTCGCGCAGGGCGGCCGCAAGATCGACGCCTGGTACACGGCGCTGAAAGTGGTGGAAGTGAGCTTCGACGACGAGGCGGACGCGTTTCGCAACATCAACACGCTGGAAGAGCTGGGCAAGGAATGAGCCTCGCGCAAATCATCAGCTGCCTCGACGGCTACGATCCCGACGCGCTGCACGTCGCCAAGGCGCGCGAGGCGCTGCGCGCCTGCATCGCGCCGATTTCCGACACCGAATCGGTCCCGGTCCGCGAATCGCTGGGCCGAGTGCTGGCGCAGCAGGTGGTGCCGGCGATCAACGTTCCGGCGCACGACAATTCGGCGATGGACGGCTACGCGGCGCGCTTCGCCGATCTCGAGCGGCCGCTGCGCGAGATCGGCACGGCGCTCGCCGGCAAGCCCTTCGCCGGGACGCTCGGCGCCGGCGAGTGCGTGCGCATCATGACCGGCGCGGTGCTGCCGGCCGGCGCCGACACGGTGGTGATCCAGGAGATCGTGAAGAAGGACGGCGAGCGCATCGTCGTGCCGCCGGGACAGAAGCGCGCGCAGAACGTGCGCTACGCGGGCGAGGATCTGAAGGTCGGCGTGCCCGTCCTGACGCCGGGCAGGTATCTCAGGCCCGCCGAGCTCGGCCTCATCGCCTCGCTCGGCATCGGCGAGGTGCGCGTCAAGCGCAAGCCGCGCGTGGCGTTCTTCGCCACCGGCGACGAGCTCGCTTCGATCGGCGCAAAGCTGAAGGAAGGCGAGGTATACGACTCGAACCGCTATACGTTGCACGGCATGCTCTCGCGCCTCGGCGTGGAGGTGACGGATCTCGGCGTCGTGCGCGACCAGCCCGAGGCGCTGGAGCAAGCCTTCCGCAAGGCGGCCGCGCAGGCCGATGCGGTCATCACCACCGGCGGCGTGTCGGTGGGCGAAGCGGACTTCGTGAAGCAGCTCATGGCGCAGCTGGGCGAAGTGCTGTTCTGGAAGATCGCCATGCGGCCCGGGCGGCCCATGGCCTTTGGAAAAATCAAGAACGCCTATTTGTTCGGCCTGCCGGGCAATCCGGTCGCGGTGATGGTGACCTTCTATCAATTCGTGCGCGATGCGCTCTGGCATCTCGCCGGGCGAGCCGACGACTACGCCCTGCCGCTGCTGAAAGCGATCGCTGCCGAGCCGCTGCGCAAGGTGCCCGGCCGCACGGAATACCAGCGCGGGGTGCTGTTCCTCGAAAACGGCACGTGGAAGGCGAAAACCACCGGCCAGCAGGGCTCGGGCGTGCTGCGCTCGATGTCGGAAGCGAACTGCTTCATCGTGCTCGAGCACGAGCGCGCGAGCGTCGCCGCCGGCGAGCCGGTGGGCGTGCAGCTCTTCGAGGGGCTCGCCTAGCCCCTACATCGCCATCACGCGCGCCAGCTCGAGCAGGTTCGCGTCGGCGGGCCGCATCTTGCCGGCGATCTCCTCGAGCGGCGTGGCGACGATGCTGCCTTTGACCATCCCGACCAGCACGCCGTGCGTATGCGCGAGCGTCTCGACGGCAGCCGCGCCGAGCCGCGTCGCGAGCACGCGGTCGGCGGCCGTCGGTATGCCGCCGCGCACCACGTGGCCGAGGCGAGTGACGCGCAGGTCGAAGCCGATCGAGTGGCGGTGCGCGCCGTAGTACTCCATGAGCTCGTGCACGCCGCATTTCGCGCCTTCGGCGATCACCGCGAGCGCATGCGTCTTGCCGCGCTGGTAGGCGGCGCGCAGCCGCTCGGCGATATCGGCCGGCGTGATCTCGTGCTCCGGCAGCGCGATCACCTCGGCGCCGCCGGCGATGCCCGCCATGAGCGCGATGTAGCCGCAGTTGCGGCCCATGGTCTCGACGGCGAAGGCGCGCTGGTGCGAGGAAGCGGTGGTGCGCAGCCGATCGATGGCCTCGAGCGTGATGTTGATCGCGGTGTCGCAGCCGATCGACACGTCATTGCCATAGAGGTCGTTATCGATCGTCGAGGGCACGCCGACCACGGGGAAGCCCTCGCGCGCGAGGCTCGCCGAGCCCGATTGCGAGCCGTTGCCGCCGATCACCGCCAGCGCTTCGATGCCGTGCTTGGAGAGGTTGGTAAGCGCCAGCGCACGGCCCGGCGGCTCGGCGAATTCCGGGCAGCGCGCGCTGCCGAGCACCGTCCCGCCCGACTGGATGATGCCGCCGACGTCGCGCGCGGCGAGCGGCTCGAAGTGGTTGGCGAGCAGGCCGGCATAGCCGTTCTTCACCCCGAACACCTCCCAGCCGCGGGCGAGCGAGCCGCGCACCACCGCGCGCACCGCCGCGTTCATCCCGGGGGCGTCGCCGCCGCTCGTCAGCACTGCAATCTTTTTCATTTCGGCGATTCTAAGGTTGCATGCCGCAGAGTTTGAAAGCCTTGCGCGACGAGGCGCGCAAATGCCAGGCCTGCTCGCTGTGGGCGAACGCCACCCAGACGGTATTCGGCGCCGGGGCGCCGCAGGCGCGGGTCATGCTGGTCGGCGAGCAGCCGGGCGACGAGGAGGACAAGCAGGGGCTGCCCTTCGTCGGCCCCGCCGGGCGGCTCCTCGACCGGGCGCTGGTGGCCGCCGGGGTCGAGCGCGACGACGTCTACATAACCAATGCGGTGAAGCACTTCAAATGGCAGGCGCGCGGGAAGCGCCGCCTGCACAAGACCCCCGCGCAGCGCGAGATCGACGCCTGCCACCAGTGGCTCGAGCGCGAGCTCGCCACCGTCAAGCCGCATGTCGTCGTCTGCCTCGGCGCGACCGCGGCAAAGGCGGTGATCAGCAAGGACTTCAAGGTCTCGACGCAGCGCGGCCGGTTCGTCGAAAGCGCGGCCGCGCGGTACGTCTTCGCGACCCTTCATCCCTCGGCGCTCTTGCGCCTGCAGGACGACGCGGAGCGCGAAGCCGCGTTCGCAGCCCTGGTCAAGGACCTCGGGCTGATCAAGCGCGCGCTAAGCCGGCCATAGCATCGCCGCGCCACGCACGCCGCTCGCGTCGCCATGGCGCGCGCGCACGATCGGCGTGGCGAAGCTCTGCGCGTAGACATAGCGCGGCAGCAGGCGCGGCACGGCGACATAGAGCCGCTCGAGATTGGAAAGGCCGCCGCCCAGCACGATGACGTCGGGGTCGAGGAAGTTGACCACCAGGGAGAGCGCCCGCGCGACGCGGTCCTCGTGCGCCTCCATGGCGATCTCCTCGCCGCGCGCCGTGCGCTCGCGCGCGAGCGCCGGCCCGGCGATGAACTGCTCGATGCAGCCCGAGCGTCCGCAAAAGCACGCGGGTCCCGGATGCTCCTCGGCGCTCATCCAGGGCAGCGGCGTGTGGCCCCATTCGCCCGCGATGCCGTTGTGCCCGGTGAGCACGCGGCCTTCGACCACGATGCCGCCGCCGACGCCCGTGCCGAGGATCGCGCCGAATACCACTCGCGCGTCGCGCGCCGCGCCGTCGGTCGCTTCCGAGAGCGCGAAGCACTTTGCGTCGTTGGCGAAGCGGACCTCCCGCCCGAGCCGCTCCTCGAGGTCGTGCTTGAGCCGCCGGCCGTTGAACGGCGTGTTGTAGGCGTTGAACACCCGGCCGCTCGAAGGCGAGATCGAACCCGGCATGCCGACGCCGACGGCGCAGGGTGCTCCGGCGTCGCGCTCGGCGGCGCCGATCTGCCGCGCCAGCTCCTCGAGCGCGAGGTCATAGCCCGCGTGCGGCGTAGCGACGCGCCGACGCAGGCGCTCGCGCCCTGGGCCGTCGAACACGGCGAGCTCGATCTTCGTGCCGCCCAGGTCTACGCCCATTCGCAGGCTCATGGTCTGAAGAGAAGCTGAAAGCAAGAGACGATCCGGCGCGCTCCGGCGAGGCCCGCCGCCTTTATCGCGGCATCCGATATCACGGCGCCTAGCGAGCGGATCTGATCGCGCTCAACAACGCGCAGGGGAACAAGGTATATAGATTGGGCCATAGGAGGAACCGTGCCCGGCACGCTCGCCTTCTTCTTCGAAACGCCGCAGGCTGCGCTGGCGGCGATGCAACCGCTCGCCAGCGCGAAGCTGATCGGCCGGGAATACGAGATCGACGGCAACGTCGAGCGCTACGGTATCGCAGTGGCGCATACCGGGTGCATTCTGCGGGTACAGCTGGAACCCGGCCACAGCGAAGCGGCGGTGACGCAACTCCTCGAGCAGAGCGGTGGACGGCGCACAGCGCTACCGCCCGAAGACGACCAGCGGCTCAGCCTCGAGGTGGAGCGGCTGCGAACCGAGCACATTTGGCGCGCGATCCTCGGCGAACAGGTGCCCATGGCAGTGGCCGCGGCGACCACTTTTCATCAGGTGCACGGGACGACCAAAGCCATCGTCACCCGCAAGGACTACGACGACGCGCTCAATATCGCCGCAGGTGCCCTGTCCAGCCTGTTGCCGGTCTACACCCGCGACGCCAAGGGCAACAGAAGCGAAGTGCCGATCAACCTCGTGACGCAGCGCTTCGCGCTCGGCGCGACGCAGCTGCGCTCCGCGGAGGGCCACGTGATCACCAACCTTTCCGTGCAGCGCTCCGACATGCTGTTCGCCCTCTCCATCGTCAAGCGCGCCGGCTTGCCCTTCAGCTTTGCGTTGCTCGCGCCAGACCGGGTCGAGCCGCCCCAGGACGTGCCGGCCGGCGAGCAAGGGGAGAACCGAGCAGCGGAAAAGGACGAGAAGCCGTAGGATCGCCGCTTTCCGCCAGCGGGGTATGCGGCATGCACAAGCTTTTTCTCGCCATCGCGCTCGTCGCCGCGATCGTCACACCCGCCGCCGCGCAGCCGTATCCTGCGCGGCCGGTGCGCGTGATCGTCGGCTTCACGCCCGGCGGCGGCGTGGATATCAACGCGCGCCTCATGGCGGCCAAGGTTTCCGCGCTCCTGGGACAGCAATTCGTCGTCGAGAACAAGCCGGGCGCGGGCACCAACATCGCGAACGAGGCGGTCGCGAAGAGCGCGCCGGACGGCTACACGCTGCTCTTCACCAGCCCGGCCGTGGCGATCAACATGTCGCTCTACAAGGATCCGCCCTACGACGCGCTGCGCGACTTCGCCGGCGTTTCGATCTTCTCGGAGAGCACCAACCTGCTCGTCGTACCGGACAGCCTCCCGGCGCGCTCGGTGAAGGAGCTGGTGGCGATGGCAAAGGCGAAGCCCGGCGCGCTCAACTACGCCTCGGCCGGCCAAGGCACGACGCAGCACCTTGCCGGCGAGCTCTTCAAGCTGCGCACCGGCACCAATATCGTCCATGTGCCGTACAAGGGCAGCGCGCCGGCGATGACGGCGCTGCTCGCCGGCGACGTGCAGCTCTCCTTCATCAATCCCGTCGCCGCCGGCCCGCACGTGAAGAGCGGCAAGCTGCGCGCGCTCGCGGTCGCTGGCGCGAAGCGCACCGCCCTCTTCCCCGACGTGCCGACCATGAAGGAAGCCGGCTTCGAAGGCGTGGAAGTGGCGCTCTGGTACGGGCTCCTCGCGCCGAAGGCGACGCCGCGGGAGGTGGTGAACACGCTTGCCGCCGCCGTTGCAAAAGCCGCGCACGACCAAGAGGTGATAAAGCGCCTCGCCGGCGACGGCGCCGAGCCGCTCGGCAATTCGCCCGCCGAGTTCGACCGGCAGCTGCGCGACGACGTCCGGAAGTACGGCGAGGTCGTCAGGGTCTCCGGCGCCAAAGCGAACTGACTCGTCTCCGCTTAATTCACAAGCACGGGTCATAGCTTCATTACTCGGTCTTGTTAATTCAAGCATTCCTCCGCGCGTATGCTCTGCGCCACCACTTACGCGAGGAGGGGCCGTGAACAGACACGCGATATTCCGTTACGCCTTCTTCACCGTGGTCGCGGGATTGCCGGCGGCGGCCGCCGCTAACGCGCCATGCGAGCTGGCGACGTTCCAAGCACTCGGCCTGCCGGAGACGTCGATCCTGCTCGTCCAGTCATTGGCCGCCGGGTCTCACCCGTCGCCGGTCGGCACGATCGCTGCGCCGATCTGTCGTGTGCGGGCCGTCATCGATCAGCGCACCGTCGGCAGCGCCGTGTTGGGCGACTTCTTCGAGGTATGGCTGCCGACCGAGTCTTGGAACTTCAAGTACGAAGGCGCGGGCAACGGCGGCCTCGCCGGATCGATCACCTATTCGGACATGCGTACCGCCGTCGGGCGTGGCTATGCGACATCCTCGACCGATACCGGACACAGCTCGAACGATGCCAGCGATCCATGGTGGACCGATGCTCAGGCCATCAAGGACTACGGTTACCGCTCGATCCACCTGACGGCGCTCTACTCGAAGGCGATCATCAAGGCCTTCTATGGCAACGATCCCTCGAGGTCCTACTTCAACGCCTGCTCGACCGGTGGCCGCGAGGCGTTTATGGAAGCGCAGCGCTTCCCCGACGACTATGACGGAATCATCGCCGGCTCGCCGGTGTACCGCGTCATCAAGCTGCGTGCGCGGCACGTCCATACCTGGCAGTGCAATTACCTCGACACGAGCGGCGCGCACGCCATCCCTGTGTCGAAGCTGCGGCCGATCTACGAAGCGATCATCGCGAAGTGCGATGCTATCGACGGGCTCGTCGACGGCCAGGTCGACGATCCGCGCCGCTGCCACTTCGATCCGGCCAGCATCCAGTGTGCGGGCGCGGACGACGGGAAATGTCTCACGGCAGCGCAGGTCGAGACGTTCCGGTGCATGTATAAAGGGGCGACCGACCCGAACAGCGGCGAGGTGATCTACCCCGGACCGCCGCTCACCTCGGAGCTCGACGAGGCGCAGAACATCGGCGCGGTGCCGAACCCGCAATACACCACTTTCTTCGCCAACACGGTGTTCCAGAATCCGGGCTACGACTTCCTGACGTTCCGCTTCCCCACCGACGTCGACTTTTCGCTGAACAAGGTGTACGGCGGCGAAACGCTGGAGTTCATCCACCACGCCGAAAGCCCGGACCTCCGCGCATTCGCTTCGCGGGGCGGCAAGTTCATCATCTGGCACGGCTGGTCCGACCCGCTGCCGCAGCCGATCGACAGCATCGCGTACTACCAGCGCGTGGACAAGTTCTTCAAGGAGCACGACGAGCGCGACGATCGGGACGGCAAGCACGGCCATGGGCGGAACGACAAGATTCGCGCCCGGGATTTCGTGCGCCTCTTCCTGCTGCCGAACGTCGGTCACTGCGGCGGCGGCTCGGCGGGCGGCCCGAACACCATTGACCCGCTTACTGCGCTCGAAAACTGGGTCGAGCACGGCGCGGCCCCGGAACAGATTCTCGCCTCACGTGTGGACAACGGGGTTGTCACGCGCACACGTCCCATTTGCGCCTATCCGAAGCACGCGCGCTACGTGGGCCGAGGAAGCATCAACGACGCGTCGAACTTCGTCTGCAAGGAAGGAAGCCGGGAAGACGCCGATTGACGCTACGACCCTGATCCCGCCTAGCGCTGCTCCCAAGTGTGGAGCTTGGCCCATATGGCGTCATCAATCTCACGCCATTTCGAAAAATTGGCGTTGGGATAGCGATAGCTGATCACCAGCTGTTCCTTCTCGCTGTAGTAGCGGACGTCACAAAACGGAAAAACGATGCCGGGCTGGGGTGAATCGCCCGGCGCCAAATGACAGCGGAAGAACAGGAACTCGCCGTTGGACCGCGTTCCCGTCCAGGTAACCTGATCACGGCCA
The DNA here is from genome assembly GCA_964477695.1 of uncultured Enterobacteriaceae bacterium. Classification (GTDB taxonomy): domain Bacteria; phylum Pseudomonadota; class Gammaproteobacteria; order Burkholderiales; family SG8-39; genus SCGC-AG-212-J23. The sequence goes on along the minus strand of CAYZFN010000063.1, from coordinate 29,666 downwards.
TACTTCGGACGATATCCCTCGAGGCCGTAGTAACGAAGCGAGGGCGCAGTCTCGAGCGACGGCCGCATGCCATCGAACATCGCTCTCGGCTCGTAATAGCGTGCCGGACTGAGCGGCGCAAGCTGGACGCGCAGCACGGTGATCAATCGTGGGTCGAACTTGTTTCGCCAGTTGTCACGGGTGTAGCCGCCATAGTCGGGGAGGAACAGGGAAAAGCCGAAGTAACCGGCCTGCTCGGCGTCGAATTTCTCGTCCTGATCGCGGCCCTTCGGTCCGAAATAGTTCGCCGGGATCCTGTAGCTATGCGACCCGAGTTTGACGTTTATCGGCTTGCTCGAGTACTGCTCTGCCACCTCCGCCGCCTCTTCCTCCAGCGCTCTCTTCATGACTGGATCAGCTTCCTCCGCTGCGGCGTAGGCAGGGCAGCAATGGAAGACCAACACGCTGAGAAGAAATGCGAGCATGGATAATTCGCCGGGCGGTAATGTTCGCACTGGGTCGGCGGCAATCATTGCGACCCCGACCCCGAATCGGTACGCTGCGAGAAGCTGCGCTCGAAGATGTGCTCGGCGATGCGGTTCTTGAGGATCTCGATCGAGCCGCCGGCGATCATCCAGCCGCGGCAGCGCCGCAGGCAGTACTCCACCAGCGTTTCCTGGCTGTAGCCGGTGCCGCCCATGACCTGCAACGCCTCGTTCGCGACGTCGAAGCCGGCCTGATTGCAATAGGCCTTGGCGATCGCCGTTTCCTCGGGCGCGGGAAAGCCGCGGTCGGCGTTGGCCGCGGCACGATAGAGCAGGAGCTGCGCCGCATCGAGCTTCATCTTCATCTCGGCGAACTTCCACTGCAGGCCCTGGAACTCGCACAGCAGCCGCCCGAACTGCCGCCGCTGCATCGCCCAGGCGCGCGCCGCCTCGTAGGCATAGCGGCCAAGGGCGAGCGAACGCGCCGCGTTGCCGATGCGCTCGACATTGAAGCCGGCGATCTGCTTCTTGAATCCGCCTGCGCCGAGCAGCAGCCGCTCCTCCGGAACGAAGACGTCGCTGAAGTGCAGCTCCGCCCACTCCTCGCCCGACATGAAATGCGATTTCCTGCCGACGCCCACGCCCGCCGACGCACGCTCGAGGAGGACCGAGCCGATGCCGCCGACACCGGGCCCGAAGCGCACGTAGAGAAGAAAGACTTCGGCGTAGGCCGAATGCGTGGTGAAGATCTTCGCGCCGTTGATGCGGTAGCCGCCCGCCACGCGCTCGGCACGCGTCGTGAGGTCGGTCACGGCCGAGCCGGCCTCGGGCTCGGTCATGCCGACCGCGATCACCGCTTCGCCGCTGAGCAGCCGGCCGAGATATTTCGCTTTTTGCGCCTGCGAGCCGTACTGGGCGAGCACCCGGATCGGGCCGAAGTTGCCCGCCTGCACGACATCGGCGCTTCTCGGGCACGCCGCGGCCACCGCTTCGATCGCCAGCACGGCGTCCATGAGCGTGCCGCCCTGCCCGCCGTCCTGCTCCGGGAGGGTGATGCCGAGCAGCCCCTGCGCCGCCATGCGCTGCGCAACCTGCCAGGGATACCCCGGCGCGTGCGCACGCTCGAGCGCCTTGTCGGCGAGCTCGTTCTTCGCAAAGCGCAGCACCGAGTCGCGGAACTGCGCCTGCTCAGGCGCGAGATGGAAGTCCATCGCTGATTGCTCCCTTCATGCCTTCGGAACCAGGCGTGCATCGACCGCGACCACGCGCTGGTGCTTGATGATGAGCGGGTTGATTTCCGCCTCCGCCACCGGCCGCCCGGCAACGAGCGCCAGCCGCGACAGCGCAGATACCGTGCGAGCGAGCGCGGACAGGTCGCCTTTCGGCAGGTTGCGATAGCCGCGAATCGGCGCGAGGCCCTTGACCTCGTCGATCATCGCCCTCGCCTCCGCTTCGCTCACCGGCGCGCATGCGAGCGCGAAGTCGCGGTAGATCTCCGCCAGCGTGCCGCCCGCGCCGAGCAGCACGAGCGGCCCAACCACGGGGTCGTCGCGATAGCCGACGATCGCTTCCGCCAAGCCGCGCTCCATGCGCTGCACGAGCAGCCGATCCTGGTTCATGCGGCGCGCGTGCGCGCGCAGCTCCATCCCGCTTTGCACGTCGAGCACCACGCCGCCCGCTTCGGTCTTGTGCTCCACGTCGAGGCGCTTCAGCGCCACGGGGTAGGCGAGCGAATGCTCGAACTCGGGCGGCCCGATGATCGCGTGCTCGGCCACCGGGATGCCGAGCGCCGCGAGCATTGCATAGGCGTCTTTTCCATCCGGCGGCTGCGGCGCCGCCAGGTCGGGCCGGACCCGCGGAGCGCGCCAGGCGAAGTAGCCGGCAAAGGCGTCCGCGCACGCTTCAGGCGTGCGGAACGCGGGAACGCCTTTCGCGGCAAGGAGCGAAAGCGAGCGCTCGGCATGCGGCGTGAGAAACGCTGCGAGCGGCTTATCCGCCCGGCAGGCACGCAAGATCGGCTCGACCGCCAGCTCGGGATGGAACTGCGCGGAAGACCCTACCGCCGCGAGCACCGCATCGCACTCCGGCGAGACGAGCAGGCGCTCGAGCGTCTGCGCATAGGTATCCGCCGTGGCGGTCATGGTGAGGTCGTGCATCGACGCGAGCTCGATGCCGTGCAGGCCGAGGCGATCGACGACCGCCGCTGCGCCGCCACCCGTCGTCGTGACCACCGCCACTCGAGCCGCGCGCCCCAGCGCAGCCGGCTTGCGGCCGGCGAGCAGAGGAGGAATCTCCACAAGCGTCTCGAGCAAATCGACGCGGACGATGCCGCAGTCGCGGAAGAAGGCGTCGAGCGCGCGATCGGCGCCGGCGAGCGCGCCGGTATGCGAGCGCGCCAGCGCTTCGCCGAGCGCTGAACGGCCGAGCTTGTACGCGACGATCGGCTTGCCGGCGGCATGCGCCTTGCGCGCGGCGCGCGCCAGACGCTCCGCATCGCGCAAGGTCTCCAGGAAAAGCGCGATCACCCGGGTGTCCGCGTCGTCGACGAGCAGCTCGACCAGCTCGCCGACGGCGAGGTCGGCCTCGTTGCCGACCGAGACGAGCTTCGCATAGCCGAGGCCGCGCGCCGCGCCGCGCGACAGCAACGTGCCGAGCATGGTACCGCTCTGCGAGACCAGGCTCGTAGCGCCCGCAGCCGGCGCATCCATCTCGAGCACGGCATTCACCGTGAGCGCCAGCCCGCCGTTCAGATCGACCACCCCCATGCTGTTCGGCCCGAGCAGGCGAATGCCGAGCGCCCTGGCGCGCTCGACCAGCTTCTGCTGTCGCTCGAGGCCCTGCGCTCCGGCATCGGCAAATCCGTTGCTGTAGATGCTCGCCACGGGGACGCCCTTGCGCGCGCAGTCCTCGAGCGCCGCCTCGACGTCCTCGACCATGATGAACGCATGATCGATCTGGCCGGGCGCGTCGGCAAGCCTGGCATAAGCGCGCTCGCCGAGGACCTCGCCGCGCGTGGCATTCACCGGGACGATGCGGCCGCGGTAGCCGTGCTTGCGCAGGTAACGCTGCGGACGCGCGGTGTTCTTCTTCGCATCTCCCGAGGCGCCGACCAGCGCGACCGCGCACGGCGCGAAGAGCGCCTGCGCCAGGCCTATCGGGCTTGCCACAACTCGGAAAGCAGGGCTTTCGCCCGCCCGGCGCCGAGCACCGGCGAGGCGAGCTCCAGGAATTTATCCTCGAGCTCGGCGTCGCTCAGCGGCGCGTCGGGATCGCCCTTGCGCGTCGGCTGCAGCCATTCCTCGCGGCGGCCGTGCGCCTCGATCGCCACGCGCGCCGCGCGCTGGCGCGGAAAGGTCGCATCGAGCTCGGGATCGAGCGACACCGAGACCTTCTCCATCAGCCGGCGCGTCGCACTATCGGCCATCCGCTCCGGCTCGAAGGCGGCAAGGCGCACGCTGCCGTGCGTCAGCGCCGTGGCGACGACGTACTTGAGCGAGAAGCGCGCCTCGGCGGGCGTGCTCGGCCGCTCGTAGTGCGCCACCTCAACGCCTGCGCGGTACGTGCCTATCTGCACCTTTTGAATATCGTCGGCCTGCAGCCCCATGCGCGACTTCAGCGCGAGCGCACCGTCGATCGCCGCGAAGGTGTGGCCGCAGCACGCGTGGTTCTTGAACGTCATGCGCGTGATGTGGAAATCCCGGCCGAGCGTGGCGAGCGACTTCTCCCAGTCCGGACCGTCGCCCATCGCGCGGCCGAAACCGGCCTCGCCTTCGAGGATGTCGAGCGAGCCGGTGACGCCTTCGCGCGCGGCGAGCGCCGCCGTGACGCCCGCCTCGGCGGCGCGCCCGGCATGCAGCGGCTTCGACATCGAATCCATGCGGAACGCCTGCTGCAGCCCGGCGGCGAAGGTGGCCACGCTCGCCAGCGCGTGGCCGAACTGCTGCTGCGAAAGAGCTAACGCTTCCGAGGCCGCGGCGCAGGCGCCGAAGCAGCCGATCGTCCCGGTGTTATGCCAGTAGCGGTAATGCGCGCGCCCCATCGCCGCGCCGATGCGCGTCGAGATCTCGTAGCCGACGATCAGCGCGCGGAGAAAATTCGTTCCCGGGAAGCCAAGAGCATGAACCGCTGCGATGGTAGGCGCGCCGGGATGGTAGATGCCGTCGCGGTAGATGTCGTCCACCTCGACGGTATGCGCCGCGGTGCCGTTGACCAGCGCGACGGTGCGCGGATCGCCGCGCTCGAACTGCGCGGCAAAGGCCTTCTTCAGCAGCGTCGCCGGCGCGACCAGCGAGCCCGGCAGCAACGCCGCGTGCCAGTCGATCAACGCCCGGCGCGCATGGTGCAGAACGTCGGGCGCGATCGGTTGCGCGCGGAAAGCGACGGCCCATGCGGCGAAGCGCTCGACTACGTGCACGCGGCGCAGGCTCGGCTCACACTTTGTAGGAAGGATCGAGCCGGTCGGCGAGCCGCCGCATCGCCGGCCATTCGAGAAGGCCCATCGGCCGGCGCACTCCCGGCTGATAAAGATGGTTCGTCTTCTCGATGACCGCGGCCGGCGGCAGCAGAAGCTTGTCGCTCGCCGCCTGGGCAAGCAGCTGCGCGCGGCAGGCGCGCTCGAGACGGTACATGTTGTTGAACGCCTCGGCGACGCTCTTGCCGACCGCCAGCGTGCCATGGTTGCGCAGCAGCATCACGTCCGCATCGCCCAGGTTCGCGATCAGCCGCTCGCGCTCGTCCATCTCGAGCACCACGCCCTCGTAGTCGTGGTAGGCGACCTTCGAGAAGCGCAGGGCGGTCTGCGTCATCGGCAGCAGCCCCTGCTCGAGCGAGGCGACCGCCATGCCGGCAAGCGAGTGCGTATGGATGATGCATTGCACTTCCGGCCGCGCCTCGTGGATCGCGCCGTGGATCACGAAGCCCGCCAGGTTGAAGGTATAGTCGAGTCCCTTCGGCCACTCGGGCTGCCACAGCACCTCGCCCTTCAGGTCGACCTTGATCAGCGCGGAAGCGCAGATCTCCTCGTAGAGCAGGCCGAACGGATTGAGCAGGAATTCTTCCGTGCCCGTTACGCGCGCCGAGATGTGGTTGTAGATGAGGTCGTGCATGTCGAAGTGGCGCACCAGGCGGTACGCGCAGGCGCAGTCGACGCGCGCCTCCCATTCGGCCGCGCTGACGCTTCCTTTCAGCGACTTGAACTTGAGCGGCGGATAGTCGCGATCGGGCGAGAGGGCGGGGTAATACCGTTGTAAATTCCTCATAGGGCCAATGTACCTTAGGAGGAGGGAATGATGCAGCCCATGTGGGCTCTATGTTTCGCGCTGGTCGCGCTTGCCGCGGGTGCGCAGGAGTTTCCCAGCCGCCCGGTTCATATCGTGGTTCCGTATCCGCCGAGCGGCAACGTCGACATCACCGCCCGCACCCTCGGGCCGGCGCTCGGCGAGGCGCTCGGCCAGCCGGTGGTGATCGACAATCGCGCCGGCGCCGGCGGCATCGTCGGCACGGCCTACGCGATCAAGGCGCCGGCCGACGGGTACACGCTGCTCCTCGGCTCGAGCGCCACGATCACGGCAGGCCCCGCTGCGTTCAAGCACCTCGCCTACGACCCGCTGAAGGAGCTCGTGCCGATCGGCTCGATCCAGTCGGTGCCGATCGTGCTCACCGTGGCGCCGAAGACGCCAGCGGCGACTGTCGAGGAGTTCATCAAGCTGGCGCGGGCAAAGCCCGGGCAGATCAGCATAGCTTCGGCGGGAACGGGCTCCTCCAATCACCTCGCCATCGAGCTCCTCATGCGCCAGGCCAACCTGAAGCTGCTGCATGTCCCGTACAAAGGCAGCGGGCCGGCGCTCACCGATCTGCTCGGCAGCCAGGTGGATTCGATGATGGACCAGCTCACCGCGTCGATCGGCCACATCAAGGAGGGCCGCCTGCGCGCGCTCGCCATCTCGTCGCTCAAGCGCTCGCCGCTGCTTCCCGACGTGCCGACGCTCGACGAGTCCGGCGTCAAGGGCTACGAGGCGGCCACCTTCACCGGCCTGTTCGTTCCCGCCGGCACGCCGCCCGCGGTCATCGACCGTCTCGCTGCAGCGCTGGAGAAAGCGCGCGCGGACGCGGGCGTGCGAGAGCGCTACCGCACGCTCGGCGTCGACATGATGGACTTGACGCGGGTGCAGTTCGCCGCATTCGTGCGCGACGACTACCAGAAGTGGCTCAAGGTCGCGCGCGAGGCGAACATCTCGCTGGAATGAGCGGGCCGGACGTCCTGCCGGCCGATTCGCGCCTGCGCGTGCCGCGCCGCAAGCTGCCGCCCGGCACCGTGGACTGCCACGCGCACATCTTCGATCGCTTCGAGCGCTATCGCTTTTCCAGCGAGCGGAAATATTCACCGCCCCCCGCCCCGCGCGAGGCCTGGCTCGCTTTGCACGCGTCGCTCGGCGTCGAGCGCGGCGTGCAGGTGAACGCCACGCCTTACGGCTTCGACAATTCGATCACCGAGGACTTCCTGCGCGAGCAGCCGCGGAAGTTCGTCGGCGTGGCCACGATTCACCCGGACGCGGACGAGCAAACGCTGACAAGGCTGGATAAGGCCGGCTTCAGAGCAGCGAGGCTGATGGACCAGTTCGCCAGCGCGGCGACGACGGCCATGCTCGAGTCGATCGCCGCGCGGGTGGCGCCGCTCGGCTGGCACCTCGAGATCAATATCGCGAAATGCGAGGACTGGGTGGCGCTCGAGCCGCGGCTGCGGCGCTGCCCGCTGCCGCTCGTGTTCGACCACCTCGGCCGCCCGCGCGGCGGCGAAGGCGTCGACCAGCCGGGCTTCAAGGTGATCCGCCGCCTGCTCGCCGAGCGCGACGACTGCTGGACCAAGATCTCGAGCTTCTATCGCCTGTCCGACCGCGGGCCGCCGGACTACGCCGACATGAGGCCTTTCGTCGACATTCTCCTCAACGAAAGGCCGGATCGCTGCGTGTGGGGAACGAACTGGCCGCATCCCGGCATGACGCGCTTCATGCCGAACGATGCGGACCTGCTGGATCTGCTGGAGAGCTGGATCCCGCGCCAGTCGCTACGCGAGCCGCTCTTCGCGTCGAACGCCGCGCGCCTCTATCGCCTCTAGCCGTCGATCCACCCGGCAAGCCAGGCGCGCGCCGCGGCCGGATCGGGTAGCCGCCAGCGCGCCGCGCTCTCTCCCGCACCGACCTTGATCGAATGGCCGCCCAGGCGGTTCACCACGTGGAAGCCATCCTCGTCGGTGACATCGTCGCCGAGGAACACCGGCAGGCGGCCGCGAAATGGCGCCTCGGCCATGTACTCGTCGATCGCCATGCCCTTGTGCGCGCCGACCGGCTTGATCTCCCACACCATCTTGCCTGCCTGCACTTCGACTTCGCCGGGCAGCAGGGCCGCCGCGGCGAGCGCCCTCTCGTGCGCGGCGTCGCGCAGCTGCGGGGCGAGGCGATAGTGCAGCGCGACGCTCGCTCCCTTGTCCTCGAGCACCAGCCCGGAATGCTCGCGCGCGTAATCGCGCAGCAGCGTGGCCATCGGCCGCAGCCGCGCAGCATCGAAGCGATGGCGGCGGCGCCGGCCCCCGCCGTCGCGCCGCTCGTAGCCGTGCTGGCCCGCCGCCGGCAGCTTGAGCGGCGCGAACAGCTGGTCGATCATGGCGAGCGTGCGGCCGCTGATCAGCGCCACCGCGCCGCCCGCCGCCCTGTGCAGCCTCTCGAGCAGGCGGTAGTCGGCCGCGTCGGTGCGGACTGCCTCCGGCGTCTCGGCTATCTCGAGCAGGGTGCCGTCGATGTCGAGAAAGAAAGCCCAGTCGGGCGAGTAGCGGGGGACGCTAGGCGACATCCGCCTTTCGGCGCGCGGCGCGGCCGCGCGCGAGCACGCGCTTGCGGTGACGCATGCGCGCCGCGTCGATAAGCATGCGGCCCGCCCAGCGGAAGACGTTGAACTCGTGCACCAGGTTGCGCATGCTTCTCATGCGCACGCGCTGCTCCTCGGGCGACATGGTGAGCGCGAGGTGCAGCGCCGCCGCGCTCTGCTCGAAATCGTAGGGATTGACGATCAGCGCATCGGCGAGCTCGCGCGCCGCGCCGGTGAACTGCGAGAGGATCAGCACGCCCTGCTCGTCGTCGCGCGCCGCGACATATTCCTTCGCCACGAGGTTCATGCCGTCGTGCAGGCTGGAGACGAGGCAGACGTCGGCGGCGCGGTACATCTCGTAGACCTGCGCGGCATCGTGGTGCTCGATCCTGAGGATGATCGGCTGGTAGCCCGGCCTGCCGAAGCGCTCGTTGATGCGCCCGGCGAGCTCGCGCACCCGGCTGTCCAGGCTCTGGTACTCGGCGATCGAACTGCGCGAGGGCGCGGCGACCTGGATGAAGGAGAACTGGCCGATCCAGCGCGGCTCGAGCTCGAACAGCCGCTCGATGGCGCTGAAGCGCTCGAGGATGCCCTTGGTGTAGTCGAGCCGGTCGACGCCGATGCCGAGCTTCACGTCGTTGCGCACGCCGAGGCGCTCGTGGACCCGCGCGCGGCACTCCTCGACGCTCGGCTGCACTTGCAGCGCGGCGGGGGGCCACTCGATCGAGATCGGGTAGCGGCGCACCTCGGTGGTGTCGCCGCCGTAGGAGATGGAGAAGGTCTCCCGGTCGACGCGCGCCTCGAGGAAGCGGTCGACCGTGTCGAAGAAGTTGTTGCAGTGGAACTGCGTGTGGAAGCCGAGGATCGACGAGCCGAGCAGGCCGTCCAGCACCTCCTCGCGCCACGGCAGGATGCCGAACGCCTCGGGGTTCGGCCACGGGATGTGCCAGAACGTGATGATCGTGGCGCGCGGCAGGCGCTCGCGCACCATGCGCGGCAGCAGCGCGAAGTGGTAGTCCTGCACCAGGATGATCGGATCCTCCGTGCGCGCCTCATCGGCGACGATCTCGGCGAAGCGCCGGTTCACGTTCTGGTAGGACTCCCAGTCCGGCGCGCGGAAGGTCGGCCGCGTGTGCGCGATGTGGCATAGCGGCCACAGGCCTTCGTTGGAAAACCCGTAGTAGTAGCCCTGCTCTTCCTCGCGCGAGAGCCACACCCGCCGGATGCGGTAGGCGGGATGCTCCGGCGGGACCATGACGTGGTCGTTGCGGTCGACCGTGTCCCGGTCGGCGCTGCCGGCGCCGTGCGCAATCCACGTCCCCGAGCAGGCGCGCATGATCGGCTCGAGCGCGGTCACCAGCCCGCTCGCGGGGCGCTGGATCTCGATCACGTTGTCCTTGCGCCGCACGTGCACGTAGGGCTCGCGGTTCGAGACGATCAGCACCTCGTCGCCCTTCAGGTCCTGGCGCAGGATGCGGCGCAGGGCTTCCGGTCCCCAGACCATCTGGCTCTCGTCGCGGCCGGCCCGCTCGGCCTCGAGGTCGCGCACCAGCGCCTGCAGGTCGCGCGCGATCGGCCGCAGCTCCGGCGCGGTGCTCGCGAGACCCAAGGGGCTTCTCAGCAAGGTCTCGCCCGAGAGCAGCGCCTTCATGCCCGCCACCCAGCCCCGCCAGCTGATCTCGGCGATCACCACAGTGATGAGCGCCACCACGGCGGCGATGCCGGCGAACAGCCACAGCACGTATTTCTTGGTGTCGGCGCTGCGCCGCTCGACGAAGCTCATGTCGTGCACGATCACCAGGTCGCCGAGCAGGCCGGCATCGCCCGAGATCGGATTCGCCGAGACGTGCAGCGGGCCGTCCTGCAGGTTCAGCACCCAGCTGCGCGGCTGGCTCGCCGACGGCGGGCAATGCACGGGCTGCGGGAAGCTCGGGCTCGCGTACTCGAGGCGTCCCGAGCGGTCGCAGAAGCCGATGGCGAAGATGCGCTCGCCCTGCATGATGCGCTGGAAATAGCGCAGCACCCGGACGCGCGCGCCCTTCGGGTCGCGCATCAGGTCGGACAGCGGCTCCTGCGCGGTCTGCGCGATGAGCGCGCCGCGCGCGTCGAGGTCGCGCACGAACCATTGGAACGTGAGCTTGTCGACGAGCGGCACCACGGCGTAGGCGATCGCCGCGAGCGCAAGAGCAAGAGGGACAACGAAGCGCAGCGAGAGTGGCATGAGGCCACCTTTCGACAGCGATCCTAGCGAAAAGCTCTTGCGCGCAAAAGCGATTTCGCGGCTGCCGAACGCGCTGTCGTTGCTTCGCTACAGGCCGTTAAGGCTAGCTTAACTGAGCCTCAGTTCTCGGGCAGGCGCACGACGTTCGTTTCCTCGCGCAGCTCGGCCTGCGTACCCGGCAGCGCCTCGACGTCCTTCAGCTTGCGCTCGATCTGGCGCGTGCGCGTCTCCGCGGCCTCGATCGAGTTGGCGACGGTCTGCAGCTGCGCCTTGGTGCGCGCCAGCACGTCGATGAACCGGCCGAACTCGGTGCGCACGCTGCCCAGGACCTGCCAGACCTCGCTCGCGCGCTGCTCGATCGCGAGCGTGCGGAAGCCGACCTGCAGGCTGTTGACCAGCATGCTCAGGTTGGTCGGCCCGGCGACCATGACGCGGTATTCGCGCTGCAGAAGATCGAACAGGCCCGGGCGGCGGCCGAGCTCGTGGTACAGGCCTTCGGTCGGCACGAAGAGGATCGCGTAGTCGGTGGTGGCGGGCGGCTCGAGGTACTTGTCACGGATCGTCCTCGCCTCGAGCTTGATGCGCGCCTCGAGCGCCTTCGCCGCCTCTTCCGCCGCCGCGCCGTCCTGCGCCGCGACCAGCCGCTCGTAGTCCTCGACCGGAAACTTCGAATCGATCGGCAGCCAGACCGGCTCGCCGTTGTCCGGCAGGCGGCCCGGCAGGCGGATCGCGTACTCGACCCGCTCGCGCGACCCCGGCCGGGTCGCCACGTTCTTCGCGTACTGTTCCGCGGCGAGCATCTGCTCGAGCAGCGCACCGAGCTGCACCTCGCCCCAGGTGCCGCGCACCTTGACGTTGGTCAGCACGCGCCTGAGATCGCCAACGCCGATGGCCAGCGACTGCATCTCGCCCAGGCCCTTGTGCACCTGCTCGAGCCGCTCGGAGACCTGCCGGAACGATTGCGCGAGCCGCTGCTCGAGCGTCGCATGCAGCTTTTCGTCCACCGTGTGGCGCATCTGCGCCAGCCCCTCCTCCAGCGACCTGCGCAGGTGCTCGAACTGGTTCGTCTGCACCGTGGCGATCGAGCTCATCTGCGCGGACACCGTCTGGCTGAAGCTCATCAACGCGCGTGACAGCTCCTCGCGCGCCTCGCGCGCGCTCGAGCGCTCGCGGCCAAGCATCACCGCCATCATGCCGGCGGTGGCGCAGGCCGCGATCAGCGTGACGACGAGGAGGATTTCCAGCATCGCGTTAAGTTACACCGAATCGCGCAGGGTGAGCGCCGGCGGCGCGGCCAGCACCTTGCGCGCCGAGAGCCAGGCGTTGAGCGACAGCAGCGCGAGCCCGGCGAGCGGGCCGGCGAGCCACAGTGCCGCGTTCGGCGGCAAATCGATCTCGAACACGCGCCGCGCGAGCGCCTCGCCGATCAGCGCCGCGCCGAGCGCGGCGAGCACGCCCGCAAGCAGCCCCATGGCGAGGAATTCGGCGCGCTGCCGGCGCGCCACCTGCCTGCGCGAAGCGCCGAGCACGCGCATCACCGCCGCCTCGCGGCGCCGCTCGTCCTCGGTTGCGGCGAGCGCGCAATAGAGCACGAGCAGGCCCGCGCCCAGGGCGAAAAGGAAAATGAACTGCACCGCGTGCACGAGCTGCTCGACCATCGCCTGCGCCTGGCGCAGCATGGCGCCGACATCGAGCACGGTGACGTTGGGAAAGCGCCTGGCGAGCTCGCTCACCAGCGACTCGCGCCCCGGCTCGATGCGGAAGGCGCTGATGAAGCTCGCCGGAAAGCGCTCGAGCAGCCGCGGCGGCGCGATGACAAAGAAATTCACCTTCATCGAGTCCCAGCGCAGACGGCGTAGCGACGTGAGCCGCGCGCTGAAGCGCTCGCCAGCGACGGCGAACGTCAGCTGGTCGCCGAGCTGCCACCCCAGGCGCTCGGCGATCCCCTGCTCGGCGGACACTTCGGCGCGCGCCGGGTCGAGCCAGCGCCCCGCGGCAATGGCGTTGTGCGACGGCAGCTCGGTCATGTAGGACAGGTTGAATTCGCGCTCGACCAGCCTGCGCGCGCGCTCGTCGCCGTAGTCCGCCTCGTTCACCGGGGTGCCGTTCACGGCGACCAGGCGGCCGCGCACCATCGGATAGAGCTCCGGCACGGGCACGCCGTTTCGACCCAGAAAATCCCTTATCTGCGCGACCTGGTCCGGTTGCACACCGATCAGGAAACGATTCGGCGCGTCGGGCGGCGCGCTGCGGCGCCAGGCATCCACGAGGTCGTTGCGCGTGAACGTCAGAAGAAGGAGCGCTGCGAGGCCGAGCGCCAGCGCCGCCGTCTGCATGGCGTCGGCGCGCACGTGTCGGCGCAGCTCGCGCCCGAACTTCAACTTGGACAAGCCCCTCAGGGCCAGGAAAGCGACGATGAAAAACACCCCGAGCGCCACGGCGAACCCGCCGACCACGTACGCGCCCAGCTTGAGATCGCCCGCCTGCCATACGAGCAGCCCGCACACCGTCACCAATGCAGCGCCGTAGGCGGCAGTGGTGGTGCGCTTCGGCCGCTCGGTTTCCCGGCGCATCACTCGCAGTGCCGGAACGTTCTTCAGATGCACAAGCGGCGGTAGCGCGAAGCCGAGCAGCAGGGCGAGGCCGACCAGCATGCCATGCACCGCCGGCCATGGGCTCGCGAGCGGCAGCTGCGTGCGGATCACATCGCCGAGCACCGCCGCGAGGCCGGCCTGCGCGGCATAGCCGAACGCTGCGCCGAGCGCACAGGCGATGATGCCGAGCAACGCGAACTCGGCAGCGTACAACCGCATCAGCTTCGCCTGAGTCGCGCCCAGGCAGCGCATCACCGCAACGCCATCCAGGTGCCGCTCGACGAACCGCCGAGCGGCGAGCGCGATCGCCACCCCGGCCAGCACGGCCGCGAGAAGCGCCGTCAGGCCGAGAAAACGTTGTGCGCGCTCCACGGCCGCACGGATCTCGGGCCGGCCCGATTCGAGCGTCTCGATCCGCTCGCCGCGGCCGAGGAGCGGCTTGAGTTTTTTCTCCAAGAGTGAAACCTGGGAAGGCGAGCCGGCGGCGTATTCGAAGTACGACACGCGGCTTCCCGGCTGCACGAGCGCCGTGGCCGGCACATCGTCGATGTTCATCAGGATGCGCGGCGCGAGGTTGAAGAATCCGGCGCTGCGCTCGGGCTCGAGGGTGAGCACCGCGCCGACCTTGAGCTCGCGCCTCCCCAGCCGGATCGTCGAGCCGACCGGCGCTCCGAGCGCGCCGACCAGGCGCTCCTCGATCCAAACCGTGCCCGGCGGCGGCACGCCGGCCGCTTCGGCATCGGCGGCGCCCGGCGCGGGCGCGATGCGCAGCCTGCCGCGCAGCGGATAGCGATCGCTTACCGCCTTGACGCCGGCGAGCTGGTTCGCCTCGCCCTTGAGCGCCATGCTGATGAAGCTCATGCCTCGCGCATGAGCGGCCCCCGACGCAGCGATCTTTTCTCCGATTGTTGCCGGCCATGGATGGTCGGCGACGAGCACCAGGTCGGCGCCGAGGAGCTGGTGCGCATCGCGCGCGAGCGCGCGGCCGACCCGGTCGGCAAAGAAGCCGACGCTGGTCACCGCTGCCACGGCGATGACGAGCGCAACGCCGAGCACGGCGAGCTCGCCCGCCCGCCAGTCGCGCGCGAGCATGCGCCAGGCCGTCGTCATCCAGGCGCTCATGCGATGCGTCCGGCGACGAGCCGCACGCTACGGCCGCACCGCTTGGCGAGCGACTCGTCGTGCGTGACGAGGACGAGCGTCGTGCCGTTCTCGCGGTTCAGGTCGAACAGCAGGCGAATCACCGCCTCGCCCGACTCGGCGTCGAGGCTGCCGGTCGGCTCGTCGGCGAGCAGGAGCCGCGGCCGCGCGACGAACGCGCGCGCGAGCGCGACGCGCTGCTGCTCGCCGCCGGAGAGCTGCCGCGGGTAGTGGCCCAGCCGATCGGCGAGCCCGACACGCGCGAGCATCTCGCGGGCAAGCTTCTCGGCGTCCCCGTTGCCGGCCAATTCCAGCGGCAGCATGACGTTCTCGAGCGCCGTGTAGGCCGGCAGGAGCTGGAAGGACTGGAACACGAAGCCGACCGCGCGGCCGCGCAGCTCGGCGCGGCGGTCCTCGTCGAGCGAGAAAAGGTCCTCGCCGTCGAGCTCGACGCGGCCCTCGCTCGGCGTGTCGAGCCCGGCGAGGATGGCGAGCAGCGTCGACTTGCCCGAGCCGGAAGCGCCGACCACCGACAGCGCCTCGCCGCGCGTGACCGCGAGGTCGATGTCGCGCAGAATCACGAGCTCCTGCGTCCCGCTCTGCACTTTCTTGCCGATGCCGCTGGCGATGAGAACCTTGTTGTTCTGCATGCTCCTCGCTGCGGGCGCCGCGCACGGCGCCGCGAAAACGATCCTGGTGCTAGGGGACAGCCTGTCGGCGGCCTACGGCATGGCCGCCGATCGCGGCTGGGTGGCGCTGCTCGCCGGGCGCCTGGCGCGCGAACGGCCCGATTATAGGGTGGCGAACGCGAGCGTCTCGGGCGAGACCAGCGCCGGCGGCCGCGCGCGCGTCGCCGCCGAGCTGGCGCGCGCGCAGCCCGCGATCGTGATCGTCGAGCTCGGCGCGAACGACGGGCTGCGCGGGCTGCCGATCGGCCCGATGAAGGACAACCTTGCGGCGATCATCGGTGCGGCACAGAAGGCCGGCGCGCGAGTGCTGCTGGTGGGCATGAAGCTGCCGCCCAACTACGGGCCAGACTACACGGAACGCTTCGCGGCAGCCTTCGCGGACCTGCAGCGCCGCTACCGCACCGCTTGGCTGCCTTTCCTGCTCGAGGGATTCGCCGAGCAGCGCGAGCTCTTCCAGGGCGACAATATCCATCCGACGGAAGAAGCGCAGCCGCTGATCCTCGAGACCGTCTGGCCGAAGCTCGCGCCGCTGCTCAAGTGAGGCCGTCATGCTCGCCAGGGTGCTGACGCCAGAGTTGATCGACGCGACGACGAAGCAGTATGCGGCGCTGCATCCCAACGCCCCTGCCGCGGATGTCGCTATCGCGAGCGACGAGCGCTACGGCCCGCATCCGCGCCAGCGGCTGGACGTGTTCCGGCCGCGCTCGGAGACCCGGCTGCCAGCGCTGCTCTTCGTGCATGGCGGCGGTTTTGTCGGCGGCGACAAGGTGCTGCCGGGCACGCCGTTCTACAGCAATGTCGGAATCTGGGCGGCGCGCAACGGCATGCTCGGCGTTGTCATGACCTATCGCCTCGCACCCGATCACCCGTGGCCCGCCGGTGCAGAGGATCTCGGCATCGCGCTGCGTTGGGTGCGCGACCATGCCGCGCGCTATGGAGCGGATCCCAAGCGCATCTTCGCGATGGGGCACTCGGCCGGGGCGGCGCACGTCGCCGATTACATCGCGCAGCGCCCGCTGCACGGCGCGGACGGCGCCGGCATCGCCGCTGCGATCCTCGTTTCGGGCGTGTACGACGTGCGCACGGTGCCGGGCGGCCCGAACCGGTCCTACTACGGCGAAGACCCGGCTCGCTGGGCCGAGCGTGCCGCGCTGCCGGGGCTCTGCGACAGCGCGCTGCCGCTGCTCGTCGCGGTGGCCGAGTACGACCCGCCGCAGTTCGAATCGCAGGCGCTCGAGCTCTGTGCTGCGATGCGCCGGACGCGTGGGCAACCGCCGCGCTTTGTGCGGCTCGCCGGTCATAACCACATCTCGATCACGCTGCACATCGGCACCGCCGAGAACGTGCTCGGCGCCGAGATTCTCGAATTCGTGGAACAATGCAGAAGCCGACCAGGGAGGAGGCAATCATGAACATCAAACGTGCGGTTTCAGTCGCAGCAGCAACTGTCGCCGCGCTGTTCGCTTGCGTCAGCTCGGCCTTCGCCGAGGAGCTGGTCTACGGCTCCTGGATTCCGGCCGGGGAATACGTCAACCGCGTAGGCCTGCCCCGGATCTTCGCCGACATCGCCAAGGAAACCAACGGCGCGGTCAAGTGGAAGCTGGTTCCCGGCGGGCAGCTCGCCGATCCGAAGTCGACCTTCAGCGCCGTGCACGACGGCCTGATCGCGGCGGGGCTCGGCATCTCGTCCTACGTGCCGAGCACGGTCCCCGCGATCAACACGATCTACAGCACGATCGTGTTCGGCGACGACAACGTCGCCACGAGCGGCGCTGCGCTGGAGACGATGACCTTGAACTGCCCCGCGTGCCTGGCCGAGATGAGGAAGCTGAACGCCGTGCCGCTCTCGGGCTGGGTGGCCGGGCCGTATTACCTCGCCTGCCGCGAGCCGATCCGCTCGCTCGCCGAGCTGAAGGGCAAGCGCGTGCGCGCGACCGGCGGCAACAACGAGCTGATGGCGGTGCTCGGCGCGGTGCCGGTTTCCGCCACGCTGGTCGAGGCGGTCGGCCTCCTGCAGCGCGGCGGGCTCGATTGCCAGTTCGGCACCCACGGCTGGCTCAAGGTGTTCGGCTACGGCGATGTGGTGAAGTCGGTGACCGACCTGCCGCTCGGCATGACCGGCCCGGCGGTCGGCGTGATGCTGAACCGCGACGTCTGGAACAAGTTCACCGCCGAGCAGAGGAGCGTGCACCTGAGGGCCGCGGCGCGGCTGAGCGCCATGCTTTCGCTCGGCCAATTCGTCGTCGAGGAAGAGCAGGTCCTGAAGGAGCTGATGAAGACCAAGAACCTCACCCTGGTTAAGGTGACGGACCCGCAGGACTTCGACGCAGTGGTGACCAAGTACGAGGCCACCCAGCGCGCGCGCAACATCGAGAACGCGAAGAAGTTCCACGTCGCGAACCCGGAAGCCATCCTCGACGCCTACGCCGCCAACCTGAAGAAATGGCGCGGGCTGTCGAAGGGCATCGGCCGCGATGTCGACCAGTTCACGGCGGCGATCCAGCGCGAGGTCTACGACAAGGTCGATCCGACGAGGTTCTGAAGTTGTTCAAGCTGCTCGAGGCGGCGAACCGGCTCCTTCTCTGGCTCTCGCTCCTCGCCGGGTTCCTCATGATGCTGCACGTGAGCGTCGACGTGGCGGCGCGCGCGTTCTTCAACCGGCCCCTCGCCGGCACCAACGAGATCGTCTCGGCGTGGTACATGGTCGCCACGGCCTTCCTGCCGTGGGCCTACATCGCGGCAAGCGATGGCCACATCCGCGTCGAGCTTTTCACACGCTCGGCGCCGGCGCGCTTCAACGCGTGGCTCGACATCGCGGTCAAGCTCCTCATGGCCGCTTACGTCGCGCTGTTCACCTGGCAGACCGCCCTGCGCGCGATCGAGCAGGTCCGCGCGGGCGAGGTCTGGGAGCTCGCCGGCGGCTATCTCCCGGTCTGGCCGAGCCGCTGCGTGCTGCCGGTGGCCGGCGCTCTCATGGTCCTGGTCCTGCTCGCGCGCGCGGCTGCCGACACTGCCAAGGCGCTGCGCTCCCGGCCCGCGCGATGAGCGCCCTCGCGCTCACGCTCACGAGCCTGGCCGCGATTCTCGTTCTGATCGGCCTGCGCGTGCCGATCGGCCTCGCGCTCGGCGGCGTCGCCGTCGTCGGCTTCTGGCACCTGCGCAACCTCACCGTGGCGCTCGGCGTGATCAAGGAGACGCCGTTTGTGTTCGCGGCGAGCTGGGACCTCTCCGCGATCCCCATGTTCCTGCTGATGGGCGCGATCGCCAACAACTCCGGCATCAGTGCGTCGCTCTTCCGCGCCGCCCGCGTGTGGTTCAGCGGCCTGCCGGGCGGGCTCGCGGTGGCGACCAACATCGCGAGCGCGGGATTCGCCGCCGCGTGCGGCTCGAGCATCGCCGCCGCCGCCGCGATGGCGCGCCTGGCCGTGCCCGAGATGCTCAAGCACGGCTACGACAAGGCGCTCTCCACGGGAGTGGTGGCGAGCGCAGGAACGCTCGCCGCGCTCATTCCGCCCAGCATCCTGTTCGTCCTGTACGGCATCTTCGCCGAGGTTTCCGTGGTGAAGCTGCTCATCGCCGGGATCGTTCCCGGCCTGCTCACCGCGGCGATCTATACCGCCATGATCATCGCGCGCTGCAAGCTCGACCCGTCGCTCGCGCCGCGCGTGAGCGGCGCCGAGCGCGCGGCGCTGCGCGCCGAGCGCCGCGCGTCGCTGCTTGAGGTATGGCCGCTGCTCGTGCTGATCGTCGGCATCATCGGCGGCCTGTATTCCGGCATCATTACGCCGACCGAGGCCGGCGCCTGCGGCGCCTTCCTTGCCGGCGTGATCGGCGTCGCGCAGCGCAAGCTCACGCTGCCCAAGTTCGTCGACGCGCTGACCGATGCGATGGCCACCACCGCGCAGATCTTCTTCATCGGCATGGGCGCGGTGATGTACACGAAGTTCCTCGCGCTGGTCGGCATCTCGTCGCTGTTCGCGGAAACCATCGGCACCTGGGCCCTCAGCCCGGTGCTGCTGGTCATCGCCGTGTCGATCATCTACCTCATCCTCGGCATGTTCCTCGATCCGCTCGGCATCATGCTGATCACCATCCCGGTGTTCGTGCCGATGTTCGCCGCGCTCAAGCTCGACCTGGTGTGGCTCGGCGTGCTGGTCGTCAAGTACGTGGAGATCGGCATGCTCACGCCGCCGGTCGGCTTCAACGTCTTCGTGGTCAAGAACGCGGTCGGCGAAAGCATTCCGCTGGAGACGATCTTCCGCGGCTGCCTTTGGTTCCTCGCCTGCGAGGTCGTGATAATGACGCTGCTCATCGCCTTCCCCGCGATCTCGCTTTGGCTGCCGAACACGATGCAATGAAGCCGTCGTGACTGAGCGCACGCGCCCGCCCTTCCGCGCCGACCATGTCGGCAGCCTGCTGCGGCCGCAGAAGCTGAAGGCGGCGCGGGCCGCGTTGCAGCGCGGCGAGCTGCCGGCGAGCGCCTTGCGTGCGCTGGAGGACGACGCGGTTCGCCGCATCGTGCGCGCCCAGGAAGAGGCCGGGCTCGCGCTCGCCAGCGACGGCGAGTTCCGGCGCGACTACTGGTACCTCGATTTCATGTGGCAGGTCGGCGGCGTGGTCCGCGTCGAGGGCGAGCATCGGCTGCGCTTTCGCACCGCCACCGAAAAGGTTGAGTCGCCGGTGCCCTCGTTCCGTGTCATCGCGCCGCTAGGCTTTGCGCGCACGATCTTCGCCGAAGACTTCGCCTTCCTGAAGTCGGTGGCGCGCGGAACGCCGAAGCTCACCATCCCGTCGCCCAGCATGCTGCATTTCCGCGGCCGCGCGATGGGCATCGACAGCAAGGTCTATCCGGATATGGAGGACTACCGGCGCGACCTCGCCGCGGTGTACGCGGAGGAGATCGCCGCGCTCGGCGCGCTCGGCTGCACGTATCTCCAGCTCGACGATACCTCCTGGGGATTCGCCGCCGACGCGACATGGCGCACGAGCCTCGAGTCGGCCAACGCCGGCGCGCCGGGCGGTCTGCTCGATACCTATGCCCGCGTCATCAACGGCGCGCTAAGCGCGAAGCCCGCGGGCATGACCGTTTGCATGCACGTCTGCCGCGGCAATTTCAAGTCGGCCTGGGCCGCCGAGGGCGGCTACGACGAAGTCGCCGATACCCTCTTCAACGAGGTCGGTGTCGACGCCTACTTCCTCGAGTACGACGACGCGCGCTCGGGATCGTTCGCGCCGCTGCGGCTCCTGCCGAAGGGCAAGGTCGTGGTGCTCGGCCTGGTCTCGTCGAAGGTTCCGCAACTGGAAAGCAAGGATGACCTGAAACGCCGCATCGAGGCAGCCGCCAAATACGTTCCGCTCGAGCGCTTGTGCCTGAGCCCCCAATGCGGCTTTGCTTCGACCCTCGAGGGCAATGCGCTGAGCGAAGAAGAGCAGATGGCGAAGCTGAGGTTGGTGGTCGATGTCGCACGCGAGGTCTGGGGATGATTCCGGTGCCGGAGCCCGACCTCACGCCGCGCGAGCTGATCCGCCGCGCCGCGGCCTTCAAGCCGAGGCTGCGCGCCGAGCAGGACGAAGCCGATGCGCGCGGCACCTACTCGGAGGTGCTGCATCGCGAGTTCGTGCGCGCCGGCTTCTACCGCTGCTGCCAGCCACGCATGTTCGGCGGCTACGAGTTCGACCTCGTCACCTTCTATCGCGTGATGCTCGAGATCTCGAGCGGCCATCCGGGCACCGGCTGGGGCCTCGCGCTCGCCGCCTCGCACGCGTTCGAGATCGCCTCGCACTGGCCCGAGCGGGCGCAGGCCGAGCTCTTCGGCGAGGGTCATTTCGTCGCGCCACACCGCGCGCCGCCGCTCGGCACGCTCACGCCGGTCGAGGGCGGCTTCCTCGTCAACGGCACCTGGGACTACTGCTCCGGCGTGCCGCACTCGACCCACCTGGTGGTCGGCGGCATGACCCGCCGCGCGGGCGAGCCGCCCAAAGTGGGCCACGCGGTGCTGCCGCGCGGCAGCTACGAGATCCTCGATGACTGGGGGGGCGAGCGGGTGATGGGCATGTGCGCAAGCGGCTCGAACAGCGTGCGCATCAAGGACGCTTTCGTGCCCGAGCATCACGTCGGGTTCCTCTCGCCCGGCCTCGCGTCGACGCCCGAGAGCATGGCAGACGGCACGCCCGGCACGCGCCTGCACGGCAATCCGATGTACCTTGGCCGGCTCGCCGGGCCGTTCCATGCGACGCTGGTCGTGCCGGTGCTCGGGGCGGCGCGCGCCGCGCTGGACGAGTACGAAGAGCTGATCCGCGCGCGCCGCACGCTGAGCGTCCCGGTGACGAAGCGCTACGAGCATTTCGATTTCCAGCGGCCGTTCGGCCAGGCGCTGACGCTCGCCGACGCGGCCGAAGCGGTGATGATCCGCGGCCTGGAGATGTACGCCGAATACTGCGCGCGCTGGGCGGCGGAGGGCACGCCGATCACGGTGGAAGAGAACATGCGGCTCTGGGGCATGATCCAGCACGCCGGCCGCCTCGCCTGCGACGCGGTGGAACTGCTGTTCCAGACTGCAGGCTCCGCGGCCGCGAAGAAGGGCGGGCGCCTGCTGCGCTACTTCAACGACGTGCAGATGTACCGCGGCCACAGCTCCTCGCAGGTGCTCAACTTCGCCTCGGGCCTCGCGCGGTTGCGCTTCGGCCTGCCGTGGGGACTGTGGGGCCTATGAAGATCGGATTCGTCGGCGTAGGGAAGATGGGCCAGCCGATGGCGGGTCACCTGCTGAAGGCCGGGCATTCCGTCGCCGCCTGCGATCTCTCGCCAGCGCTCGTGCAGGCCATCGTCGCGCGCGGCGCGAGCGCCGCCGCGACCCCCGCCGATGCGGCTCGCCACGCCGAGATCGTCTTCTCCTCGCTCCCCGACGACGCGGCGCTGCGCAAGGTCGCGAGCGGCGTGCTTTCCGGCGCCCATCCCGGCACGCTCTTCGTCGATACCAGCACCGTCTCGCCGAGCGTCTCGGCCGAGGTCGCGAGGGAGTTCGCGGCGAAGCGCCTGCCCTACCTTCGCGTCGCCGTATCCGGCAACAACAGGATGGCCGAGCAGGCGGCGCTCACCGTCATCGCCTCGGGCGACAAGGCCGTCTACGAGAAATGCCGTCCGCTGCTCGCCCTTTTCGGACCGAGCCAGTACTACGTCGGCGAGGCGGAGCAGGCGCGCGCCCTCAAGCTCGCGATCAACCTGATGGTCTACGCCACCCTCGCCGGCCTCGGCGAGGCGCTCGCGATCGGCAGGCGCAACGGCCTCGACTGGGAGCAGATGATCGACGTCATGGCGGCGAGCGCCATCGGCTCGCCGCTGCTCAAGGCGAAGAGCGGCGCGTTGAAGGCCCACGATTTCTCGGCCACCTTCAATTGCCTGCAGGCGCGCAAGGACCTGACCCTCATCAACGGCGCCGCCGCCGCGAGCGGCGTGCCCGCCCCCGTCGCCGCGATCGCCGCGCGGCTCATCGAGGACTGCATCGCGATGGGCAGCGCCGAGGAGGATTACGCGGCGATGATCCAGGCCGTCGAGCGCGCCGCGCAGTCCACCTAGGCAAGCCGGCTCAGCTCATCAGGATCCGCGGACGGCCCCCGGTGAGCGTGCCGATGCGCCGCGCCGAGCCGTCGAACGCGGCAAGCACCTGGTCGACCGCCTGCGGCGCGCAGGCGACGAGCAGACCGCCGCTCGTCTGCGGATCGGTCAGCAGCTTGCGCTTCCAGTCGGCAAAGCCCGCCGGCAGCTCGACCTCGTGGCCGTAGCCTTTCCAGTTGCGCTCGGAGGCGCCGGTCGCCACGCCTTCCTTCGCCCAGTCGACCGCCTCGGCGATGAGCGGCAGCTCGTCGAATCGCACGTCGGCGACGAGGCCGGAGCCGCGGCAGATCTCGAGCAGGTGGCCGGCCAAGCCGAACCCGGTGACGTCGGTGAGCGCATGCACGGCCGGCATTTCGGAGAGCGCCTGGCCGGGCGTATTGAGGCGGGTCGTCCACTTCAGCATCTCGGCATAGCCGGCGTCGGAAAGCTTGCCCTTCTTGAGCGCCGCGGAGAGGATGCCGATGCCGAGCGGTTTTCCCAATACCAGTGCATCGCCGCGTTTGGCGGAGCTGTTTCGCTTCACCTTCTCCGGATGCACGAGGCCGAGCGCCACCAGACCGTAGATCGGCTCGAGCGTGTCGATCGAATGGCCGCCGGCGATGGGAATGCCCGCCTCGGCGCACACCGATTCGCCGCCCTTCAGGATGGTGCGGATCGTCGCCACCGGCAGCTTCTCGAGCGGCATGCCGACGATCGCCAGCGCGAAGATCGGCCGGCCGCCCATCGCGTAGACGTCCGAGATGGCGTTGGTCGCGGCGATGCGCCCGAAGTCGTACGGATCGTCGACGATCGGGGTGAAGAAATCGGTCGTCGCGACCAGCGCCTGCGAGTCGTTCAGGCGGTAGACCGCCGCGTCGTCCGCGGTTTCGGTGCCGACCAGCAGGTCCTTGGGCAGGCCGCGGATTTCGCTCTGGCTCAGGATCTCGGTCAGCAGCGCCGGGGCGATCTTGCAGCCGCAGCCGCCGCCGTGGCTGAACTCGGTCAGGCGGATCTTCTCGGGAGCGTTCATGCGTCGATTCTACAAGTCCGAAATCCCGCGAACACGTCGCCTCGCTCGGCCATGTAGAAGTTGCGGAACTGCGGCCGCACCAGGCGGCGCGGCGTCGCGAAGCTCGCGCCGCGCAGCACCTTGTGGGTGTGGAACCAGGGCTCGGAATAATCCGTGTACGGATCGGCGCTGAAGCCCGGAAACGGCGCGAAGGTGTTGGCGGTCCATTCCCACACCTCGCCCCAGCGCATCCGCGAAGCTGCGAGCTGCCATTCCGCCTCGCTCGGCAGGCGCCGCCCCTGCCAGCGGCAAAACGCCTGCGCCTCGTTCCAGTCGACGTGCCGCACCGGCTCGTCGAGCGCGAGCGGTTGCCAGCGCGCGAAGCGCCGCTCCTGCCATGCACCGTCGACGCACCGCCAGTAGCGCGGCGGCTTGCCGCCGTCTTCGACATAGTCGAGGTACTCGCGGCTCGTCACGGGGCGCGCCGCGATGCGGAACGGCGCAACCGCCACGTCGTGCGCCCACTTCTCGTTATCGAAGACGAACTCCTTCGTGGCGCGCTCGGCGCCCATGCGGATGCACGCGCCCGGGAAGTAGAGATCCGGGTCAGAGCCCGAATTACCCGCTCCTGCCTGCCCTGGCACAGCAACTTGCGGCTCGGGATAGCCGAGCGTCTGGTGCGTGTAATGGAACGCCTCGGCGTGCATGTCCTCGTGCAGCGCGGCGAGGCGCACGAAATAGGCGAGCCGCTCGTTCTCGGGCTCGCGCTCGACCCGGGCACGCACTCGTTCGAGGACCGCATCGAGATAAGCGCGCGTATCGTCGAGCATCGGCAGCGGCAGATCCCAGCGCGTGTCGTGCCGCACCGCCGAGGAGTCGTACAGGCAGTCGGCATCGCGCAGGATCGACTCGCCGAGGCTGCCGTCGTCGCGCTGGCGCAGGCACCAGCGCTCCTGGAACCAGCCGACGTGGCCGATCTCCCAAAGCGGCGGATTGACGATGGCGAGCTTCGGCCCGAGCAGCCGCTCGCCCTCCAAGTGGGCAGTCACGCGCAGCGTATGCGCCCGGCTCGCGGCGAGTTGTGCCGATAATGCGCTCAATGGCGCACCTGTTCATCGCTACGCCTGCCGGCGCCGGCACGCGCAACGGCAATCGCCATACCGCGCTTCGCTGGGCGACGCTGCTGCGCGCCAGCGGTCACCGCGTGCGCGTCGCGATCGCCTGGAATGGCGAGCCCTGCGACGCGCTGATCGCGCTGCATGCGCGGCGCAGCGCCGAGTCGATCGCGCGTTATGCGGCGAGCGGCAAGCCGCTCGTCGTGGTGCTCACCGGCACGGATCTCTATCGCGATCTTCCGGACTCCGCCGAGGCGAGACGCTCGCTCGAGGTCGCCGACCGCGTAATCGTGCTGCAGGAGGCGGCGCTCGCCGAGCTCGATCGCGCGACGCGCCGCAAAGCGCGCGTCGTGTACCAGTCGGCCGATCCGCGCACGCGCCGGGCGCCGCCGAGCGATCGCTTCCGCATCGCGGTCATCGGCCACCTGCGCTCGGAAAAGGACCCGATGCGCGCGGTCATGGCGCTGGCGCGCCTTCGCGGCGAGGAAATCGAGCTGGTGCAGATCGGCGGCGCGCTCGATCCCGCCCTCGGCCGCGACGCCGAAGCGTGGATGCAACGAGAGGCCCGCTACCGCTGGCTCGGCGCCCTGCCGCACGGGCGGGCGCTCGGCTGGCTCGCCAAAAGCCATCTGCTCGTCGTGAGCTCGGTGATGGAAGGCGGGGCGAACGTCATCGCCGAAGCAGCGCGCATCGGCACGCCGGTGCTCGCTTCGCGGGTGCCGGGAAACGTCGGCATGCTGGGCACGCGCTATCCGGGCTATTACGTGCTCGGCGACGAAGCGGGTCTTGCCGCGCTTATGGTGCGCGCTCGATACGAAAGGGATTTCTACCGCAGGCTGCAAGCTGGCATTCGCCAGCGACGCAAGCTGTTCGCCCCTTCCGCCGAGCGCCGCGCGCTTGCCGCGGTCGTCGACGAAGCGCTTCACCGCAGGAGCTCGCTCACCTTGGCGCGCACCGCCTCGCTCGACCAGTCGAGCTCGCCGTAGACGTAGTAGCGGATGCGGCCTTTGCGGTCGACGAGGAAGCTCGCCGGCAGCACCTTGGCGCGCCACGCCTTGGCGACCGCGCCGTCGGTGTCGCGCAAGAGCGGGAACGCGAGCGGCACTGCGGCGGTGAACTTCTCGATGCGCGAGAGCGGCTCGGCGAGGTTCACGCCCAGAACCTCGAACGCCTTGCCGTCGAGCGAGCTCTTCAGCCGCTCGATGGACGGCATCTCCGCGCGGCAGGGCTCGCACCAGGTGGCCCAGAAGTTCACCAGCACGACTTTCCCCTTGTAGTCCGCGAGGTCGTGCTTGCGGCCCTGCAGGTCCTGCAGCGCGAGCGGCGGCGTCGCGTCGCCGCTCCACGGCCTTAGCTCGGCCGCCGCGGCGCTCAGGCCGAGCAACGCGCCGACGAGAAGCGCAGCCGCGCGCCGCATCACGCGCCGAGCTCGCGCGCGGTGATGGCGTACTTCAGGCTGTCGGGATCCATCTGGTCGCGCAGCTCGCGATCGGCTTCGGCGTTCGTATACATGAGGTACGGCAGCTTCACGTCGCGCGAGGCGTGCGGCAGGCGTACGTCGTGCCCCATGTTGTAGGCGAGGTAATTCATCTCCCATCCGCCGAAGAGGCGCTTGCGCGCCGCGACGACCTTCGGATCGTCGAGCCGCAGGTTGCCCGGCGGCTCTTCCAGCACTACCTTGCGCACGTCGGCCGGGTCGACCGGTACCCAGCCGTAGCCGCGCGCGAAGAACTCGGCGCGGCAGTGCTGCGCCTTGCTTGCGCTCGGCGAGCCGATGCCGAGGCTCTTGTAGCCGAGATTCGAGGCGGCGACGCGCACGCCGTAGACGTCGCGCGCCGGCACGCCGACCGAGCGGGCAAGCCCGACGAACAGCGCGTTAAGGTCGGCGCACTTGCCGCCCAGGTTGCCCGTCTCGAGCATCGCCTTGATGTCGCCCACGCCGCAGCCCTTCACCTTGGGATCGCGGAAGGTGTTGTCGACGATCCATTCGTAGATGGCGTGCGCCTTCTCGACGTCGTCCCTGGCACCGCGCGTGACCTTGAGCGCCGTCTCGCGCACGATGCCGTCGGTCGGGATGAGGTCGCTCGGCGCGGTGAAGAACTGCCGCTCGCCCGCGGCGAGATCCTGGCCGCCGCGCGGCGCGGAAAGATCGACCGCGCGGTCGCGCGTCATGAACCGGCTCGTCACCTCGATCAGTGGGTTCATCTCGCGTTCCGGCCACTCGGCATAGAGCATGGTCGCCCCGTATTTCGGATCGCGCAGCACTTCGGTGCGCGCAGCATTTCCCGACCAGGCGTTGTCCAGCGTGCGATGCCAGTCGGTATCGGCGACCAGGGGCAGCGGCACCCAGGCGCGCGCCACGCCGAACGGATCGCTCACCTCCACGCGCGTCACGGTCTCGAAGGTGCGCCAGCCCTGTTCGGCGGCGAGCGCGACGACGCTCCAGGGAAGGGCCTGCGCGGCGGCGGCGGCGGCGGAAGTCTTGAGGAATGTTCGGCGGTTCATGGATCGCTCCTGGTGGGAGAGCAGCGGGGGCGGCGGAGCGCGGCCGCGGGATGAAGCGGCGCTCGGTCGTCCGGACTGCCCGATTGCCCTGTGCGCCCTCGACGGCCGCGCCCGACGGCGCAGCCGATCATTGCGGCGAGCGAACGGCAGCTCGCGGACGTGAGGCGCTCGAGGATAAACATGGGGAAACCGACGTTATATTAGGGTCGGATGGATTTCAAGAATTTCGACACGGTCATCGACGCGCGCACGCCATCGGAATACGCCCTTGACCACATTCCGGGCGCGGTTAACGCCCCGGTCCTGGACGACGCCGAGCGCGCCAAGGTCGGGACGCTGTACAAGCAGGTGTCTCCTTTCGAGGCGAAGAAGCTGGGCGGCGTGCTGGTGGCCAGGAACGTCGCGCGGCATCTGGAAACGATCTTCAAGGACGCACCCAAGGACTGGAAACCCTTGATCTATTGCTGGCGCGGCGGCAAGCGCTCGGGCGCCATGGCGCACATCCTGCGCGAGGTGGGCTGGCAGGCGCAGACGCTCGCGGGCGGCTATCGCGCCTACCGACGCTGGGTCGTCGAACAACTACTCGACCTTCCCGGCCGGCTCGACTTCCGGGTGATCCACGGCCCGACCGGCAGCGGCAAGAGCCGCCTGCTTGCGGCGCTGGCGCGCGCCGGGGCGCAGGTCGTCGACCTCGAAGCGCTCGCTGCGCATCGCGGCTCGGTGCTCGGCGGCCTGCCGCAGCAGCCGCAGCCGTCGCAGAAATGGTTCGAAAGCCAGCTGCTCGCCCGACTGCAGCAGCTCGACGCCGCGCAGCCGGTCTACGTCGAAGGCGAGTCGAAGAAAATCGGCGAGCTGCAGGTCCCTGACGCGCTGATGGAGCGGATGCGCGGCTCGACCTGCGTGCTCCTGGAAACCGGCGTCGAAACGAGGATCACGCTGCTGCTCGACGAATACGAGCACTTCACGCTCGACCGCGCGGCGCTCGCTGCGCAGCTCGACTGCCTCACCGCGCTGCATGGACGGGGAAGAATCGCGGACTGGAAGGCGCTTGCCGCGAGCGGCGAATGGCGCGCCTTCGTCGGGCGGCTGCTGCTCGAGCACTACGACCCGGCCTACGAGCGCTCTTCGGCACGCAATTTCGTTCAGCTAGCGGAGGCGCCGCGCCTGCGCATCCGCGACGCGAGCGAAGCGGCGTTCGGCGCGGCCGCGCGCGAGCTGCTAGGCGTTCAAGCCGGCGAGGACGCGGATGTGCTGCACGGCGCTGCGACCCAGCGCGCTTAGCGCGTAGCCGCCTTCGAGCAGCGACACCATGCGGCCGGCGCCATGGCGCTCGGCAAGCGGCTTCACCTGCTCGGTGACCCAGCCGTAATCGGCGTCGGTGAAGCGCAGCATCGCCATGTCGTCCTCGACGTGCGCGTCGAAGCCCGCCGAAAAGAGGATCAGCTGCGGCCTGAAATCCTCGAGCGCCGGCAGCCACGCTTCGTTGACCGCCTCGCGGAACTCGCGCGAGCCCGCGCCCGCGGACAGCGGCACGTTCACCATGTTCGGCGCCGGGTCCTCGGTGCCGCAATAGGGATAGAACGGGTGCTGGAAGGTCGACACCATCAGCACGCGCTCGTCGCCTTCGAAGATATCCTCGGTGCCGTTGCCGTGATGCACGTCGAAGTCGATCACCGCGACCCGCTCGACGCCGTGCGCCTCCAGCGCATGGCGCGCCGCGACGGCGACGTTGTTGAAGATGCAGAAGCCCATGGCGCGTGCCCGGCAGGCGTGGTGGCCCGGCGGCCGCACCGCGCAGAACGCGCTGCCGGCCTTGTCCTGCATCACCAGGTCGACCGCCAGCACGCCCGCGCCCGCGGCTCGCAGCGCGGCATGCATGGTAAAGGCGTTCATCGCCGTGTCGGGGTCGAGGTGCACCGTGCCTTCGCTCGGCGCGAGCTTGCGGATCGCTCTCACGTATTGCTGCGGATGCACGCGCTCGAGCTGCTCGTCGCTCGCGAGCGGCGCTTCGTAGCGCTCGAGGTGCTGGCCGATGCCCGAAGCGATCAGCTGGTCTTCGATGGCCGAGAGGCGCGCCGGCCGCTCCGGGTGGTACGCGCCCATGTCGTGCTTCAGACAGTCGGAATGCGTGATGTATGCACTTCGGAACTGACGAGCCATGACGTTCCATCATATCCCATCGGTTAGAATCGCCCGCATGCTCCTAAAGGCCGAGTTTTCCTCACAAAACCAAGGCTTACGCGCGCCGCTGGAGCGCGTGATCGCGGCCGCGGGGGCGATCATTCTCGGCAAGGAGCCGCAGGTCCGGCTTGCTCTTGCCTGCCTCCTCGCGCGCGGCCACCTGTTGATCGAGGACCTGCCGGGCGTCGGCAAGACGACCCTCGCCCACGTGCTCGCCCGCTCGCTCGGCCTGCAGTTCCAGCGCATCCAGTTCACGAGCGACATGCTGCCCGCCGACATCATCGGCGTCTCGGT
>CAYZFN010000062.1:0-17106 GCA_964477695.1 uncultured Enterobacteriaceae bacterium | reverse complement strand
GCCGGCGAACGACGCCGCGCCGCTCGAAAAGATCGAGAGCGACATCCGCTCGCAGGGCGGCTTCGCCATGACGCTCGCGCTTTCGCCGCGCAGCGACCTGCAGCGCGCGCAGATCGAGAAGCTCTTCGACCGCGGCGCCGGGCACGGCGCGCTGGTGGAGAAGATCCGCGCCGCGAAGGCCTCGCTGGCGCGCCTGGGGCCGCGGCGGGCGCAGACCGCCATCGCGCGCCTCGAGCGCGCCGCCGACAAGCTCTCGCGCATCGACTTCTATCCCGGCGAGGCGAAGCTGCAGGCGGCCGGGGCCCTCGCCGAGCTCAAGCAGGCCTATAAACAGGTGTATGCCGGCGGCGAGCCGCGCTTCTCGAAGCGCAGCCTGCGGCCGCACGAGCCCGCGCGCTACCGCAACCGCGTGTGGGCGACGCGCAAGAGCCCGTGGGTCGACCGGCTCGCGAGCGCCTGGCTCATCAAGCGCTTCATCGATCGCGACGCCCGGTTCGCCTGGATCTCGCGTCCGAGCGAGCGGCCGAAGAAAGCCGTCGGCTTCGACTTCGACGGCGCCGAATTCACCCACGTCGGCGGCCGCGTCACCTTCGAGGTCCTCGCCGCGAGCTTCGGCCTCGATCACGACCGCGCGGTTACGACCATCGGCGCCGCGGTACACTTCCTCGACGTGGGCGGCATCCCCGTCGCCGATGCGAAAGGCCTGGAGGCGGTGCTGAAAGGCGCCAAGGAGCGAGCGCGCAGCGACGACGCGCTGCTCGCCGAGGCGATGCGCACCTTCGACCACCTCTACGCCGCCTACCGCGCCGACTCATGAGCACCGCCACAGTAACGCCGCTTTCGCCGCACGTCGGCGCGGAGATCGGCAACATCGATCTCACGCGGCCGCTCGCTCCCGAGCAGGTCGGCGAGCTCAAGGACGCGCTCGCCAGGCATGGGGTGATCTTCTTCCGCGACCAGGCGATCGATCTCGCGATGCACAGGCGCTTCGCGCTGTACTTCGGCGAGCTGCACGTGCACGTGGGCGGCGAAGGCACCGCGTCCAAGCCCGACGAGCAATACCCCGAGGCGCGCCGCCAGCACTTCGACGCGAATTCCAAGCGCGTCTCGGGCGAGGTCTGGCATACCGACCAGTCGTGCGCCGCCGTTCCGCCGATGGCGAGCATCCTGCACCAGCGCATCATTCCTCCCGACGGCGGCGGCGACACGCTGTTCGCGAGCATGTACGCGGCCTACGAGGCGCTCTCACTGCGCATGAAGGCATTGCTCAAGGGGCTCACCGCCACGCACGACGGCGCGAAGCTCTTCGACAAGGGAACCAAGACCGTCTATCCGGTCAGCGCTCATCCGGTGGTCGCCGTGCATCCCTGGACCGGGCGCAAGCTCCTCTACGTGAACCGCGGCCAGACGACGCACATCAATGAGCTGCCGCGCGAGGAGAGCGACGCGATCCTCGGCTTCCTCTTCGCGCACATCGAGAGCCCGGAATGGCAGATGCGCTTCCGCTGGCGCGAGCACTCGATCGCGTTCTGGGACAACCGCTGCACGCAGCACCGCGCGATCTGGGACTACTGGCCGAACGTGCGCTCGGGCTACCGCATCCAGATCAGGGGCGCCGGGGCGCCTATTCCGGCGAGCGACTAGACGACGCCTCGCGGCGCTTGCCGAGCGCCCACCAGTGAACCGGACGCTGCGGCTGCTCCGGCTCGGCGGCGCTCGTCTCGGCCGGCGCGGCCGCGGAGTGCCGCGCTTCCTCGAGGCGGAAGGCGTCGACCACCTGGGTGAGGTTGCGCGCCGCGCTCTCCAGCCCGCGCGACGAGGCGACCGCCTGGCCGACCAGCTCGCCGCTCGAGCTGATCGCCTTCTCGATCCCCTCGATCGCCGACTTCACCTGGTCGATGCCGCTCGACTGCTCACGCGAGGCTGCGGCGATGTCGCGCATCAGCGGCGCGACGTTCTGGATCGACTGCACCGCCTGGTCGATCGTTCGCGCGGCCGACTGCACGAGATCGTGTCCTTGGCCTACGCTCGTCACCGCGCCGCCGACCAGCTTCTTGATGTCGTTCGCGGCGGACGCGGACTTCATGGCCAGCGCCCGCACCTCCGAGGCCACGACCGCGAAGCCGCGCCCGCTCTCGCCGGCGCGCGCCGCCTCGACCGCGGCGTTCAGCGCGAGAATGTTGGTCTGGAAGGCGATGTCGTCGATCATGGCGACGATGCCGGCGATCTGGCGCGCGCTCGCCGCGATGCTGTCCATGTTGGAGACGACGTCGGCCATGATGGTGCGCGCACCGGCCGCCGCGCTGGAGGCGCCCTGCGCGAGGCCGTCGGCCGAAGAGGCGTTCTCCGCGTTCTGCTTCACCGTACCGGAGAGCTCCTCCATGCTGGCCGAGATCTCCTCGATGGCGCTCGCCTCGTGCTCGACGTGGCGCGCGATCTCGTCGTTGCTGCCGGCGAGCTCCTGGGCAGCGCCGGACACGCTCTGCGCCGAGCCCTTCACCTGGTGGATGATCTTGTACAGGCTGTCGTTCATCCAGCCGATCGAGCGCAGCAGGCTGCCGAGGTCCTTGCGCAGGTCGAGGTCCAGCTCGAGCTCAGGGCGCAGCGTTCCCGCGGCGACGGTGCGCGCCGCCTGCTCGGCCTGCACGATCGGCCGTATGAGGGTGTTGCGGATAAAAAGCCCGGTGATGACGAGCGTAACGATGAGCACGAGCGGCACTATTTTGCGCTGCGCGCTCGCATAGGCGACGGCGCTCAAGAGGCCCTGCTCGATCCGCGCGTCATACCGGGAAACCAGCGCCGACACGGCGGTGTCGGCGGAATTGATGGCCGGGCGCAGCGCCACGAGGTCCTGCAGCTTGGCAGCGCTGGCAATCCCCGGGCGCAGCTCGTTCAGCTGGCGCACCAGGGCGCGCACCGGCTCGTCGGTTCGCTCCGCCGCTTGCAGCGCCTCCGCCGATTGCGCCGCGCTTTGCAGCTTTTCCTTCGCCGCGTTGCTCAGGCCGCCGGTGTCCACCGCGTCCACCACGCCGTCGATGAACACCTTGAAGTCGCGCCGCACGTCGTAGGCCAGCGCCTGCGCCCTGTGCGAGCGGTCGAGCGCCGCCGCGTTCCACGAGTCGAGCACCATCTGCGCGATCACGACCAGCGCAAGCGGCAGCAGGATGAGGGTGAACTGCAGGACGAAGCGCGAAGCCAGCGACCGGGATTGGGTTGCCGCCATGTTCTGTTCCTTCCCTCCGCCGCGCGCTACTTCGCCAGCTTCTGCAGGACCTTGACGCCCGAAGGCGCGCTCCGCGCGTAGCCGACCGCGCCTTCGTTGCGCCGCACGAACTCGATGACTTCAGCGTCTCCCGAGTACAGCGGCGGCTGCGTGACGCCCTGGCGGAAGGCCTTCTTGGTCCATGCCGTGGCGTAGGCGATGCCGGTCATGTGCATCACGTTGGAGAGGAACATTTCCTGTGCCTCGGCGTTGTCCACCGGACGCAGCCGCACCGAGCCGCTGAAGAGTTTCTCTCCGAGGTACACGTCGCGCACGTCGGCGGCTTGCAGGTCCACCGTCGGATTGGCGATGACGTACACGTCGGCCGCGCTTGCGACGAGCGGCGCCGCAAGGGATGCCGCGAGTATCAAAAACAGCCTGATGAGTCTCATGGTCCCTCCGGCCTTAAAAGCCGATCGCGAACTGGAAGCGCATCTCGTTGTAGTCCGGCACAACGAGATCGTCCTGCTCGGTATGGAAGTACTCGACGGTGAACGCGGCGCGCGGATTGATGTCGTAGCGCACGCCGGCCAGCTTGCGGGTATACGAGCGCCCGCCCTCGAGCGAGGCGAAGAAGTTGTCGTCCTGGTTGAACGAGCCCTTCTCGTAGCGCGCATACGGCATCCACTGCCCGAAGTGGCGGCCGATCTGGCCGAACCAGGCAGTGCTGCGGTGCTCGCCGAGCGGCGCCGCGGTGTTGCTGACCATGTTCTCGTTGTTCCACCGGTAGTACTCGTAGATCACTTCCCACACGCCGTCGTCGAAGACGGCATAGGGACCCATGAATTGCAGCTTGGTGTCGTTTGCCGGAAGGGCGTCGTCGACCACGCTGGCGCGGTAGTAGTGTCCGCCCAGCCGGAGGCTGCCGCCCAGTCCCTGGTACGCCAGGTTCAGCCCGCGGCTCGCCGTATGGTTCTCCGACGCCAGGTTGTTCATGTCCAGCGCGCCGCCCTTAATACTCGGGCTGTTGCCGACATAGACGTCATAGGTGAACTTGGTGCCGCCGCCGAGCCGGAACGCCCCGGTGGCCCACGTTCCCACCGTGTGCGATGGCATCACGCCACCGTCGTCCTCGAAGTTGAGGAATCGCGGCTTCTCGATCGACGTCTGCATCAGCTTGCCGTGGTGGAACGCGGTGTTGTAGTACCCGAAGGGCGAGTGAAAGCGCCCCAGCCAGATCGTGAAGGCGTCGCTGAAGGCATAGCCGATCTGCGCGCGCTCGAGGTCGATACCGGGCTCGCCGCTGTCGCCGAATTCGATCAGCGCCTCGAGCAGCGCGCGGACGCGATCGTTGAACTGCGGTGTGAGATAGGTATCGAACGAGCCGGTCGTAAACCCGCTCTTTCCGTGCTGCTGGAATCCGCCACCGACGTCGAGAAAGCCGTGGAACGGCACGCCGCCGCCGCTCAATGCGGAATCCATGCTGCCCATGCCGGCGTGGCTCATGGCCGGTGCGGGCTCGGCCGGCGCGCCGGCTTCGAGTTGCTGCACCCTGCGCTCCAGCTCCTTTATTCTCGCTTCATCGTCAGCGGCGCGGGCGGGCTGCGGCCCCTGAGCTAGACATACCAACGCCGCACACAGCAGCATGCGCGATTTCATCTTTTCGATCCCCCTTTAGCGTTTCCCCTTGTTCCCTGCTTGCTACAGGAATCCCCTGTAGTGACCGGCACCTTTTTCCTATAGTTAAAGCGGCGCCGCAAGACGAAATGACCAATTTGCAACAAGGCCTTTCAATGGCCTGACGTTGCCTTTCAATTGAGAATATTTCCTGCAGCGGCCTGACGCTCGTCACTTTCGAATGCGCCTGATACGGGTCCTTCGCGCCGTCCTCTGGTCGTTCTTCGGCGTGCGCCGAGGGGCCGCTGCCGCGCACGACCTCGAAGGCGCCGGCACTGGCGCGCTGATCGGCGCGGGACTGCTCGTCGCCGCCTTGCTGGTCGGCGCGATCGTCACCGCAGTGCACTTCGTCACGCGGAATCCCCCCGCGCCGGCGCCCGCGCAGCCACCGCCCACAAGTCCGTCGAGCGCGCGCCCGGGCAAAGTGCACAGTCCGGTCCGCTTAAGCGACACCATGGAAGAGCGCATGCGGCCCTGCACCACCTGCCACGGCAGCGCGACCCAGGCGACGAAGGACGGCTTTTCTCCCCGCATCGCCGGCAAGCCGGCCGGCTATCTGCTCAACCAGCTCGCGAGCTTCCGCGAGGGCCGGCGCGGCTATCCGCCGATGATCTACCTCGTGCAATACATGACCGACGATTACCTGCGCGAGATCGCGGATTACTTCGCCCGCCTGGAGCTTCCCTACCCGCCGCCGGAACCTGCGGCATTGGATCCCGCAGCGCTCGCACGCGCCCGGCAGATCATCGAGCACGGCGATGCGGCGCGCGACGTCCCCGCGTGCGTGGAATGCCACGGCGCGAATCTCGCCGGCGCGGCACCGGCGATTCCGGCGCTGCTCGGTCTGCCGCGGCAGTACATCGGCGCGCAGCTCGGCGCCTGGCGGAACGGCCGGTTGCGCTCCGTCGCGCCCGATTGCATGGGCGAGGTGGCGCGGCGATTGGCGGGCGAAGACGTGCCGCTGCTCGCGAGCTGGCTCGCCGCGCAGCCAGTTCCCGAGGCCATGAAGCCGGGAGTGGCGCGGCGCGAGCTGCCGCTCGAATGCGGCAGCGTGGCGGCAAGCGTGCGCGGCACGCGCTCGCTCTCGGCGGCCGCCGATTCGTCGAGCGGCCTCGAGCGCGGGCGCTACCTCGTCGCCGCGGGCGATTGCATCGCCTGCCATACCGCGATCGGCGGCGCCTCGTTCGCCGGCGGGCGCGCCATCGAAACGCCGTTCGGCACGGTGTACGCAAGCAACATCACGCCCGACGCGGCGAGCGGCATCGGCGCGTGGTCGCGCGAGGACTTCTGGCGCGCGCTGCACGACGGCCGCTCGAAAGACGGCCGCATGCTCTACCCGGCGTTTCCGTATCCGAACTTCGCCAAGGTGGCGCGCGAAGACGCAGACGCGATGTTCGACTATCTGCGCACCTTGCCGGCGGTGTCGCGCCGGAACCGGCCGCATGCGCTTCGCTTTCCCTACAACACGCAGGCTGCGCTCGGCGCTTGGCGCCTGTTGTTCTTCCGTCCGGGCGTGTTCCAGCCCGAGCCTGCCCACGGCGCCGAGTGGAACCGCGGCGCCTACCTGGTGCGCGGGCTGGGCCACTGCGACGCGTGCCACGCGAGCCGCAACATGTTCGGCGCGGTGAGCCACAGCCTCGACCTCGGCGGCGGGCTCATTCCCATGCAGAACTGGTATGCGCCGCCGCTCGGCTCGAGCGCCGGGGCGGGCGTGTACGGCTGGCAAGCGCGGGATGTCGTCGGGCTGCTAAGGAGCGGCATCTCGCCGCGCGGCATGGCGATGGGGCCGATGGCCGAAGTGGTTTACCGAAGCACGCAACACCTCTCGGCCGACGATGCTCGGGCCATCGCCGCTTATCTGCAGGCCTCGATGGCGAAGCCAGCTTCGCAGCGCCCGACGGGCGCGGGCGATCCCCGCACCCTGGCGCGCGGCGAAGCGGTGTACGGCGACCATTGCGCCGATTGCCATGGCGAAAATGGCGAAGGCGCATTCCCCGCGTACCCGTCGCTTGCCCGCAATCCGAGCGTAAGCGCACCCCTCGCGGCGAACGCGATCAAGGCGGTCCTGAATGGCGGCTATGCGCCGGCCACGGCGGCGAACCCGCGCCCGTATGGCATGCCGCCGTACTTCAGCCAGCTGAGCGACGAAGACGTCGCGGCCGTGCTGAGCTACGTGCGCGCCTCGTGGGGCAATGACGGCGGGCCGGTGTCCAGCCTCGACGTCGAGAAATACCGCTAAGGTGAACTTCGCACACCGGCCGGGCGGCCGGGGTTACAGACGCTGCGTCCGTCGCGACGCAAACTGCCTCCACACCAACCAGAGGAGGCAACCATGCTGGACACTCTCTTCACGATCGGACAAACGATCTCGGCGCTGCTGATGATCTACGGCCTGTACCTGGCGATCGATTACGCGCTGTTCGGCAACGAGGCGGCGAAAAGCGCGCACGCGCGCCAAACCCTGGAAGGCCAGCGCTCCTTCTCGCTGTAGAGCGCTAGAAGGCGCCGAGCATCTCGGCGGCGATATAGAACAGCGCGACGCTGGCAGCCGCCATGCTCAGGTAGAAGAGGACCCGTCCAATCATGGCGGCGCACTCTATAGGTCGCTTCCGTCAGCCACGTGCGGCAACGTGATAGCGCAGTCATAGTGGGTTAAATGCCGTGCACGACATCACGCGCAGCGACCGAGTGATGGGGCTGCACGACAAATCTGCAGGAACTGCTAGCGCCCAGTCGCCCGTGAGCCACGACACACCCAAGCTCCGCACACTGCGCCGCGCGCTCGAG
This sequence comes from uncultured Enterobacteriaceae bacterium, assembly GCA_964477695.1. Classification (GTDB taxonomy): domain Bacteria; phylum Pseudomonadota; class Gammaproteobacteria; order Burkholderiales; family SG8-39; genus SCGC-AG-212-J23. The sequence goes on along the minus strand of CAYZFN010000062.1, from coordinate 9,440 downwards.
GTTCTCGGCAGCGAGAGCAACCTCGCCGAGGCGCTGGAGGTGACGCGCGAACAAATCAGGCAATGGTTGAGCGGCGAACAGGTGCCCGACGATGCGGCCTATCTGCTCGCGCTCGATATCGTCGTGATGGGAAGGCGGGCGCTCTACAGGCGATCAAAGTAAGGGGTCAGGACTCTCCCCGCCGCCCGTCTTCTCCGATCTCCATGCCTTGTATTCACTCGGCAGGCAAACGGCGCAGGGCCGGAATCCCGCGGCCTTGGCCGTCTCCTCATCCGGAAAGAACACGCGGTTATTCACGTAGCCACCGCGCTGAATCGCCTGCTTTGCCGCGCGGCACGTCAATCGGCCGTAGATGCGACGCTTGCGATGACCGCCGAATGCGCCGGGCACTTCGCTTTGATACGGCTTGCGGTCGGCGCCCAGCAGCGTCCAGGTCTTCTTCGTCACCGCGCAACGGCGAACAAACTTTCGCTCCGGCCATGGTGCAGATCGGCCTTCTCGTGGACCAGGAGCCACTGCTTGCGCTGCAGGCCCCAGGCGTAACCCCTCAGCGAGCCGTCCTTCCCGATCACGCGGTGGCAGGGCACGACGAGCGCGACCGGATTAGCGCCGATCGCCGCGCCGACCTCCTTCGCCATGCGCGGATCGGCAAAGCCAAGGGAGCGCGCGAGCTCGCCGTAGGTTGTGGTCGTGCCAGGCGCAATCTTGCGCACGGCTTCCCAGACACGCCGCTCGAGCTCGGTGCCGTTGCCCATCACGGGGATGTCCTTCAGCGCATCGAGCTCGCCCTTGAAGTACGCCTCGATCTTCCGGGCAATCTTCCCGGCGGCCTCTGAGGACGCATGGCCACGCCGGTTCGTGAAGTCGAGCGCCCACACCGCGCCTTGCCTATCGGTGACGAGCGACATCTCGCCAAGCGGCGAGTCGATTCGGGTGAGTTGTAGGTCCATGGCCAGCACTCTAGATCGCCGGTGACGGGCAGAAAATCCGGCTCTTGCGGTGGACGTCGAAAAAGCGCCGAACCTAGCCAGCCTTGCGGAACGTCAGGTTGATACGCCGGTGCCCAAGCAGCGAGTGCGCGTCCCCCTTGAGAGGCATTACGCCGTGGAAGCGAAGGCGGTCCTCGCCACCCCAAACGACGACGTCGCCGTGGTGAAGAGGGATTTTTGCGGTCCGAGCGGCCCGATGCAGGCCGCCGAAAAGGAAAGTCGCCGTCATGCCGAACGACACCGAGACGATGGGCGCAGCAAAATCCTTTTCGTTCCTGTCCTGGTGCAAGGTCAGCCGCGCGCCGGGGACGTATAGGTTGATCAGGCACGCGTCCGGCTCAAAGGCCGGGAACCCGGCGGCGGCGGAAGCGCGCGCAAGATCCGCCAAGGTGGACGGCATCGCGGGCCATGGCTCTCCGGTCTGGGGATCGGTTGGCGTATACCGGTAGCCTCGCCTGTCGGTTGTCCAGCCAAGGACGCCGCAGTTCGTGAGTGCCACCGACATAGTGAAGCCGCCCGGCGTGACCATCCGCCGCAACGGAGCGAAGGCTTGGACAGTGTCCACCGCCGCCAGCGCTTCCTTCGCATAGGGCAGCGCGAATCCGCGCAATAGGAAGGCGCGCTTGCCAATCGCGTCCGGATCTGAGCGGCGGTCCATGCCGGCGAGAGTAGTTGCCGGCTTGGCCGCGAGCGATCTGTTTCTTGCGCTCCGAAGATCGCCAAGCTGATATCGCGGGCGCCGAAATCGGTGCCTATTCGACTGCCTGATTGACCTCTCGCGCTGCAGCGAGGCCGCGCGCCAGCAGGCGCGCATCGTCGATTTTCGCCGCCCACGCCGCGAAGCCATCGGTCGGCCCGCGCCAGCGCAAATGCGCCACGTCGGCAAACAGGGCGGCATCGGTTCTCAGCGTGGCGAGGCGCTTGAAGAGCAAAGCCAGCTCGCGCCGTTCGCCCGCGAGCACTTCCGCCGGAAAGTCCTCGAGCGCCCCGTAACGGTTGACGAGGCGCGCGGCGCCCGCTTTGCCGATACCGGCGAGCCCCGGGTAACCGTCGGCGGCGTCGCCGACCAGGGCCAGGAAGTCCGGGATGCGCCGCGGCTCGACGCCATATTTCTGCCGCACCGCGGTTTCGTTGCGCAGGGCGTTCGCCCTGCGGTCCATCTGCACCACGAGATCGCCCTGCACGCACTGCGCAAGATCCTTGTCCGGCGTCCAGATGCAGACCTTCTCCACTCGCGCGTCCGTTGCGGCCAGCCGCGCCGCGGAAGCGAGCGCATCGTCCGCCTCGAGCTCGACCATCGGCCAAACCGTCACGCCCATGGCCTGGAGCGCCTCTTCCAAAGGGTGGAACTGCGCGAGCAGCGCGGGCTCGACGCCTCGGCTGGTCTTGTACCCGGACCAAAGGCCATTGCGAAACGATTCGATGACGTGGTCGGTTGCGACGCCGAGATGCGTCGCGCCCTTCTCGATCAGCTCCAGCACGGTGTGCAGCACGCCGCGCACTGCGCCGAACGGCGCGTCCTTCCCCTTGTTGAACCGGCGCAGGCCGTAGAAATGGCGGAACAGCTCGTACGTCCCGTCGACGAGGTGCACGACCACGCTATCGGACCAGGCCGACGATCTCGGCGCCGTAGGCCTCGAGCTTCCTCGCGCCGATGCCCGGAATGCCGCGCAGCAGCTCGAGCGAGACCGGACGGACGCGTGCGATCTCTCTCAGGGTCGCGTCGTGAAAGATCACGTACGCGGGGACGCCGTGACGGCGCGCGGCATCCAGGCGCCATGCGCGCAGGCGCTCGAAGAGCTCGTGCGCCTCCCGCGACAGCTCGCCGATTGCCGCCGGTGCCTTCCCCCGCCGCGTGCTTCGCGCTGGCTCCCGCCAGGCGCGCAGCGCGACGTTGCGTGTGCCTTTCAGCACCGCCCGGCTTTCAGACGTGAGTCTGAGGGCGCCATACGCGTCGTGGTCGACCTCGAGCAGCCCGAGCGCGATGCATTGCCGGGCGATGGCGCGCCATTCCCGGTCGCTTCGGTCGCGGCCGATGCCGAACGTGCTCAGCGCTTCGTGTCCGCGCTGCGTAACCTTGTCGGTCGCCTCGCCGCGCAGCACGTCGATCACGTGCATCGCTCCGAAACGCTGCCCCGTCCGGTAGACGCACGAGAGCAATTGCCGGGCGGCGAGCGTGCCGTCGAACGTCGCCGGCGGATCGAGGCAGGTGTCGCAGTTCCCGCACGGCGCCGCAGCCGTCTCGCCGAAATACGCGAGCAGCCGCACGCGGCGGCATTCCGCGGTCTCGCAAAGGCCGAGCATCGCGTCGAGCTTGGCAGCCTGGATGCGCTTTTGCGCTTCGCCCGCCTCGGATTCCTGGATCATGCGCCGCAGCTGCACGACATCCTGCAGCCCGTAGGCCATCCATGCGTCGGCCAGCAGCCCGTCGCGACCCGCCCGGCCGGTTTCCTGGTAATAGCCCTCGACGCTCTTCGGCAGGTCGAGGTGCGCGACGAACCGCACGTCCGGCTTGTCGATGCCCATGCCGAAGGCGATCGTCGCCACTATGATTACGCCGTCCTCGCGCTGGAACCGCTGCTGATGATTCCGCCGCGCGTCCGCTTCCATGCCGGCGTGATACGCCAGCGCCGCGATCCCCTGCGATTCGAGAAACGCGGCGACCTCCTCTACTTTCCGGCGCGAAAGGCAGTAAACGATGCCGGCGTCTCCCGCGTGCTCGGCGCGGATGAAATCGACCAGCTGGCGGCGGCCGTCGTCCTTCTCGACGATGCGGTAGCGGATGTTCGGGCGGTCGAAGCTGGATACGAACACCCGCGCCGCGTCGAGCTCCAGGCGCTCGCGGATCTCGTTGCGGGTCTGCGCGTCGGCCGTCGCGGTGAGCGCGATGCGCGGCACCCCCGGAAAGCGCTCTGCCAGCCCGCGCAGCTGCAGATATTCCGGACGGAAGTCATGGCCCCATTGCGATACGCAGTGCGCCTCGTCGATCGCGAACAGGGCAAGCCGGCTCGCGGCCAGCAGCTCGAGGCAACGCGGTGTCAGCAGCCGCTCCGGCGCGACGTAGACCAGGTCGAGCTCGCCCCGCCGTACGCGAGCTTCCGTCTCCACGGCCTGCGCGGCGCTGAGCGTCGAGTTGAGGAACGCGGCGCGCACCCCGAGCTCCGCGAGCGCGGCCACCTGGTCCTGCATCAGCGCGATGAGCGGCGAGATGACGACGCCTACCCCTTCGCGCAGCAGCGCGGGGATCTGGTAGCAGAGCGACTTGCCGCTTCCGGTCGGCATCAGAACCAGCGCGTCGCCGCCCCCGGCGACATGCTCGATGATCGCCGCCTGGTGTCCGCGAAACGCGGGATAGCCGAACACCTCGTTGAGAACCGCGAGCGCTTGCCTATTCAAAGTTTCGATCCCGGTGTGACGGGCTTCAGTATCGCATCGCGCAGCTGGCCCCCGGTGAGCCTGGCCCGTAAGTCGCGGCGGCTTCCGCGAGCGGCTGATAGGCTTCGTGCCGTATGACTCGCGAAGCCGACCACCGACTGAAGCGCGCCGTCGTGGCCGCCGTGCAATTGCCCGGCGTGACCGAGCTCGAGTTCGAAGCGTCCCTTACCGAGCTGCGCCAGCTCGCCAAGACGCTCGGATTCGACGTCGTGCGCAGGTTTACCCAAAAACGCGCCGGCGTCGATTCGGCAGGCTATTTCGGGCTCGGCAAGCGGCGGGAGCTGCGTGACGTCGTGCAAGGCAACGCCGACATTGTCCTCGTCGACCACGAGATTTCCCCCTCGCAGGCGCACGTCCTCGAGAAGGAAGTGGGCTGCGAGGTGATGGACCGCACCATGGTCATTCTCGAGATCTTTCACCGGCACGCGCGTTCCCGCGCCGCGCGGGTGCAGGTCGAGATCGCGCGCCTCGGCTACATGGCGCCGCGCATGCGCGAGGCCGCCAAGCTCGCGGGACCGAAGGACCGGGCGCGCAGCGGCACCGGCGGCCGCAGCGGCGGCGAATCGCACGGCGAGCTCGACCGGCGCAAGATCCGCGACCGCATCGCCGAGCTGCAGAAGGAGCTCGACGGCATGAAGCCCGGCCGCGAGACGCAGCGCGCAAGGCGCCAGGAGCGCCAGGGGCTCGCGCGCGTGGCGCTCGTCGGCTACACCAATGCGGGCAAGTCCACTCTGATGCGCGCGCTTACCGGCAGCGAAGTGCTGGTAGCCGACAAGCTCTTCGCGACGCTCGACACCACCGTGCGTGCCCTGCACCCGCAAGGCGTGCCGCGCGTGCTCGTCAGCGACACGGTCGGCTTCATCAAGAACCTGCCGCACGCGCTCGTCGTCTCGTTCAAGTCCACGCTCGACGAGGCGCTCGAGGCGTCGCTGCTCGCCCACGTCGTCGATGCCAGCGACCCCGGTTTCGAGCGACAGCGCGCCGTCACCGAGGAAGTGCTCGGCGAGATTGGCGCCAGGGAGGTGCCGCGTCTGCTCGTCTTCAACAAGATTGACCGCGTCGGCGACGCAGCCAGCCAGGATGCGCTCGAAGCGTCGCTGCGCGCCCGATATCCGGGCTGCATCGTGATGAGCGCGCGCCGCGCCGCCGACGTCGCCCGGCTGGGCGAGGCGATCCGCATGTTTTTTGCGCAGAACCTCGTCGAGGCCGAGCTTTTCCTCCCGTGGGCGGGGCAAAGCTTGCGCGGGGAAATCTTCGCGAAGTGCGAAGTGCTGGGGGAGCGGACCGACGCCGAGGGCACATTCCTCCGCGTCCGTGGCGATCCGCAATCCATCAAGAGCTTGCAGGAGCGATTCCGCCTTATGAAACCCGATACGGCCCTCAAGTGACCGATGCAAGGCGAAGCGAAAAAGGGGCCGCGTGGTTGCAACCCCCTATGTTGACTGGCGCGCCCGGCAGGATTTGAACCCACGACCCCCTGGTTCGTAGCCAGGTACTCTATCCAACTGAGCTACGGGCGCGAGGGGGCGGATTATAGCAAAGCACTTGCGTCGCCCTGCCGGAAAAAACGTGGTCTGTCCCTGGTTTCGGTACATTGGCGGCAAAGGAGGAGGCGCAATGAGCTTCGTGCTGCTCGTGAATATCCGCATCAAGCCCGAGAACGTCGATCGCTACATGAAGCAGCTCGGCGACAACGCGCGCGCGGCGCGCAAGGAGCCGGGCTGCCGGCAGTTCGAGGTGCTGGTGGATCCGAAGGACAAGACCAAAGTGGTGCTGTTCGAGGTCTACGACGACGAGAAAGCCTTCGAAGCGCACCAGGCGACGCCGCACTTCAAGAAGTACCTCGCCGACGCGGTGCCGCTTCTCGCTTCGCGCGAGCGCAGTGTCTTGACGAAGGCCTCGCTGTGAGAGCCCCTGCGCTCGCCGTCGCCTTCTTCGCCGCCCAGGCGTTTGCACAAGGCTATCCGAGCAGGCCGGTGAAGATCATGGTCGGCGTGCCGCCGGGCGGGCCGACCGACACGGTGGCGCGCGCGATCGCGCCGGACCTCGCCGAGGCGCTCGGCCAGCCGGTCGTGATCGAGAACCGCCCGGGCGCGAGCGCGGTGATCGCCACCGACGCGGTGGCCAAGGCGCCGCCCGACGGCTACACGCTCGCGTTCATCTACATCACGCACGCCACCAACCCGACGCTGATGGCGAGCCTGCCCTACGATACGCTGCGCGACTTCGCGCCGGTCTCGCTGGTCGGCTGGCAGTCGATGATGCTGCTCGCGCATCCGTCGTTGCCCGCACGCACGGTGCAGGAAGTGATCGCCCTCGCCAAGGCGCAGCCGGGCAAGCTCGACTACGGCGCGTCGGACTCCGGCAGCGCGCCGCACCTTGCGGGCGAGCTCTTCAAGATGCTGACCGGCACGGATCTCACGCCGGTCTATTACAAAGGCACCGCGCCCGCGCTCACCGACCTGATCGCGGGCCACATCCCGCTCATGTTCGTGTCGAACGTGAGCGCTCTGCCGCAAGTGAAGTCGGGCAAGCTGAAGGCGCTCGCGGTGACCGGGCGCGCGCGCGCCGAGGTAGCGCCCGACATCCCGACGGTGGCGGAAAGCGGCGTTCCCGGCTACGAGGTCTACGGCTGGTACGGCATCGCCGCGCCGGCGCGCACGCCGCGCGCCGTGATCGAGCGGCTGCAGGGCGAGGTGGCGAAGATCGCACGCGACCCGAAGATGAAGTCGCGCCTCGCCGGCCAGGGGCTCGAGTTGATCGGCAACACGCCCGAGGCGTTCGACGCTTTCATCCGCGCCGAGCTCGCAAAGTGGGCCGAGGTGCTGGGCCGCGCCGGCCTGCGGGCCAACTCCTCGACCCGTTAATCGGCCGCCCCCCTTGACGGCGGCAGGCGCGCCACCTAAGATTTGAACGACTGGTTAAACCATATGGATAAAGCGCCGCCGCGCCTGCTCGCCGAGCCCGACCTCGGCGACACCCAGCGCAAGATCCTCGACGCCGCGTTCCGCCGCCTGGTCGCCGAAGGCTACGCCGCGCTCAGCATGCGCGAGATCGGCCGCGACGCGGGCGTCAACCACGCGCTCATCAACTACCACTTCCGCAGCAAGGACCAGCTGGTGATCGCAGTGCTCGACGAGGCGAACCGCCAGCTGCTCGAGCGCCAGCACAGGATGTACCGCGCTCCCGGCGGCTTCGCGGAGAAGTGGGCCGCCGCGCGCGACTTTTACAAGAGCGACCTCGCCTCGGGGTTCGTGCGCATGCAGGCCGAGCTCTGGGCGGCGAGCCTCGCTAACCCCGGCCTGCGCGAGAAGTTCCTGCCGCGCCTGCTCGCCTGGAAGCAGGTGGTGCTCGAGGGCGTCAGCGAGGCGCTGCGCGTGCTGAAGGGCGGCGGGGCGAAGCTCCCGGCGCCGTTCACGGCCGAGGTGATTGCCACCTGGATCGCGGATTTCTGGCTCGGCATGGAGTTCGTCGACCTGCTCGGCGCGCCCGAGAGCCGGCTCGCGCACCGCGCAGCGCTCGACGCGATGCAGAAGCTGCTCGAGCAGCTCGACGCGCGCGCGGCGAAGCAGGGCAAGGCGAAGCGGAGGAAAGCATGAAGATCCCCGAGCGGTTCCGCACCGTCGTGGGCGAGCTGCCCGAGCCCGGGCGCGTTCCCGAAGCCGAGCGCTGGCCGTTCGAGACCGCGCAGCCTGTGCGCGAAGGCTACGTCGAGCGCGACGGCGTGAAGAGCTGGTACGCGCTCTGGGGCAGCGAGGGCCCCTGGATCGCCTTCGCGCCGATCTTCCAGATCACGCACTCACAGATTCTGAAGGCCACGGTCCCTTACCTCGCGCAGCATTTCCGCGTCGTGACGATGGATGGGCGCGGCAACGGCCGCTCCGACCGCCCGCGCGGCCAGGATGCCTACCGCTTCGAGGAGTATTACCAAGATTTCCTCGCGGTCCTCGATGCGGCGCAAGTGGACAAGGCGGCGCTGGTCGGCATCTCGGCGACGGCGATGACGGTGCTGCGCCTCGCCGGCGAGCACCCCGAGCGCGCGAGCCACGTGATCATCGCCGGCGGCTATGCCGACGCGCGAATCGACGACCCGAAGATCGCCGAGCGCGTGCGCGCCGAAGGCGAGAAGATGCGCCAGGACTGGCCGAACTACCTCGACTGGTTCTTCGGCAGCCTCGTGTTCACCGAGCCGCATTCCACCAAGCCGTACGAGGACGCGGTGCGCTACGGCTGGGCGAGCAGCGGCGAGACCGTGGACTGGGCGCGCAACGGCTGGCTCGGCGCCGACGTGCGCGCAGCCGCGCGCAAGGTGAAGTGCCCGACGCTCGTCCTGCACGGCGACGCCGACCGGCGCGTGTTCCCCGAGAAGGGACGGGCGATCGCCGAGCTGGTGCCCGGCGCCCGCCTCGTCACGATCGGCGGCGGCGGCCATCTCACCGCTTGCCGCGACCCGGTGTTCTTCAACCAGGCGGTGCGCGACTTCGTCGCCGGCCGGCCGCGCACGCCGGCCTGGACGCGGGCGATGAGCCGCAGGAAAAGAGCGCTCTTCATCTCGAGCCCGATCGGCCTCGGCCATGTGCAGCGCGACCTCGCGATCGCGCGCGAGCTGCGCAAGCTGCAGCCCGAGCTCGAGATCGACTGGTTCACGGTCGATCCGGCGGCGCGCTACCTGCTGCAGGAGGGCGAGCGCCTGCATCCGATCACGCGCCGCCTCGCCAACGAGAGCCGGCACTTCGAGCACTGCGCGGGCGAGCACGACCTGCACGCATTCTTCGCCCTGCGCACCATGGACGAGATCATGGTGGCGAACTTCATGACTTTCGCCGACCTCATGGACGAAAGCCACTACGACGTCGTGATCGGCGACGAGTCGTGGGACGTCGACTACTACTACCACGAGAACCCCGAGCTCAAGCGCCAGCCGTTCGTGTTCCTCACCGACTTCGTCGGCTGCCTGCCCATGCAGGACGACGAGCGCGAGGCGTTCCTGTGCGCGGAGCGCAACGCCGACGACCT
>CAYZFN010000061.1:0-7190 GCA_964477695.1 uncultured Enterobacteriaceae bacterium | reverse complement strand
CCCGGGCTCTTCGAGCGCGCCGCGACCAGCGTCGGCGGCTCCATCCTCGCCGCCGAGCTGGCGCTCGAGGGCCGCGTCGCCTTCCACCCGGCGGGCGGCACGCACCACGGCCGCCCCGACCGCGCGAGCGGCTTCTGCTATTTCAACGACCCGGTGTTCGCGATCCTCGCGCTGCTGCGCAAAGGCATCGGGCGCATCCTCTACGTCGATCTCGACGCGCATCACGGCGACGGCGTGCAGGACGCGTTCGCCGCCGATCCGCGCGTCTGGACCGTGTCGATCCACGAGCGCGGCCGCTGGCCCAATACCGGCGCGGCCGACGACGTCGGCCAGGGACGCGCCTGCAACCTGCCCGTGCCGCGCGGCTGCAACGACTCGGAGCTCGCGGCGCTCATGGACGGTGTCGTTCTGCCGCTGGCGAGCGGCCTGAAGCCCGAGGCGCTGGTCGTTACGTGCGGCGCCGATGCGCTCGCCGGCGACCCGCTCTCGGCGATGGCGCTTTCCAACGTCGCGCTGTGGCGCGCGGTGGAACGCCTCGTGGACGGCGTGCCGGCCGCGGTGGTTCTCGGCGGCGGCGGTTACAACCCGTGGACCGTGGCGCGCTACTGGAGCGGCCTGTGGGGCCGCCTTTCCGGCCGGGCGATCCCCGCCGAGCTGCCGCGCTCGGCGCGCGCCATTCTCGCGCGACTGAGCTGCGAGCTGGTCGACGAGGAGGACATGCGTCCGGAGTGGCTAGCCACGCTGGCCGATTCGCCCAATCCCGGCGCGGTGCGGCCGGAAGTCGCGCAGCTGCTGGAGCGGGCGCATGAGCTGGCTTGAGCGGCTTTCCCGCATAGAAGAGCTGGACGGCGCGGAGCTCGACGGAGCGCTCGTCGCGCGACTGGAGCAGGCTGCGGCGGGAAGGCCGCTGCGCCCGATCCGCTTCTCGACGCCGACCTTCAAGGCGTACTCGAGCTGCGAGATGGAAGGCTGCGCCAAGAACAGCTTTCCGGCGTTCTCCGTGACCGCGGCCGGCTGCGCGCTGATGTGCGATCACTGCCAGGCGAAGATCCTCGAGCCGATGATTCCGGCCACCAGCCCGGAGATGCTCGAGACCAAGGTGCGCTCGCTCATCGCCGCGCAGGACCTGCAGGGCTTCCTGCTCTCGGGCGGCTCGACGCGCCGCAACGAGATCCGCTACGAGCGCTATTGGCCGGTAGTCGAGCGGTTGAAGCGCGAATTTCCGCAGCTCAAGGTCGCCGTGCACTCGGCGCTCCTCGACGCCGCGCGGGCCCATGCCATGGCCGCGGCGGGCGTCGACACCGTGATGATGGACGTCATCGGCGCGCAGGACACCATTCGCGACGTCTATCACCTCGAGCGCTCGGTCGACGATTTCGAGGCGACGCTTGCCGCGCTGTGCGCGACGACGATGCAGGTCGTGCCGCACATCGTGGTCGGCCTGCACTACGGCCGCATCCTGGGCGAGCCGAACGCGCTCGATATCGTGAGCCGCCATCGCGTGCATTCGCTCGTGCTGGTGGTGATCATGCCCTTCTATGCCGCGCCGGGCAGCTTCGCCACGCCGGCGACTTCGGATATTGGAGAGGTCTTCCAAAAGGCGAGAGAAACGATCGCCGACCGCGAGGTGCTGCTCGGCTGCGCCCGGCCGCCCGGCATGCACCGGCGCGTCACCGACGCCTACGCGGTGATGGCCGGCCTCGACGGCATCGCGTTTCCGGCGGACGGTACGCTCGCAGTCGCGCATGCCATCGGCCGCGCGGCCGAGCAGGAGCACGCCTGCTGCTCGGTGAAGACCGGCAAGACCATCAAGCTTTTTCCAAGGAAGGAGCTTACGGCTTGAGAAAAGGCGCGGACGTCATCGTCCTTGGTCTCGGGCCCGCCGGCGCGAGCGCCGCGGCGGCCGCGGCGCGGCTCGGTGCAAAGGTGATTGCGCTCGATCGCAAGCATGAAGCCGGGCGGCCCGTGCAATGCGCCGAGCTCGTGCCGGCGCTCCTCGCCGTGGACGCGGGCGTCGTGCGGCAGAAGATCGATGCGATGCTGACGTTCGTCGAAGACGATGCGCCGGATTTGAACGCGCACTTTCCCGGCCGCATGCTCGACCGCGCTGCCTTCGACGCGTCGCTCGTCGACGCGGCAAAGGCCGCCGGCGCCGAAGTGCGATTCGATACCAGAGTCCTCCGGGTCGGCGGCGAAGGCGACGTGCATCTTGTCGACGGCTGCACCCTGCGCGCGCCGGTGATCATCGGCGCCGACGGGCCGCGCTCGCGCGCCGGCAAGGCCATCGGCTCCGTGAACTGCGAGCTGGTCGAGACGCGGCAGATCACCGTGCCGCTGCGCTCGCCGCACGCCGCGACCGACATCTTCCTCTCGGCGGACATTCCCGGCGGCTACGGCTGGCTGTTTCCCAAGGGCGATGTAGCGAATCTGGGCGCCGGTGTTCATCCGACCGCGCGCGCGCAACTGAAAAAGATCGTTGCCCGTCTGCACGCCCAGCTCTCGAACGCGAAATCAGGGACAGACCACGTTTTTTATCGGACGGGGGAGAAGGAAACGTGGTCTGTCCCTGTTTTGGGGTTGGAGATTGTGGCGACCACGGGCGGCGCCATTCCGGTCGGCGCAATGGTGAAGCCCCGGGGCAGGCTCGGCGATACGACGGTGCTGCTGGCGGGCGACGCGGCCGGGCTCGCCAATCCGGTGAGCGGCGCAGGGATCGCGGCGGCGGCCCATTCGGGTCGCCTTGCCGGCGAGGCGGCCGTGCGCGGCGATGCTGTTGCGTACGAGGAGGAGCTCGCGGACGTGTACGGCGCCGCGCTCGAGCGCGCGCTGCGCCGCAGGCGCGAGCTGCTGCAATCGACATTCTCCAAGCGCGCGCTCAGGCGCGGCTGGATCGCTTATCCGGAGTACTGGACATGAGCTGCTACGAGCACTCGACGAAGGGCATGGCGCCGCGCGCGCCGGGCGTGATTCCCATCGAGCTGAGGAACGGCGCGCGCGTCTAGGCGAACGACGTCGCGCCGCAGGGCGTCTACCGGCCGAATTACAACATCCTCACGCCCAACATGCGCTCGCCCGAGTACGTGCAGATGTCCACCGCGGCAGCGCTCACGCTGGGTGTCATGACGGGCCGGATGTATCGCTGCGAGTGCACGCGCTGCCTCAACCTGCTGCTCACCTATCCGGAAGGCTGCCGCGCGAATTGCGCCTATTGCGGGCTGGCGCGCCACCGCGAGGCCGAGCGCGACTACGCGGACCGCAACTTCATCCGCGTCGACTGGCCGGCGGTGCCGCTCGACATGACGATCGACATCGTGGCGCGGCAGGGCGCGAACAGCCCGTTCCACCGCATGTGCATCTCGATGATCACGCATCCGAACTCGGATGCGGACAGCGTGACGGTGCTGAAGAAATGGACCGCGCGCATCGACCCGGAGACGATTCCGGTCTCGATCCTCTCCAACCCGACCACGATGACGCGCGCCGACGTGCAGCGGCTGAAGGACCTCGGCGCCGACATCTTCACCGTGGCGCTCGACGCGGCGACGCCCGAGATCTTCGAGCGCACGCGCGGCAAGGGCGTGCAGTCCATGCATTCCTGGCAGAAGTACTGGGAGATCCTGATGGACGCGCGCGCCATCTTCGGCGCGCAGAAGTTCGGCGCGCACGTCATCGTCGGCATGGGGGAAACGGAGCACGACGTGCTCGCCTTGGTGCAGAAGCTGGTGGACCTGGGCGGGCACAGCCACCTGTTCTGCTTCTTCCCCGAGAAGGGCTCCCTGATGGACCATCTGCCGGCCACCGATCGCGGGCAATGGCGCCGCGTGCAGCTCGCGCGCTATCTGATCGACTACCGCGGCGTGCGCGTCGAGCAGATGAAGTTCGACGAGCGCGGCCGGGTCGGCGATTTCGGTCTGCCGGAGGAACAGCTGGAAGAGATCGTGACGCAGGGCGTGGCCTTCCGCACCTCGGGCTGCCCGGGCAAGTTCGCCGACGACATCTCCGCCTGCGACCGTCCGTACGGCGATTCGCCCCCGTCCAACATCGCCAGCTTTCCGTTCGCGCCGAACAAGCGCGACCTGCGGAGGATCCGGCGGCAGCTCGGGCAATGAAGCCGTTTCGCGTCATCGACACCGGCGTACGCGAAGGGCGGCGCCAGATCGCCTTCGACCAGGCGCTCATCGATCTGCACAAGGCAGGACGCGTCCCGGACACGATCCGCTTTCTGCGCTTTCCGCCCACGGCGCTGATCGGCCGCCACCAGGCGCTCTCGCGCGAGGTAAAGCTCGACTACTGCCGCAGCCATGGCATCGGCGTGGCGCGGCGCATCACCGGCGGCGGCGCGATCTATTTCGACGAAGGGCAGCTCGGCTGGGAGCTGGTCTTCCAGCGCGCGACGCTCGGCATCGGCTCGCTCGGCGAGCTGGCGCGCGCCATCTGCGAAGCCGCCGCCGCGGGGCTTTCGCGCCTCGGCGTGAACGCGAAGTATCGGCCGCGCAACGACATCGAGGTCGACGGGCGCAAGCTGAGCGGCACCGGCGGCTTCTTCGACGAGGACACGCTGTTCTACCAGGGCACGGTGCTGGTCGACATGAACCCGGCCGACATGGTCGCGGCGCTCAACGTTGCGCATGCCAAGCTCGAGAAGCGCTCGCTCGATTCGGCGGCGCAGCGCGTGGTCACGCTGAAGGAGCTGCTCGGCCGCGCTCCCGAGATCCGCGTCATCGAAGATGCGCTGCTCGCCGGATTCGCCGAGCGGCTCGGCATCGCGCCGACGCGCGGCACGACCAGCGCCGAGGAAGAAGCGCTCGCCGCGAAGCACGCCCGCGACGAGATAGGCACCGACGCCTTCGTGCACGAGATCGACGACCCGGACGCCGATGCTTCCGTGCGCTCGGGATCGCACACCGGCCGCGGCGGCACCGTCACCGCCCACCTGCGCTGCGAAGGCGCCGGCAACGAGCGCATCCGCGAGGCGCTGATCACGGGCGATTTCTTCGTCACGCCGCCGCGCGTCGTGTTCGACCTGGAAGCGAGCCTGCGCCAGGTGCCGGTGAAGGAGGCGGGCGCTGCGGTCGAGCGCTTCTTCGCGCAGGCCAGGGTCGGGCTGCTCTCGGTTTCCCCCGCCGACTTCCGCGCCGCCGTGGAGGCCGCTCTAGAGTGAAGACCGTCCAGGTGCTCCAGCACACTTCCGCGGAATACCTGGGACTCATCGAAGACCATCTCGAGGGCCGGAACATCCGCTTCCGCTATTGCCGTCCGTTCGCGGGGAAGGATCCGTTTCCCAACCCGGATTCGCTCGGCGACGGGTTGATCGTGCTGGGCGGCGGGCCGTGGGGCAGCGCCGGCACGCGCGACCTGCCGACGCTCGCCCAGGAAATTCTGCTGGTCGAGAAATCGCTGCAGAAGCAGGCTCCGGTGCTCGGCATCGGCCTCGGCGCGCAGATTCTCGCGCTCGCGGCGGGCGGCCGATGCGACAGCGCGCCGCTAGAGTTCTCGGTCGGCACGGCGCGGCGCGTAAGCGACGACGCGCTCTACGGCTATCTGCCGGCGCAATACCCGCTCGCCGTTTACATGCGCGACTGGCCGGTGCCGCCGCCCGGCGCAGTGATCCTCGCCATCGACCAGCGCGAGCGGCCCGTGCTGTGGCAGCTCGGCGCGTCGGCGCTCGGCTTCGCCGGCCATCCGGGGCTCAAGGTCGCGATGGTCGAGGACCTGGTCATGGAGTTCGAAGAAGCGCCGCCGGGCGTGGAGGGCGGGCTCGGCAGCCTGCGCGCCGCCCAGCGCGACATCGAGGACGCGCTGGTACCGATCATGGCGGGCGCCATCCGGCTGACCGGATGGATGCAGTGAGCTAGCCGAGGAGCGACGCGAGGGGCAGCGACGCGGCCGCGATGGCGATCCAGAGCACGGCGCCCAGCACGAACGGCCGCGCTCCGACGCTCGCGAGCGCGCGGCGCGAGAGCGAGAGGCCGATCAGGAACAGCGCGGCCACCATGAGGCGCTGGCCTACGCCGACCACGGGCGGGGCGTACGCGGCGAACGCCGGTATCCACGTGACGAGGGCTGCCATGGCGACGAATCCGACGATGAAGTAGGGCCAGCGCACGTCGCGCAAGCGCCCCGCCGGACCGCGGCGCAGCGCCGCGACGCCGATGGTCATCGGCACGATCCAGAGCGCGCGCGCGAGCTTGGTCGCCGTTGCGACGCCGAGCGCGACCGTGCCGTACGCCATTCCGGCGCCGACCACCGAGCTCGTGTCGTGGATTGCGAGGGCCGCCCAGCGCCCGAACACCGGTTCCGAGAGCCCGAGCGCGTGCCCGATCAGCGGAAAGAGAACGAGGCCGATCGCGTTGAGGACGAACACGACCGCGAGCGCGACCGACGTTTCCTGCTCCTTCGGCTTGATCATGGTGGCGATCGCGGCGATGGCGCTGCCGCCGCAGATCGCCGTGCCGACCGTCACGAGGAGCGGCGTATCGCCGGGCACGCGCAGCAGCTTGCCGAGCCCGAGCCCGAGCGCGACGGCGAGCGTCAGGCCGGCGGCGGTGAGCAGCGCGCCGTCCAGGCCGGTACGCAGCGCGACTTCGATGTTCATGCCTGCGCCCAGGGCGACCACGCCGAGCTGCAGCGACCAGGTAGTGAGCCGCTTGACGATGGCGGGAGCCGCGCGACGGGCGATGAGCGCCATGGCGAGGCCGCTGCCGAGGGCGAACCAGCTCGGCGCGCCGGCCACCACCAGCAGCGCCCCCATGGTGATCGATACGACCGTATAGGCCGTCGCCTCCGCGCTTGCGGTGGCGCGCACCGGGTTGTGGGCGATCGCGTGCATGCCGGCAACGTTAGGAGGGCGCGTCGCGCCGGCAGAGGACGCGCATCACGGGCCGACAAAGCCCTACAGATCGCCGATCAATTTTGAAACGGCGCTGACGCCACCTTTACGGGGTCAATCCTGCGGCGTCCTGGTTTAACAAGTAACGACAGACCGCTGACAAAGTTTCATCCAGATCAAGGCGTTTGTCGCGCGCCGCGCCAGACTAACGGCTGCCCCACGGGGCGATTGCACTTTAGACATTCCTAATATAATCTAAGCTCATTCTTTTCCGGCTGCTTGCCTTGAGGAGGTCGCCGTGCCGAAGAAGCTGGTCATCGTCATGGCCAACACCGATCCGCGGAACGGCGAGGAGCTCGGC
>CAYZFN010000060.1:0-21800 GCA_964477695.1 uncultured Enterobacteriaceae bacterium | reverse complement strand
CGAGCGGATCCGCGAGCTCGGCGGCCGGCCGAGCCTGCTCAATCCGCTCTGGTACGCGGGGTCGTTCGCGATCGGAGCGCTCGCCGGCGCGCTCGGCGATCGCTGGAACCTGGCTTTCCTTGCCGAAACGGAGCACCAGGTGGAAGAGCATCTGACCGGCCATCTCGCGGCGCTTCCCGCGAAGGACGAGCGCACACGCGCGGTGGTCGAAGCCATGCGGCAGGATGAAGCCAAGCATCGCTCGAGCGCGCTTCGCCTGGGCGCTGCCGAGCTGCCGGAACCGGCGAAGGCGGCGATGCGGCTCGCCTCGAAGGTGATGACGACTGTCGCCTACCGCGTTTAGCTAGACCTCGACGATCTCGAAGTCCTTGGTGATCTCGGCGGTCTTGCCGAGCATGATCGAGGCCGAGCAGTATTTCTCGTGCGAAAGCCGGATGGCGTGCTCGACCATGTTGCGCTTCAACCCGCGGCCGCGGACGACGAAATGGGCGTGGATCTTGGTAAAGACTTTTGGATCGCTGGGCGCACGCTCGGACTTGAGCTCGACCTCGCAGCCACGCACATCCTGCCCGCTCTTCTTCAGGATGACGACGACATCGTAGGCGGCGCAGCCGCCGGTGCCGACGAGCACCATCTCCATGGGCCGTGGCGCGAGATTGCGGCCGCCGCCGTCGGGCGCGCCGTCCATGGCGACGAGGTGATTGCTGCCGGTCTCGGCGAGGAACGACATGCCTTCACCGGTCCAGCGTACTTTGCATTCCATCAGGGGTCCTTTTTGTGTAAAATCCGCGGCTTTTCACAGTTTCGCGCATGAAAACCTATACCGCAAAGGCGGGCGAAATCGAGCAGGGCTGGTTCGTCGTGGACGCGCAGAACAAGGTCCTCGGCCGGCTTGCCGTGCAGATTGCCGCGCGTTTGCGCGGCAAGCACAAGCCGCAATACACGCCGCATGTCGACACGGGCGACTACATCGTCGTCGTGAACGCCGCGAAGCTGCGCGTCACGGGGCGCAAGGCCGAGCGCAAGATCTATTACCGGCACTCGGGCTTCCCCGGTGGCCTGCGCGAGACGAATTTTGCCAAGCTGCATGCCGCGCGCCCCGAGCGCGTGCTGCAGAAGGCGGTCAAGGGCATGCTGCCCAAAGGGCCGCTCGGCTACGCGATGCTGCGCAAACTCAAGGTGTACGCCGGTGGTACGCACCCTCATTCGGCACAGCAGCCCAAGGCTCTGGAGATCTAATACGCATGGTCGGTGACTACTACTACGGCACGGGGCGGCGCAAGAGCGCCGTGGCCCGTGTCTTCCTTAAGCCCGGCAAGGGCGGCTTCGTGGTGAACGGCAAGCCGGTCGATCAGTTCTTCGGCCGCGAGACGGGACGCATGGTGGTGCGCCAGCCGCTCGACCTAACCAAGAATCTCAGCACTTTCGACATCCTGGTCAACGTGTACGGCGGCGGCGAGAGTGGCCAGGCGGGTGCAGTACGTCACGGCATCGCACGTGCCCTCATCGAGTATGATGCAGGACTGAAAAGCGCCCTCAGCGCAGCGGGCCTGGTGACCCGCGATGCGCGCGAGGTGGAGCGGAAAAAAGTGGGCCTGCACAAGGCAAGGCGGCGCAAGCAATACTCGAAACGTTGATCGCCAAAGAGTTTGCGCGAATCGAAAGCCGCCTCCGGGCGGCTTTCTCGTTTTTGGGGCTGGAATTGATCAAGGCAGGCATGGTCGGAGGAACGGGAGACACGGAGATCGAGCCATGAAAAGCTCGGGCATGCGCGATCTCTCGGGGAGCTGGCGGAAGGTGCGCCAGCGTTTCGGCATCGCGGCGCCGCGCGTCGCGGTTCATTCGCCGGTTCCCTGGTACTTGCGCTGGCTCGCCATCGCGCTGCTGTTCGGCCTCTCGGCTGCGAGCGCGGCGTGGATCTACGACGCCGGACGACGCTTTGCCGGATTCGACCGCAACGAGGTGGAAACCGAGCTCGCCCGCGTCAAGCGCGAGCTCGGCGACGCGCAAACCGAGCTGGAAAAGCTGCGCGCGGTGGCCAATGCCTCCGACAGCCGCCTCGCGATCGAGCGCACGGCGCAGCAGAAGCTCGCGCAGCAGATCCGCTCGCTCGAGCAGGACAACGCTCGGCTGCGCGAGGAGCTCGGCACGCTCGACGGCATGCTTTCGTCCGACTCGCGGGCCGGCACCGCGCTTTCCATCTATCGCTTCAAGGTCGAGCCCGACGTCCTGCCCGGCGAATACCGCTATCACCTGCTGCTTGTCACACCGCGCGCGCGCGCCGAGCGCGAGTTCAATGGCCGCTTGGAGCTCGTGGTCAATCTTACGGAGGATGGGCGAAATGCTATGATGACGTTCCCGGAGCAGGCCGAGTCTGGAGCGTCGGCTTTCCGGTTGGCATTCAAGTACTTCCGCCGCGTCGAAGGGACCTTCCGGATCAACCCGAAGGCGAAGGTGGAGAATGTCCAGGCGCGCATCTACGAGAACGGTTCAAATGAGCCGCGCGCCACCAGCGCCGTGAGCTTGTAGGGGGAAGGGAGAAGAAATGTTCAACAAGAGCAGCAAGCCGCAGAATCGCATCGACAGCCTCATCGGCGCCACCACCCGCATCGAGGGCAATGTGATCTTCACCGGCGGTTTACGGGTGGACGGCATGGTGCGGGGCAATGTCGCGGCTGTCGCGGAGCAGGCGAGCACCCTCGTGCTCTCGGCCGAAGCGCGCATCGATGGCGAGGTGCAGGCAGCGCATATCGTGGTCAACGGAACGATCAATGGCCCGGTTCATGCTACCGAGACGCTCGAACTCCAGGCCGGGTCCCGGGTCAAAGGAGACGTGTACTACAAGACCATCGAAATCCATCAGGGCGCCGTGGTCGAAGGCCGGCTGGTCCACCAGCCCGGCGCGGAAGTGAAGGGCGTCGAGCTGAAGCTCGCGTCGAGCAGCTAAAAGGAGCAGTTCATGGATGCAGTCACCGAGATGCCCGCCCCGCTGGTCTTCAGCGATAGCGCAGCGAACAAGGTCAAGCAGCTGATCGAGGAAGAGGGCAACCCCGAGCTCAAGCTGCGCGTCTTCGTCACGGGTGGCGGTTGCTCCGGCTTCCAGTACGGCTTCACGTTCGACGAGGTCAAGAACGACGACGACGCCGTGATGGAAAAGAACGGCGTGATGCTGCTCATCGATCCGATGAGCTACCAGTACCTGGTGGGCGCCGAGATCGACTACCAGGAAGGCCTCGAGGGCGCCCAGTTCGTCATCAAGAACCCCAACGCGCAGAGCACTTGCGGTTGCGGGTCGTCGTTCTCCGTCTAACCCGCTTCTACTTCAATTAGTCGAGCAGGGCGAGATTCGCGTTCGCGGCGAGGTCGAGCCGCGTGACGAGCGGCTGCGCGAGCGCCTGGAAAGCGCCGAGCTCCTGCGCAGACACGGGCTGCGCCGAGGGCATGGCGATCGAGGCCGGATTGCGCGCCTCGCCGGCGATACGAAACTCGTAATGCAGATGCGGACCGGTCGCCCAACCGCTGTGGCCGACCAGGCCGATCGTATCGTTCTGCGCCACGCGCGCGCCGCGTCGTACGGCGATGCGGCTCAAATGCCCGTACACCGTCGAGTACTGGCCGTTGTGCCTGAGGATCACCACGTTGCCGTAGCCGCCCTTGACGCCGGCGAATTCCACCAGGCCGTCGGCGACTGCGCGTACCCTCGTCCCGGTGGGCGCGGCGTAGTCGATGCCCTTGTGAGCACGCCACGCGCCGAAAATCGGATGGCGCCGCATTCCAAACCCCGAGCTCACCCGCGAAAACTCGAGCGGGTAGCGAAGAAACGCCTTGCGCAGGCTCTTGCCCTCGGGCGTGTAGTAGCTCGACTGGAAATGGATCGCCCGCAGTGTCTTGCCCTGGTTCACGAACTCCGCGGCGAGCAGGCGCCCGGCGCGCACCGGCCGGCCGCGCAGCAGATACACCTCGTAGACCACTGTGAAGCGATCGCCCGTGCGCAGATCGCGATAGAAGTCGACGTCGCCCGCGAATACGTCGGCGAGCTGCATGGCGATGCCATCGGGGATACCGGCGGCATCGGTCGCCGCGAACAGCGAGCTGCGGATCACGCTCGACTTCATCGTCACCTGGGTGTCGAGCGGCGCGGGCGCTTCGGTGACGCGATAGCTCTCACCCTGCGGCGCCACGGTCACCAGGGTCTCCCGCCCGCTGAGGAAGCTGAGCGAGAGAGGAGCGCCGTCTGCCGCGACCTCGGCACGCACGCTCGTGCCCGTATGCAAAGCGTGCAGGGCGCGGGTGCGCACGAGGCGCGTCGCCTGCGTGTCTTCGATGCCGAGGCGGCCAAGAAAGGCGGCGAGCGTATCGCCGCGCTGCAGTTGCTCCTCGCGGATGTACGACGCAGGCGCAGCGAGCACGGCCTGCGCCGGATCGATGGCGAGCGTCTCGACGAGCGGCTGGGTCTGCGGCGGCGCCGCTTCGTTGCCGGGCGCAATGGTCGCGAACGCAGCGAGCGTCGCCGAGCCGGCGAGGATCGCCAGCACTGCTAGAATCCCTTTGTTATTCATGCGCCTGCGCAGTCTAGCAAAGCACTTGCCGCGCGCAAATCAATTATGTCCACCATCGAGCAGGCCATTCAGACCATCCGTCGGGGGTGCGACGAGCTGATCGTCGAGGAGGAGCTGGTGCGCAAGCTGGCGAGCGGCCGACAGCTGCGCGTCAAGCTCGGCATGGATCCGACGGCGCCCGACCTGCACCTCGGCCATACGGTCGTTCTGAACAAGCTGCGCCACTTCCAGGAGCTCGGCCATAAGGTGCAATTCCTGATCGGCGACTTCACCGGCATGATCGGCGATCCGACCGGAAAGAATCAGACGCGGCCGCCGCTCACGCGTGACGAAATCCTCAGGAACGCGCAAACGTATCGCGAGCAGGTATTCAAGATCCTCGACCCGGCACGCACGGAGATCCTGTTCAATTCCGCCTGGTCGGACAAGCTCGGCGCCGAAGGCATGATCCGGCTCGCGGCGCGCTACACCGTCGCGCAGCTGCTCGAACGCGACGATTTCAGCCGGCGCTACAGGAGCGGCCAGCCGATCGCGGTCCACGAGCTGCTCTATCCCCTGATGCAGGGCTACGACTCGGTGGCGATGAAGTCCGACGTGGAGCTCGGCGGCACGGACCAGAAGTTCAACCTGCTGGTCGGCCGCGAGCTGCAGCGCGCCTACGGGCAGGAGCCGCAGTGCATCGTCACCATGCCGCTCCTCGAAGGCCTCGACGGGCGCGACAAGATGTCCAAATCGCTCGGCAACTACGTCGGCATCACGGAGCCTGCGGCCGAGATGTTCGGCAAGCTGATGTCGATCTCCGACGAGCTGATGTGGCGCTACATCGAGCTGCTGTCCTTCGAGACTTCGCAGAGCGTCGCGCACTGGCGGCGCGAGGTCGCCGACGGACGCAACCCGCGCGATATCAAGGTTGCCTTTGCGAAGGAGATCGTCACGCGATTCCATAGCGCGCGCGCTGCCCAGGAGGCCGAAGCGGAGTTCGAGAGCCGCTTCCGCCGCGGCGAGCTTCCGGAGGACATGGCGGAAGTGAAGGTCCCGGCCGGGGGCACCTTCGCGCAGATCCTCAAGCTCGCAGGACTGGTCGAAAGCACCTCGGAGGCGAACCGGCTCATCGAGCAGGGCGGCGTCAAGGTCGACGGCGAGCGGCTCGTCGACCGCTCGGCGAAGGCGCAAGCCGGACGTTCCTACGTCATGCAGGTGGGCAAGCGCAAGTTCGCGCGGGTCACCGTGCAATGAGCTTGCCGCAGTACGAGGTCCATGCGCTCAAGTACGCGCATCACGACCGGCGCGCTTCGGAGAACTTCATCGGCGGCCCGCCGGGGGGAGATGCGCACGACGGACCCATGCCGCTCGACTATTTCGTATGGCTGGTGCGCGGGGAAGGCCGCGAGCTGCTCGTCGACACCGGGTTTTCACGCGCCATGGCGGCGAAGCGCGGCCGCAGCCACCTGCGTTGCCCGGCGGCGAGCCTGCGCCTGCTCGGCGCCGACGCCGGGACGATGCGTGATGTGGTGATTACGCACCTGCATTACGACCACGTCGGCAACTTCGAGCTTTTCCCGGCGGCGACGTTTCACTTGCAGGAGCGCGAGATGCGCTACGCCACCGGGCGATACATGGACAGCGAATGCTTTCGCGGCGCGTTCGAGGTCGAAGACGTAGTCGGCATGGTGCGCCGCGTCTACCAGGGACGTGTGCGCTTCCACGAAGGCGACGTCGAGCTTTTCCCCGGCGTGTCGCTCCATCTCATTGGCGGCCATACCATGGGGCTGCAAGCAGTGCGGGTTGCCACGCGTCGCGGCTGGCTGGTGCTGGCTTCCGACGCGAGCCATTTCTACGCGAACATGGAAGAGCGGCGGCCGTTTCCCATCGTCTGGTCGGTTGCCGAGATGGTGGATGGTTACCGGCGCATGCGCGAGCTTGCCGAGTCGCCGCAGCACATCATTCCCGGCCACGATCCGCTCGTGCTCGAGCGCTACCCGGCGCCGACGCCGGCGCTGCAGGGTATCGCGGCGCGCCTCGACTAGCACAAAACGTTTTCGTTGACCTTACGACGCGCCCCCGTGTAGGCTGTGTTTCGCCTAGCGAAAACCACCTTAAGAGGAGGAGGGGAACCATGAGGCACGTCGTCCGTTCGGCCGTCGCGCTCGCGGCGGCCGCGGCAGTGAGCGCTGCGGCACAAGCCCAGACCGTCACGCTGAAGATGCAGGCCACCTGGCCCGCCAGCCTGACCCTGTACGAGAACTTCACCTATTTTGCCGAGCAGGTCGCCAAGATGTCCGGCGGCAGCCTGAAGATCGACGCGATGCCCGCCGGCCAGGTGGTTCCGGCGTTCGAGGTGCTCGACGCGACGCATAAGAAAGTGCTCGACGGCGCGCACGCCTGGTCCGGCTACTGGGTCGGGAAGAATAAGACGGCGATCCTTTTCACGGGCGGTCCGGGCGGTACCTTCGGCATGGACATGATCGACGCGCTCGGCTGGATGCACCACGGCGGCGGGATCGAGCTGGCGCAGGAGTTCTTCCGCGACCAGCTGAAGCTCAACGTCTACTGGCATCCGATCCTGCCCTCCGGGCCGCAGGCGTTCGGCTGGTTCAAGCGGCCGATCAAGAACCTGGCGGACTTCAAGGGCATGAAATGCCGCGAGACCGGCATGGCGGCCGAGGTGTTCCAGCGCATGGGCATGACCACGGTGAACATGCCCGGCGGCGAGATCATCCCCGCCGCGCAGCGCGGCGTCATCGACTGCGCGGAGTGGATCGGCGGCGAGGAAGACCTGCGCCTCGGGTTCCAGAACGTCTGGAAATACCACTACACCCCGGGCATGCACGAGAACGTCACGATCGGCGAGATCCTGATCAACGGCGACGTGTGGAAGAGCCTTTCGCCGACGCACCAGGCGATCGTCAAGAATGCGGCGGACGCCACGTTCGTGATCTGGTGGGCCAAGTGGCAGCGCCAGAACGCCGATGCGATCCGCATCCTGCAGGAGAAGCATGGCGTGCACATCCTGCGCACGCCGCCTGACATCCTGGTCGAGTTCCTGAAGACCTGGGACAAGATCGCCGCCGAGGAGTCGCAGAAGAATCCGTTCTTCAAGAAGGTGCTCGAGTCGCAGCGCGCTTACGCGGCGCTGGTGGTGCCGGCCAAGCGCTTCATGTTCCCGCCGTACTCGTTTGCGGCGAATTACTACTTCCCGGAGAAGGGCGCCAAGGCGGGCGACCCGAAGGCGAAATAGCCGGCGCGCACGGGCAAGGGGGCGGTTTCCGCTCCCTTGTCGTTTGGGCCGCCGCCGAATCGACGCTGAACTGGAACAAGAGAGGGCGAGCGATGCAGGCACCGCAGCCGGGCCTGATCCGCGTGGTCCGCGCAATCGACCGCTTCACCGATAGCACGGGCACGTGGATCGCCTGGCTCAACCTGCCGCTCGTCGCCGCGGTGAGCTACGAGGTCATCGCGCGCTACCTGTTCAATGCCCCGACGCTCTGGTCGTTCGACGTCACGTACATGCTTTACGGAACGATCTTCATGCTGGGCGCCGCCTATGCGCTGCACAAGGGCGCGCACATCCGCACGGACTTCTTCTACGAGGGCTGGTCGCCGCGCACCAAGGGCATGGTGGACTCCATTTCGTACCTCGTGTTCTTCTTTCCGTCGCTCATCATGTTCTTCATCGCGAGCGGCAACGAAGCCTGGTACGCCTACACGATCCACGAGGTGTCGGAGCAGACGCCCTGGCGGCCGATCCTCTGGCCGTACAAGGCGGTGATCCCCGTCACCTGCGCGCTGCTCATGCTGCAGGGCGTGTCGGAGACGATCAAGAGCGTCTACGCCTGGCGCACCGGCGTGCAGCTCGAGCACAAGGAGAAGATCGAGATATGACGGGCGAAATCCTGATCGGTCTCGTCATGCTGATCGTCATGATCGGCGCGATCTTCATCGGCATCCAGATCTCCTTCACGCTGCTTTTCCTGGCCCTCAGCTTCGGCTACCTCGCGCTCGGCACCACGGTGTTCGACCTGGCGTACTTCCAGACCATCGGCATGATGAAGGAGGAGCTGCTCGCCGCGGTGCCGCTGTTCATTTTCATGGGCTTCATCACCGAGCAGGCGGGGCTCATGGAGCGCCTGTTCTCGGCGCTGCGCATGGTGCTCGCGCCGGTGCGCGGCTCGCTGTACATCGTGGTCATCCTCACCTCGACGGTATTCGCGATGGCGACCGGCATCGTCGGCGCGGCGGTCACCGTGCTCGGCATCATGGCCGGGCCGATCATGATCAAGACCGGCTACGACGCGAAGCTCTCCGCCGGGGCCATCACCGCCGGCGGCACGCTCGGCATCCTGATCCCGCCCTCGGTGATGCTGATCGTCATGGGCCCGGTGCTCGGCGTGTCGGTCGCCGATCTCTATGCGGCGGCGTTCGGGCCCGGGTTCCTGCTCGCGACGATCTACCTCGTTTACCTGATCGCGCGCAGCACGCTCAACCCGCGCCTCGGCCCCCCGGTGCCCAAGGAAGAGCGTGTGACCGATCCGGTGCTGATCCTCAAGGAAGTCGCGGTCGGCGTGCTGCCGCTCGCGCTGCTGATCGCGGCCACGCTCGGCTCGATCCTGGCCGGCCTCGCCACGCCGACCGAAGCGTCCGGCATCGGCGCGCTCGGGGCACTGATCCTCGCGATCGCCTACCGACGCTTCACGCTCGCGGGCCTCAAACAGGCTGTGATCAGCGCGATGACCACCTCGAGCATGGTGCTGCTGCTTGCAGTCACGTCGAACATTTTCGGCGCCGTGTTCGCGAGGCTCGGCACGGCGAACTGGATCACCGATGCCATGGTGTCGCTGCCCGTGCCGCCGCTGGTGATGCTCGGCTTCGTGATTTTTCTTCTGTTCGTGCTCGGCTGGCCGTTCGAGTGGCCCGCCATCATCCTGGTGTTCCTGCCGATATTCTACCCGGTGGTGGACGCGCTCAAGCCCGCGCTTTCCGCGAGCTTCGGCATCCCGCCGGAGCTCTTCATGGTCTGGTTCGGCTCGCTGGTCGCCGTGACCATGCAGACGGCGTATCTCTCGCCGCCGGTGGCGATGTCGGCCTATTACCTCAAGCAGGTCGTCAAGGAATGGTCGCTCGGCACGATCTACAAGGGCATGTTCGAGTTCATGGTCCTGCAGTGCATCGCCATCGCCGTGGTGATGTTCGTGCCGCAGATCGCGACCACGTTCCCGCAGCGCCTGCAGAGCGAGATGCAGGCGACTCCGGCCGAGGAGGTCGACGACAGCATGAATCGCCTGGAGGAAGATCCGCTGAAGGGCTTGCAGCTCGAGGAGCAGCCCGAGAAGTAGCGGCCGCGGCGCAATCGGCGGTTTGCGCTATAACCGTCGCGTGAGCTTCGACTTCGATCGACCGGTGGAGCGCGCCGGCACGTGGAGCCTGCGCTGGGACCGGCACGCCGGCCACGATGTGATCCCACTCTGGGTCGCCGACAGCGATTTTCGCGCGCCGCCGCAGGTGCTCGATGCACTGCATGCGCGGGTCGAGCACGGCATCCTCGGCTATACCCTCCCGCCGGAAGAGCTGCGCAGCGCGATCGTCGAGCGCCTGCGTAGGCGCTACGGCTGGGCCGTCGAGCCCTCGTGGATCGTGTTTCTTCCGGGGGTCGTACCGGGCTTGCACATCGCCGCGCGGCGCCTCGCTGCGCCGGGCGAGCATGTCCTCGTGCCGACGCCCGTCTACCAGCATTTCAAGCGCGCCGTCGAGCTCGCGCCGCGGCCGCACAGCGACGTGCCGCTCGTCCTCGAGGGCGGCCGCTGGGTGCTCGACCGGGATGTCCTGCGGCGCACGCCGGCGCGCCTCGCGTATCTCTGCAATCCCCAGAACCCGGGCGGCACGGTGTTCACGCGCGAGGAGCTCGCCGCCTTTGCCGAGGCGACCGGCGACGCGATCATCGTTTCCGACGAGATCCACTGCGATCTGGTGCTCGAGCGCGGCAAGCGCCATGTGCCCATCGCCAGCCTGGCGCGCGAAATCTCGCGCCGCACGGTCACCTTGATGTCGGCGAACAAGGCGTTCAATTTCCCGGCAGCCGGCTGCGCCTGGGCCATTGTCGAGGACGACGCGTTGCGCGAGCAGATGGCCTTCGACGTGCGCTCGCACGTGCTGCCTTCGCCGTCGGTGTTCGGCTATGTTGCCACTCTCGCCGCCTTGCGCAACGGCGAGGCCTGGCTCGAGGCGCAGCTCGACTATCTGCGCGGCAACCGCGCGCTGGTCGAAGCCGCGCTGCCGCTGGCTATCGCGCATGTCGAGGCGACCTACCTCGCCTGGATCGACTGCTCGGCGCTTGGCGTCGCGGATCCCTGGCAGCACTTCCTGCACCATGGCGTGGCGCTTTCGCCCGGCGCGCAGTTCGGCGCGCCGCGCTTCGTGCGGCTCAACTTCGGGACGCAGCGCGCGCGGCTCGAGCAGGCGCTGGAGCGGATGCAGCGGGCGATTGCTTCCGCAGGCTGAGCGCCGCCTGCAGGACCCGCTCGAGATGCGGGTCGCGCACGCCGATGGTCGCCATGTGGTCGAGCGTATTGCGGATGTACTCGATGCACGGCCCGCGTACGCCGATGCCTTGCGCGACGAGCCGCGCACGCCCGTGCAAATCGAGCTCGCGCATGTACGCCGGATGTTCCGGGTCGGCAAGGAAGGCGAGGGCACGCGTCACGTGGCCGCCGGGCAGCGTCGCGGCGACCAGCCGCGGCTGGTAGACGCGGCGCGGCATCTCCCGGCTCCATAGACGGCGCAGTGTGCGCGGCACGTCGCCCGATGCGATGCGAAACCCGATTCCCCAGCACGAGCCGCCGCGGCACAAGCCCATCACCAGGCCTGGCTTGAGGCGCGTGCCGCGGTAGCGAGTGGAAAGGATGCATAGCGCGCGGTGGTAGCCATGCACGAGCGCGAGCGCGCTTTCGCGATATGCGAAGCACGGCGACCACATGAGCGAGCCGTAGCCGAACACCCACAGATCGCCGGCCGGCAGGCGTGCGTTGAAGTCCGCGAGCTTCATTGGCCGGGCATCACGCAGCAATTATGGGATGTCGTGCGCCATCCTGCCGAGCGGTCGCGTGTCAACGCGTTCGTCGCCGGCGCGTTGTTTGGCTCAGGTCCGCAACCGGATCGCCCATCAATACAGGAGATTTTTCATGCTTAAGAAAGTCCTCGCCACGTTGATTGCCTCCGCGTTCACGGCCGCCGCGTTTGCGCAGGCGCAGCCGGCGGACTCCAAGGCCCAGACCGGCACCGAGACGCACAAGTCGCAGCCGGCCAAGCCGGCGAAGAAGCAGGCCAAGGCGCAGAAGAAGAGCCACAAGACCACCGCCAAGGCGAACACCAAGTCCGACGCCAAGCCGGAAGCCACGAAGTAAGGTCGTTATCCCGTTAGCCCGGCCTATGGCCGGGCTTTTTTTTGCGCTAGAGTCGCGCGCATGCCGCGCCGCCTGCTCGCCACCGTCGCGCTCTCTGCCTGCGCATTCGCTGCACAGGCGCAGGAGGAATGGCGCGCGCCCTTCATCAGCACGCCGCAGGACGTCGTCGAGCGCATGCTGGCGCTCGCCGAGACCGGACCGGGCGACCTGGTGATCGATCTCGGCTCGGGGGACGGCCGCATCGTCATAGAGGCCGCGCGCCGCTTCGGCGCACGCGCCGTGGGCATCGATTTCGATGCCCGACTGGTCGCAAGATCGCGCGACAACGCTCGCGCGGCTGGCGTCGCCGACAAGGTACGGTTCGTCGAGGACGATGTGCTGCGCGCCGACATCTCGCAGGCGAGCGTGGTGACCGTCTATCTCCTGCCTGAGCTCCTGTGGAAGCTGCAGCCGCGCTTCATTTCGGAGCTCGCGCCGGGAACGCGGATTGTGTCGCATGCCTTCCAGATGTCGGGTTGGCAGCCCGACCGCGCCGAGACACTGCGCGTGGAATCCCCGCACCCGGGGCAAAGCGGCACAAGCACGCTGTACCTCTGGATCGTGCCGGCCAACGTGCGCGGCACGTGGCGCAGCGGCGCCGAGCGCGTCCAGATTGCCCAGAACTACCAGGAAATCGAGGTGGCCGGCGCGAGCGGCGCGGCGCTGCGCGGGCGCGACATTTCCTGGCACTCGGAGCTCGGCCGCTTCCGGGGCCGCGTCGAAGGCGAGCGCATCGTCGGCCGGGTGGAGCAGGGTACAAGCTCGCGCCCCCTGACCCTGGTGCGCGAGCGCTAGAGGACTTTCCCCGGATTCATGATGCCGTGAGGATCGAGCGAGTGCTTGATCCGATGCATCAGCTCGAGCTCGAGCGCGTCCTTGTGCGCGCGGATTTCCTCGCGTTTGAGCTGCCCCAGGCCGTGCTCGGCCGAGATCGAGCCGCCGAGCTCGGCGACCACGTCGTACACGATGCGGTTCACCTCGGCACGCTGTGCGAGCAGCGCGGGCGGGCCGACGTTGTAGTGGATATTGCCGTCGCCGACATGGCCGAAGGCAAAGATCTCGACCTGCGGAAAGCGGCGGCGCAGCCGCTCGCCGGTGAGCTCGATGAGCCGCGGGGTGCGCGAGACCGCCACGGCAACATCGTGCTTCACGTTGGTGAACTGCGCTTCGGGGATCGTCTCGCGGATGCGCCACAGCGCGCGCGCCTGCTCGACGCTTTGCGCGAGCACCACGTCGAGGAGCACGCCGCGCTGCGCGGCGTCGGCGAGCGCCGTCTCGACGCGCTCGGACAGCGGCGCCTGGGCGCCGCTGTCGGCGAGCTCGGCAAGGACGTACCACGGATGGCGAGCGGCCAGCGGCGGCTGGATGTCGGGCGAATGGGCGAGCACGGCATCGAGGCAGCTTTGCGAAACGAGCTCGAAAGCGCTGATGCGATCGCCGAGCCGCTCATGCAGTAGGCCGAGCAGCTCGACGGCGGCCTGCGGATGGTCGAGCGTTGCCCAGGCCGTCACGCTTGCGCTCGGCCTGGGATGCAAGCGCAGCACCGCTGCGGTGATGACGCCGAGCGTGCCCTCGGCGCCGAGGAACAGCTGTTTCAGGTCGTAGCCGGTGTTGTCCTTGCGCAGAGCGCGCAGGCCGTTCCAGATGCGGCCGTCGGGCAGCACGACTTCCAGGCCGAGCACCTGGTCGCGCGCGCTGCCGTAGCGCAGCACATTTACGCCGCCCGCGTTGGTCGACAGGTTGCCGCCGATCTGGCAGCTTCCTTCGGCGGCGAGCGAAACCGGGAACAGCTTGCCGGCCTCGTCGGCCGCGCGCTGCACATCGGCCAGCACACAGCCGGCTTCGACCGTGACCGTGTCGTTCAGCGCATCGAGCTCGCGGATGCGCCGCATCCGCCCGAGCGCGAGGACGATCTCGCGGCTGCGCCCGGTCGGCACCGAGCCGCCGCACAGCCCGGTATTGCCGCCCTGCGGCACGATGCCGACCTGCTCGCGCGCACACAGGCGCACGATCTCGGCGACCTCGGCGGCGCTCCCCGGGCGCACCACGGCTTCGGCACGCGCCGAATACTGACGGCGCCAGTCGGTGAAGTAGGGCTCGGTATCGCTGTCCCGGGTAAGAACATGGGCGGCCCCTACAATGTCGCCCAGCAGCCTTTGCAGAGTCATCTTTGAACGGATTGTCTTACATTGCCGCGGCATTTGCCGTCGCCGCAACGCTGGGCGGCGCTCATGCCGAGGAGCCGCCGGTCGTCGTCGGCGCGGTAGTCTCGCAGACCGGCTCGCAGGCCGAGCTTGCCGAGGGCTATGGCAACGGGCTGGTCGTCTGGCAGGAGGAAATCAACGCCGCCGGCGGGCTGCTCGGACGCCAGGTCGAGCTGCGCATGCTCGACGATCATTCGGAAGCCGCGCGCGCGGGACCGGCCTACACGGAGCTGATCGACGGCGGCGCGAGCCTGCTCATCGGGCCGTACGGCTCTGCGGCGACGCTCGTGGCGGGGGCAGAGGCCGAGCGCAGCCGGCGCGTCATGGCGAACGGCGGCGGCGCCTCCGCGAGGGTGTATAAGCGGCCGCAGCGCTACGTCTTCCAGACGCTCGCGCCGTACTCGTCTTATGGCGAAGGCGCGCTCGACTTGGCGCACGAGGCCGGGTGCCGTTCGCTCTACATTCTCGCGCGCAGCGACAGCGCATCGGTCGAGATGGGCGAAGCGACACGCGAGCGCGCGCTGAAGATGGGATTCACGGCGCCGGACGTGCAGACTTACTCGGGCAGCGACGACTTCGCCCCGCTCGTGGCTAAGGCGCGGGCAGCGAGCTTCGACGCGTGGATCGCCTTCGGCGAAGTGCGCGATGGCGCCGACATGGTCATCGCCATGAAGCGTGCGAACTATGCGCCGCGCTTCTTCTTCACGCGCAGCGCCGGCGATCCGCGTTTCATCGCCAGGGTGGGCCAGGATGCCGAGCTCGCGCTCGGCTCGCTCGACTACGATCCGGCCCTGCCCACGCCGTACAATGGCGACTTCGTCAAGGCTTACGTGGCGCGCTGGGGCAAGCCGCCTGACGCTGCAGCCGCCGAAGGCTATACGGCGGCGAGCGTGCTCGCCCGGGCGGTCGTGCAGGCGGGGTCCCTGGAGCAGGAAAAGGTGCGCGAGGCGATGACGCGTCTCGAGACGCCGACCGTGCTCGGGCCTTACCGGGTCGCCGGCACCGGAGAGCAGATCGGCATGAAGCCGGCCGTGATCCAGATCCAGCATGGTCGCCGCCGGGTGCTGTGGCCTGCCCAGCTGCACGATGAAGTCTCGCTGCAGCCCTATGTGAATTGGAACGAGAGAATTCTCCTCAAGTGAACCGGTCTTTTCTTTTTGCTCCGGGAAACGTGCCGCGGCGCGTGGAGAAGGCGCTGACGCTCGAGGCCGACGCGGTAATCCTCGATCTCGAGGATTCGGTCGGCGTCGCGGACAAGGCCGCCACGCGGCGACCCGTGGCGCAGGCGCTCGGGCGTCCGCGGCGCTGCCGGGCTTATGTGCGCGTCAATGCCGCGTCGACGCCCTTCTGTTACCGCGATCTCGTCGAGACCGTCGCTCCCGGATTGGACGGCCTGGTGCTGCCGAAGGTCGAGAGCGCCGCCGAGCTGCACGCCATCGACTGGCTGGTCGCGAGCCTGGAGCGCGAGCACGGCCTCTCGGAAGGCTCGCTCGATCTCATGCCGATCATCGAAACGGCGAGCGGCCTGCAGCGCATCGACCGCATCCTCCAGGCGCGCAGCCTGCGCTCCTACCGATCGCCGTGGCGCGTAAAGCGCGTCGCGTTCGGCGCGGCCGATTATGCGAACGACCTCGGCCTGTCGCCGACGCTCGAGGAAAGCGAGCTGGCCGACGCGCGCTCGCGGCTCGTGCTCGCTTCACGCGCCGCGGGAATGGAAAACCCGATCGACAGTCCTTGGTTCCATTTCAAGGAGAGCGAGGCGTTCGCGCGCGCGCTCGAGCGCAGCCGGCGCGGCGGCTTCCAGGGACGCCTGTGCGTGCATCCGGACCAGATTGCCGCGGTCAACGCCGCCTATCTGCCCTCCGCGGCGGAGATTGCCGCCGCCGAGCGCATCGTCGACGCATTTCGCGAGGCCGAGGCGCGCGGCGCGGCCGCGATCCAGGTCGACGGCCAGATGATCGATTACCCGGTCGCGCACCGCGCACAGGCTCTGCTCGACGCGGTACGCCCGGCGAAAGCCAAGTGAGCGCGGACAGTGCGCGAGGTGGTCCTCGTTTCAGGGCTCTGGGTGCCGGCCGCCGGCATGGCGCTGGTCGCCGCACGCCTGCGGCACGCCGGCTTCGCGCCGAGGGTCTTCTCCTATTACGGCCGTGCGCCGCTCGAGGAGAACGTCGAGCGGCTGGCGCGCTTCGCCGGCGCCGGACGCGCGAGCGAAGAGCCGCATTTCGTCGGCCATAGCCTCGGTGGCGTGCTGGTGTTCGATATGCTGAGCGCATTTCCGAGCGTCGTCGCGGGGCGCGTGGTGCTGCTCGGTTCCCCGGTGCGCGGCTCGCTCGCCGGCCGCCGCCTCGCACGGCATGCCGCAGGCCGGTGGCTGCTCGGCGCGAGCCGCTTGCGGTGGGGCGCGCGCGCTGCCGCGTGGCGGCGGCCGGAAGCGCTCGGCGTGATATCGGGCACGCTGCCGCTCGGCCTCGGACGGCTGCTCGGGCGACTGCCGGGCCACAATGACGGTGTGGTTTGCGTAGCCGAAACGACGGTGGACGGAATGCGGGACCAGGCGCTCGTCCGCCAGGGCCATAGCACGCTCGCGTTCTCGCGCGAGGTGGCCGGCCTCGTGCAGCGATTTCTGCTCACGGAGCGCTTCGCATGAGGCTGGTCCTCGCGCTTGCGGCGCTGCTCTTCTGCTCCGGATGCGAGACGCTCTCGTATTACACGCAGGCGATCGGCGGTCAGTTGAACCTCATAGGCGCGGCGCGGCCTCTGGACGCCTGGCTCGGAGACCCGGCCACGCCCGCCGACCTGCGCCAGCGCCTGCAAACGGCGCAGCGCATCCGCGAGTTCGCTTCGCGCGAGCTTGGGCTGCCGGACAACGGCAGCTACATGTCGTACGCGGATCTCGGCCGGCCGTTCGTCGTCTGGAACGTGTTCGCGGCGCCGGAGTTCTCGGTCGAGCCAAAGCGGGCGTGCTTTCCGTTCACCGGCTGCGTGCCTTACCGCGGATTCTTTGCCGAGGGCGCGGCGCGCGACGAAGCGGCGAAGCTGAAGCGCGAGGGGCTCGATGTCTACCTCGGCGGCGTGCTCGCCTACTCGACGCTCGGCTGGTTCAACGATCCCTTGCTGTCGACGTTCATCCGTTACCCCGATGCGCAGGTGGCGCGCCTGGTGTTCCACGAGCTTGCACACCAGATGGTGTACGCCAAGGGAGATACGACGTTCAACGAGTCCTTTGCCGTGGTGGTCGAGGACGAAGGAGTCCGGCGCTGGCTGGAGAGCGAAGGGCGGACTTCGGAGCTCGAGGCTTTCCATGCGGCGCAGGCGCGAAAGCGGGTGTTTGCCGACCGCGTGAAGGCGACGCGCGCGCGGCTCGCCGCCATTTATGCGTCGGGCGCGTCGAAGGAAGAGATGCGCGAGAAAAAGCGCGCCGAGTTCGATCGCTTGCGCGCCGAGTTTCCCGGCGCGGTGCCCGCCGCACCGAACAACGCGTTCCTCGCCTCGATCGCGCTGTACACCGAGATGGTGCCCGGCTTCGAGCGCCTGCTCGCCGAGAGCCATGGCGACCTGAAGCAGTTCTACGGCCGTGCGCGCCAGCTTGCATCGAGCGACCGCACGGTGCGCGATACCACGCTGCTCGCGCAGCGGCCGTAACCGCTCAGGACAACGGAATATCGACGAGGTTGCGGTAGGCCGGGCGCTCTCGCAGCCGCTCGAACCAGGCCTCCACGGCAGGGAAGCGCGGCCGCTCGATCGGCACGCGCATCCAGCGCTGCAGCTCGCAGCCGATCGGAATGTCGCCCATGGTGAATGCGCTGCCGGTGAGATAGCGCTTGTTCACCAGGTTCTGCTCGAGCACCGGCAGCAGCTTCGCGGCCTGGTCGCGCCCCGCCTCGATCGCCTTCACGTCGCGCTTTTCCGCCGGCGTGCGGATGAGGCCCCAGAACACATCGCGCATTGCCCGCTGGAAGGCGAAGGCCCAATCCATCCAGCGCTCGGCATCCGCGCGCGCCCGCAAATCGGTCGGCCACAGCGTGCCGGCCGCATGCTTCGCGCAGAGGTAACGCACGATAGTGTGCGACTCCCACAGCACGAAGCCATCGTCCTCGATCGTCGGCACGAGAGAGTTCGGGTTCATCCGCATGTACCCGGGAGTCTTGGTTACGCCATGCTCCATGCCGGCGTCGATTCGCTCGTAGCGCAGGCCGAGCTCCTCGGCCGCCCAGAGCGCTTTCTTCACGTTGACCGAGTTGGTTCGACCCCAGATCCTGAGCATGGTTAGAAGCCGACCGCTTGTCCGTCGCGACGCGGATCGCTGGCGACGAAGTAGCCGCCGTCCAGCTTCCAGACGAGCTGCCCCGCCCCGAACTGGTTGTAGTCGTCGATGTTCACGATGCGATGGCCGCGCCGTACCAGCTCCTCGAGCGTGTCGGAGGGGAAGCGGCCTTCTTCGACGCTCACGTCGAGCCCCTGCACCACGCGGAAGCGCGGACCGTCGCACGCCGCCTGCGGGCTCTGCCCATAGTCGGCGATGCGCACCATGACCTGCGCATGGCCCTGGGGCTGCATGGTGCCGCCCATGACGCCAAAGCTCATCACCGGCTTGCCCTGCCGGGTCACGAAGCCGGGGATGATGGTCTGGTAGGGCCGCTTGCGCGGACCGACGCAGTTTGGATGTTCCGGCTCCAGGACGAACGTGCCGCCGCGGTTCTGCAGCGATATGCCGTCCACGACGACGCCCGAGCCGAATCCCATGTAGTTCGACTGGATGAACGACACCATCATGCCGGATGCATCGGCCGCCGTGAGGTAGACGGTGCCGCTCTGCGGCGGCCTGCCGTGGCCGAAATCCTGGGCGCGCCTCATGTCGATCAGCCTGGCGCGGCTCTTCAGATAATCCTGGTCGAGCAGGTGCTCGCAGCGCACGGCGACCATGTGGTCGATATCGGCGACATAGCGCCGCGCGTCGGCGAAAGCGAGCTTCATCGCTTCGATCTGCAGGTGGACGCTGTCGGCGCCGTCCACCGCAAGCGAGCGCACGTCGAAGTGCTCGAGCATGCCGAGCGCCATGAGGGCGACGATGCCCTGGCCGTTGGGCGGGATCTCGTGCAGCGTGTAGCCGCGATAGTCCATCTCGAGCGGCTTCACCCAGTCGGGCTTGTTGACGGCGAGGTCGGCGGCGCGCATCACGCCGCCGTTCTTCCGGGCGTGCGCCGCCAGCTTCTCGGCGTATTCGCCCTTGTAAAACGCCTTTCCCTTGGTCGCCGCGATCCTCTCCAGTGCCCGCGCGTGCGCCGGAAACTTGAAGCGCTCGCCGGCATTCGGTGCGCGACCGCCGGGCAGGAACGCTTGCGCGAAGCCGGGCTGGTTCTTCAGCTCGGCCACCTGCTTCTGCCATTGGCCGGCGATCGTCGGCGAGACGAGGAAGCCGTCGCGGCCATAGGAAATCGCGCGCTCGAAGAGCTTCCGGAAAGGCAGCCTGCCCCACTTCGCGTGCAGCTCCGTCCACGCGGCGACGCAGCCCGGCACCGTGACGGTGTCCCAGCCGCGCACCGGCATGGTCTTGTACTTGGCGAAGTATTCGCGCGTCCACGCTTCCGGCGAGCGACCCGAGGCATTCAGGCCGTGCAGGCGGCGGCCGTCCCAGACGATCGCATAGGCGTCGGAGCCGATGCCGTTCGAGACCGGCTCGACGAGCGTCAGCGTGATCGCGGTCGCGAGGATCGCGTCCACGGCGCTGCCGCCGTCGGCCAGCATCTGCAGCCCGGCCTGCGCGGCGAGCGGCTGCGAAGTCGAGACCACGTTCCGGGCGAGCAGCGGCTTCCTCGGCCAGGCATAAGGGTTTTGCCAGGAGAACGGCGTGCTTGCTGCGCGCGCCTGCGCCTGAAAATCGGCCGTCCTGCTGCGATCGTTCATGCTTCCACCGTTTCGAAGTCCAGCACCACGCGGCCGACCACTCGGCCGGCCTTGAGATCCTCGAGCGCCGCGTTCGCTTGCGCTGCCGGCCGCGTCTCCACCGGCAAAGGCTTCAGTTTGCGCCGCTTCGCGAGGGCGACGACTTCCTTCAGCTCCTGCAGGCTGCCGACATACGAGCCGATGATGCCGATCGCGCGCTGTGCGATCGGCGGCAGAGGGTGCACCAGCTCGCCGCCGTAGAGCCCGCAAATGACGTACCGGCCGCCTTTGCGCAGCCCCGCGATGCCGAGCGCAGCGGTGGCGGGACTGCCTACGAAGTCGAGCACGCCGGCCATCCCGCTCAGCTTTTCCCCATCGTTTCGTGTGTTCAAGGTGCGTGTTGCGCCCAGCTTGGCGGCGACCGCAAGCTTCGCTTCGTCGATATCGCAGGCCACGACACTCCTGACCCCGCGCGCCCGCAGGACCGAAAGCGCGATGAGCCCGAGCCCGCCGCAGCCGAGCACCGCAACCTCGTCCTTCGGCGCCGCCTCAGCGAGCTTCGCGGCCGCGCTGTACGCCGTCAGGGCCGAGCAGGCAAGCGTGGCGGCGAACGAGTCGTCGATGCCCGTCGTGTCAAGCAGGTACTTCGCATCCGGCACGAGCACATGCGTGCTGTAGGCTCCCGCCCGGTTGACCCCGAGGAAGCGCGAGCCCGAGACGCAGTAGTTGTCCTGCCCCGCCTTGCACACGGCGCACTTGCCGCAGCCGATCCAGGGATAGACCAGCCGCTTCTGGCCGACTCTCACGCCCTTCGCCTTCGGCCCGAGCGCCGCGACGACGCCCAGCGGCTCATGGCCGAGCGTGAAAGGCGGAACGCAGCCGCGCTCCTTCACATAAAAGCGCTTGCCGCCGCCGAGGTCGAAGTAGCCGTCCCAGATGTGCAGGTCGG
Organism: uncultured Enterobacteriaceae bacterium; assembly: GCA_964477695.1. GTDB lineage: Bacteria > Pseudomonadota > Gammaproteobacteria > Burkholderiales > SG8-39 > SCGC-AG-212-J23. Next base: position 766 of record CAYZFN010000060.1, on the reverse strand, counting down.
AGTGGCACACGCCGGCGCGCGTGACGCGCACGAGCACTTCGGCTCCCTTGGGCTCCGGCGTCGAGGCGAGCACCTTCTGCAGCGGTTTGCCGTGCTCGATGATCTGGTAGCTGATCATGCCCCGGCAGAAGCCGCCAATGCCTGGTCGATGTCCCAGAGGATATCGTCCAGCGTTTCGATGCCGACCGACACGCGGATCATGTCGGGCGTGACGCCCGCCTTGCGTTGGTCGGCTTCGTCCATCTGCCGATGCGTGGTCGACGCGGGATGGATGATCAGCGTCTTCGCGTCGCCGATGTTGGCGAGATGGCTCATGAATTGCGCCGCCTCGATGAAGCGCTCGCCGGCCCTGGCGCCGCCTTTCACTCCGAAATTGAGCAGCCCGGAGGCGCCTTTGGGCAGGTACTTGTTCGCGAGCGCGTGGTACTTGCTGTCCGCCAGGCCCGGATAGTTGACCCACGCCACGCGCGGATGCCGCTCGAGGAATTTCGCTACGGCGAGCGCATTAGCGCAATGGCGGTCCATGCGCACGTGCAGCGATTCCAGCCCTTGCAGCAGGAGCCAGGCGTTGAGCGGCGAAAGCGCCGGGCCGAACGTGCGCATGATCTCCATCCGCGCCTTCATGGTGTAGCCGAAGTCGCCGAAGGTCTCGTGGAAGATGACGCCGTGGTAGCCGGGCGAGGGCGAGGTGAACTCGGGGAACTTGCCGTTCCCCCAGTCGAACTTGCCGGACTCGACGATCGCGCCGCCCATGGTCGTGCCATGG
>CAYZFN010000059.1:0-11785 GCA_964477695.1 uncultured Enterobacteriaceae bacterium | reverse complement strand
TGCTGGCTGCCGTTGCCGATCGACGCGTAGGCGAGCGTGGGATTGGCCTTCTTTGCATACGCGATGAATTCCTGCAGCGTGCTCACCGGCAGCTCCGGCCGCACGACGAGCATCATCTGCGTATTGACGAGCGAGGCGACCGGCGCGAGGTCGCGCAGCGTGTCGAGCGGCATCTTCTCGTAGAGATGCGGCCCGATGACGATCTGCGCGTCGGCGGCCAGCAGGATCGTGTAGCCGTCGGGCTCGGCCTTCGCCGCGAGCTCCATCGCGATGTTGCCGTTCGAGCCCGGCCGGTTGTCGACCACCACCGGCTGGCCGAGGGCCGTGCCGAGGCTCGGCGCGATGAGGCGCGCCAGCGTGTCGGTCGCGCCGCCGGGCGGGTTGGGCACGATCATGCGCACCGGGCGAGACGGATACTCGGCCATCGCAGCCGTGGCCGCGACGAGCAGCACCAGAGAAAAGGCTAGCCGGGGAAGAACCACGAAAGCACGAGCCCGTTGCCGAAAGGCAGGTGCAGAAGCTGGTCGAAGAGGCCGTAGAACGCGCCCGCCACCACGGCGGTGAAGACGATCGAGAAGACCCAGCGCTCGCGAGCCTCGAGCTTGAGATAGGCGAGCAGGAACACCGGCACCGCGACGAGGAAGCCGACCAGGCCGATGGCGAGGAAGAAGCCGACGATCCAGGCGACCGCGCGCAGCGAGCGCGGGCCGGCGATGCTCGCCGGCACTTCCTCCGGCGGGCGCTGGAAGTCCTTGGTCTGGACGAAGCGCGCGCCGTCGCGCCAGACGAGGATCGCCTCGAGGCTCGCCAGGCAGAAGAGCGGCAGCGAGATGACGAGCGGGAAGAGCGCCGTCTTGAGCGGCCAGGCGACGGCGCCGATCACGGCATAGCCGGCCACCGCCATGATGCCGAGCGAGAGGATGAGCGCGGAGCGGCTATGCATCGGCTGCCTTCCGCGCCAGCCGCGATTTCCGTTCCATCTGCCGCGCGCGCAGGATCGGATAGGCGATGACCACCACCGCGAGCGCGAAGAGGACGAGCACGACGGGCCGCATGAGCCACGCGGCGTTGTAGCGCGCGACCGAGATGTAGAGGTAGTTCTCGGCGATCTTGCCGAGCACGAGGCCGAGCACGAGCGGCGCGCGCGGCCAGCCGGCATTGGTCATCAAGTAGCCGACCGCGCCGAAGATCAGCGTGACCAGGATGTCGGCGTACTGGTTGTTCGAGGTGTAGCTGCCGATGAAGACCAGCACCAAAATCACCGGTATCAGGCGATGCGCGGGAACGTTGGTGATGCGCGCGAGGCGATCGAGGAACAGGAAGCACACGACGACGGTGATGATGTTGGCGAGCACGATCGTCCACACCATCGAGAAGGTGACCGACAGGTGCGTCGTCAGCATGTCCGGTCCGGGCACCAGGCCGAGCATGAAAAACCCGCCGAGCAGGATCGCCATCGCCGTGCTGCCCGGCACGCCGAAGGCGATGGTCGGGATCAGCGCGCCGCCTTCCTTCGAGTTGCACGCCGAGCCGGGCCCGAGCACGCCGCGCACGTCGCCCTGGCCGAAGCCCTTGCGCTCCTCCGAGGTGCGCGCGCTCTGCGCCGCGTGGCCGTAGGCGAGCCATTGCGCCACCGAGCCGCCGAGGCCGGGCATCACGCCGATGAAGGTGCCGATCAGGCTGCAGCGGATCGTCAGCCCGAAATGGCGGAACGTGTCCTTCACGCCCTCGAGGGCGCCTTTGCTCAGGTTGCCCGCGGCCGCCGCCTCGCCGGCGATGGAGGTGCCGCGCACCGCCAGGTCGATGATCTCGGGGATGGCGAAGAGCCCCACCAGCACCGGCACGAGGTCGAGTCCCTGCCATAGGTACAGCGTGTCGAAGGTGTAGCGCGCGACACCGGCCTGCGGGTCCTGGCCGATCATCGAGATCAGCAGTCCCAGGCCGCCGGCGGTGAAGCCGCGCAGCATGCCGCGCGCGCCTTCGGCGCTGAGCGAGGCAATGAAGGCAAGGCCGACGATCGCCAGCATGAAGAGCTCGGGCGAGCCGAACGTCAGCACGAGCGGCCGCACGATCGGCACCGCCGCGGCGAGCGCGAAGGCGCCGATCATCGCGCCCACGAGCGAGCTGGTGAGCGCCGCGCCGAGCGCGCGGCCGGCTTCGCCCTTCTTCGCCATCGCGTGGCCGTCGAGGATGATCGCCGCGGTCGTCGCCTCGCCCGGCACGCCGAACAGGATCGAGGTGATGTCGCCGGTCGTCGCCACCACCGAGTGCATGCCGAGGAGAAAGGCGAACGCCTCGATCGGCTGCATGCCGTAGATGAAGGGCAGCATGAGCGCGAGCGTGGTCGCGCCCCCCAGCCCCGGCAGCAGCCCGACCCAGAAGCCGACCACGATGCCGATCAGCATGAAGACGAGCGGCTTCCAGGCGAGGATCTGGACCAGCCCGTCGAGCAGCGCTGCGAGCACGAGGCCGCCTCCGGCCGACTACTCGCCGAACTTCACGTACTTGGCGAACTCGTCGACGATGTCCTTCGGCTGGTTCAGGACCTCGTGCATCACCTTCAGCGCCTCGTCGGCGGAGACGTAATTCAGGTCCATCTTCGCCTTCGTTGCCTCGGCCTTGAGCTGCGGATCGTCGATCGTCTTGGCGAATGCGGTGCGCATGGCGTTGACGATGGCGTCGGGCGTCTTCGGCGGCAGCACGTAGGGCCGGCCGATCACCTCCGGCGCGGAGCGCAGCGCCATGATGGCCTTGGCGCGCGGGTTCGGCGCAAAGTCCTCGTCGACCGGCAGCTTCTCGATGCCGGGCTCGACGGCGCGCGCGCGCACGATCGGCCGCACGAGGTTGCGGTCCATGAACGGCTGGATCGAGGTGAGCGATCCGGCGCGGCCGTCGGCCTCCTTGCGCTCGACGGCGAGCATGATGTCGGCGCTCGACGAGTAGCCGCTGACGATCTTCAGGTTCCAGCCGAGCAGGTCCTTGAGCAGCAGCGGAAAGTCGTAGGTGTTCGCCCCCGGCCCGGTGGCGCCGATGATCACCGGCTTCGGCGCGTTCTTCAGGTCCTGCGGCGTCCTGTAGGGGAGGTCGGTGCGGATGGCGAGGATGGTCGACTCGCTCGCCGCCGAGCCGATCCAGGCGAACTTGGTCATGTCGTACTTCACGCCCTGCACGCGCGTGAGCTGCGCGATCGGCAGGTTGCGGTTGAATGTGCCGATCGTCAGGCCGTCGGGCTTCGCCGCGTTGTAGACGTAGTCGGCGGCAATCAGGCTGTTCGCGCCCGGCATGTTCTGCACGACGACGTTCGGCTTGCCCGGCAGGTACTTCGGCAGATAGCGGGCGAGCAGGCGGGCCGTGCGGTCGTAGCCGCCGCCGGTCTTGTAGCCGACGACGATGGTGACCGTCTTGCCCGAGAAATCCTGGGCCAGGCCGGGGGCGATCCAGAAAAGAAGAAAAACCGAAAGCCAGCGCTTCATCGACATCCTCCTCCAGCTAGTTATGAGTATGACCGTGGTCGTGGTCGTGCATCAGCTCCTTCGGCACCGTGCCGAGGAGCTCCTTCGAGGTCGGCGCGGCCGCGCCGACCCATTCCACGCCGCCGCGCTTGCGGGCGGCTTCGCGCAGGTCGTCGAAGGTGAGCAGCTCCGGATTCTTCGCAACCTCGAGCCGCTGCGCAAGCGCGGCGAGGACGAGCTTCCTCACCTGCCGGCCGCTCCAGCCCGCGCACATCGAGGCCATTTCTTTTATCTGGGAGCTTGCTTCGTTCAAATGCTTAAGAGGGGGAAACTGCACCGCGAGCTCCGCCAGCGAATCGTGCAGGATGCGCTCGATGGTGCCCGGATCGGGCAGGGCGAAGTGCATCACCAGGTCGGCGCGCGACAGGAACGCCTCGTCGATCGCGTCGATGAAGTTGGTCGTGGTGACGAACAGCACGCGCGGCAGCTTGCGCGCCACCTCGTCGATGCCGAGCATCACCGCATCGGTCGCGCGGTGCACGTCGACCGGGTTGGTCTCGAACGACGCGGCGCTGCGCCGCACGGCAAAGCTCTCCACCTCGTCGATCAGCACCACGGTGAACGGGCGCCGCGCCGCAATCTCCGGGATGGTGTCGGAAAGAAGGCGCATGATGTTGCGCTGGCTCTCGCCCAGCATGTCGCTCGGGAAGGCGTGCGGATTCACCTCGACCAGCGTCGTGGCTCCCTCGCGCGCCAAGGCCAGGGCGGAAACCTGGGCCAGACCCCGGGCGAGGGTGGTCTTTCCCGTGCCGGGCGGTCCCGCCAGGACGATCAGGCCGTGCGGCAGCCCGGCGAGTTGCGCGAGCTTGCGCCCGTGCTTGAGCGTGAGCAGCGCCTGGCCGAGCAGGCGCTCCTTGACGCCGGCCGGCACGATGATCGAGTCCCAGTCCTTGTCGTGGTGCTCGGCGGGCAGGACGTGCAGCGAGAGAACGCCTGGAGGAAGGGTTGGCGCGGCAGCCATCAACGCAGGAAACTCTTAAGAAGCGCCAATTCGTCGTTCCCGCGAAGGCGGGAACCCCATTTTTTGAAGAAGACGGGATCCCCGCCTTCGCGGGGGCGACAAAGGTTGCGCATCAGCTCTCCGGCCGCTGGTCGTCCGGCCATTCGATCTGCGCGATCTCCTTCACGCTGAGCAGCGTGTCCTCGGCCTCCTCGAACAGCACCAGCGGATCGGTGAGCGCGCGCATGGTCTCGAGGATCGAGTCGAACATGTGCACGCGCACGAGCCGCGCCTCGCCCTTCGGATCGTCGTTGAAGTGCTGGTGCCAGAGGAAATGGTCGACGATGATGAGGTCGCCCTTCTTCCAGCGGTAATGCTCGCCCTGGTCGGGCGCGGTGCCCATGAAGCTGTGGCCGTAGCCTTCGACGACGTAGAGCCACGCCTCGCCGGGGTGGCGATGCAGCGACTGCGTCTTGCCCGGCGCGAACTGGATCATCACCTGCGTGATGCCGGACGCCTGGCTGCCGATCGCCCGGTCGACGAGGAACTTGGTGCGCGTGCCGCGCGGCGTGGCGAGCAGCTCCTGCTCGTCGTAGGGCGTGTGGATCCTTCCGGAGCGCCTCTTGTTCAGCTCGTTCGCTACGCGCCGCAAGCGACGGGCATAGGGATCGTCCCCGTCCGGACCGGTCGTCGTTTGCGGCGCTGCGGGAAGCTGCGAAAAAGGCGTGTGGCCGCGGTCTTCGAGCACGTCCATGCCGAGCGTCCAGAGCATCGGCTCCGACGAGTAGCTCATGAAGCGGGCAGTTTTCGTGCCCTCGTTGCCGTGGCGGTGCCAGCTCCAGGCGGGAATGTGCAGCGCGTCCCAGGGCTTCCAGTCGTAGCGCTTGCCGTCGATCTCGCTCCAGCCGCCGCCTTCGACGATGAAGAGCTGCGCGTCCCAGGAATGGCGGTGGATCGTGGTGAGCGTGCCGGGATCGATCTCATGCACCAGCGCATCGAGGGTGCGCGTCGGCGAGTCGCCGTCCGCGCCCATGTACACGCCGCTGCGCATGCCGCGCGCGGTCGGCCTGAGGACCACGTCTTCGCGCTGCACAACGCTGCGGCGGTTCTTGCGCCAATCCTCCAGGAACTCGGCGCGGCGCTTCTTCTGGATGTGGTAGTGCGTGACCGCCGTGGTCGTCTTCGTGCTCATGCCCGGGAGAGTTCCGTATGGAAGAACGGTGTTCCGCCGCAGGCCAGTTTACCAATAGAATCGCGCCGGGCGTCAATCGACGCCGCGAAGGCAATGACGACCACCCTCGACGCGCTCGGACTCACGGCACTGGTATTCGCGCTTGGCGTGAAGCACGGCTTCGATCCCGATCACCTCGTGGCGATCGACGGGTTTGCGCGCTCGACTGCGCGCAGCGCGCCACGCGTGGCACGCTGGGCCGGCCTGTACTTCTCGCTCGGGCACGGCGCCATCGTCACGCTGATCGGCCTCGCGGCGGCGTGGTTCGCCGGCGACTGGGAGGCGCCGCAGTGGCTCGAGCCGCTCGGCGCGTCGATCTCGGTCGGCGTGCTGCTCGCGCTCGGCATCGCGAACCTGGTCATGGTCTGGCGCGCTTCGCCCGGCGCAGCCGTCACGCCCGTCGCGCTGCGCGGCCGCTGGGTGAGCGAGAGGCTCGCCGGCACGAGCCATCCGGCGATGATCGCCGCGGTCGGCGCCGCCTTTGCCCTTTCGTTCGACACCGTTAGCCATGCGATCGTCTTCTCGCTGACCGGCGCGACCGCGGCCGGCTGGCTGTTCGCGCTCGCGCTCGGCCTCGTCTTCACGCTCGGCATGGTGCTCACCGACGCGCTGAACGGCTGGTGGGTTGCGCGCCTGGTGCTGCAGGCGGATCGCAAGGCCGCTATCGCCTCGCGCTGGATGAGCCTTGCGATCGGCGCGCTGTGCCTCGCGATCGCGGTTGCCGGGCTCGCGCGCATCGGCCTGCCGCGGCTCGATCAAGCCTTCACCGTCTATGCGCCGCTCGTCAGCCTGGGCACCATCGCCGTGATCCTCGCCGCGTACCGCAGGGCGGCGCTGCGCTAGTGGAACAGGCCGCCAAGCCTGCCAAGGCGCGGCTCTCCTCGGTGGCGAACTCGATTCGCCTGCTCACCTCGTTCTCGGGCGACGAGGACGAGATCGCCATCACCACGCTTGCGCAGCGCCTGCGGCTGGCTAAGAGCACGGTGCATCGCCTCGCCAGCACGCTCACCGCGGCGGGATTCCTCGAGCAGAACCGCGACACCGGCCGCTATCGGCTCGGCGTGGCGCTGTTCGAGCTCGGCGCGCTGGTGCGCCGGCGCATGGATGTCGCGAACGAGGCGCGGCCGCACCTGCGCGAGCTGCTCGAGAAGACCGGCGAGACCGTGCAGCTCGGCATCGTCGACCATTACAGCGTGCTCTACGTGTACGAGATGGAAAGCCGGCGCGCCATCCGCATGGCGGCGGCCGTGGGCGCGCGCGCGCCGCTCCATTGCACCGCGGTCGGCAAGGTGCTGCTCGCCTTCCAGCCGGCCGATTACATCAAGGAAACGCTCGAGCGCGGTCTCACCGGCTTCACCGAGAAGACGGTGACGCGGCGAGACGCGGTGCTCGCGCTGCTCGAGGAGGTGAGAGCCCGCGACTACGCCATCGACGACGAGGAAAGCGAGTCGGGCCTGCGCGCGATCGCCGCGCCGGTGCGCAACCAGAACGGCCTCGTGATCGCCGCGCTCGGCGTCGCCGCGCCGGTGCAGCGCATGAACAAGAAGGTCATGCAGACCACCGTCCCGACCGTCATCGCCATCGCCCAGGCGGTCTCCGCGCGGCTCGGCTACCAGCCGGCGCGCCGCAAAGCTTTCCATGAGTGATCCGAAAGAGAAGAAACCCCACACGCTGGCCGACCACCTGTACGGCGCCGAGCACGACCACGTGCACGACGACGAGAGCGACCACGACCATGATCACGACCACGATCATGATGATGAAATGAGGGCATCAGCGGGGCCGCTCGAAGAGAACGCGATCTGGCAGCAGGACCACATCAGTCTTACGAGCGTCGGCATCGACATCGGCTCGGCCGGCACGCAGGTCATCTTCTCGCGCCTGCACATGCGCCGGCTGGGCGAGGACCTGTCGAGCCGCTACTTCGTCGTCGCGCGCGAGACGCTGCACCAGTCGCCGGTGGCGCTCACGCCTTACCAGAGCGACGTGCGCATCGACGAGCAGGCGATCGGCCGCATCATCGACGACGCGTACCACGGCGCGGGGCTGCATCCGGACCAGATCGACACCGGCTCGGTGATCCTCACCGGCGAGGCGCTGCGCAAGGAGAACGCGCAGGCGATCGGCGAGCTGCTCGCCGAGATCGGCGGCGAGTTCGTCTGCGCCGCCGCCGGCCACCACATGGAAGCGATGCTCGCCGCCTACGGCTCGGGCGCCGCCAAGGTCTCGCACGACGCGGACCTGCATGTGCTCAACATCGACATCGGCGGCGGCACGACCAAGCTCGCGCTGATCGAGCATGGCCGCGTCGCCGGCACCGCGGCGATCCACATCGGCGGCCGCCTTCTCGTCGCCGACAGCGAGGGGCGCATCACGCGCCTCGATCCGCAGGGCCAGCTTCTCGCCGGCAAAGCCGGGTTCACCTGGAGTTTGGGCGATACCGTAACGTCCGAGCAAATGGATAAGGTCGCCGCGATCATGGCCGAGCTGCTGATCCAGGCCATCCTGTCGCCGGGAAACGAGCTGTACCTTACCGACGCGCTGCCAACGCTGCAAGGCATCGACGGCGTCATGTTCTCGGGCGGCGTCGGGGAATACGTCTACGGCCGCGAGGAGCGCGACTTCGGCGACCTCGGCCGTCGCCTTGGCCTCGCGCTGCGCGCGCGCCTTGACCGGCTGCCGTGGAAACTGCTGCCGGCAGGCGAATGCATCCGCGCCACGGCCTTCGGCGCGTCCGAGTACAGCGTGCAGCTCTCGGGCAACACCGTATTCGTGTCGCAGCCGGGCGAGCTGCTGCCGCGGCGCAATCTCCAGGTGCTGCAGCCGCGCGCGCATTTCCATGCCGCTGTCGATGCGCAGAAGCTCGCGGCGGCCATTCGCCAGCACTTCAAGGACTTCGACCTGGAAGAAGGCGCGGCTGAGGTGGCGCTCGCCTTGCGCTGGCGCGGCGAGCCTTCGTTCGAGCGCATCCACGCCTTTGCCGAAGGAATATGCCTCGGCCTGAAGGCGACGCTGGAGAAGGGCAAGCCTCTCTATCTGATCCTCGACGGCGATATCGCGCAAACGTTGGGCGGCATCCTCAAGGAGGACATGCGCATCGGCTCGGAGCTGCTGGTGATCGACGGCATCGCGCTGCGCGACTTCGATTACATCGACCTCGGCCGGATCCGCATGCCGTCCTGTACCGTACCGGTGACCATCAAGTCGCTCGTGTTCACGCAGGACCCGCGCATGCCGCACGAGCACCGGCAGGTGCATCACCACGACCACGACCATCGCCATTAGAAGTTTAGGCTCGAGCGAACGGCCGTTCGACGCGAAATGGCTGGTCATCGCCGTTTGCGTGGCGCTGACCGTGTACTTGGGCGTGGTGCCGCTCGGCTTCCTCGTCTGGCAGAGCTTCCTCACGCCGCAGAGCGCGGCGCGCGCCGCGCGGTTCACGCTTGGCAACTACAGCACCGCGTACGGCTCGGCGGAGACCTGGATCCTGTTCTGGAACTCGCTCAAGTTCGCGACCGGCGCCGCGTCGGTCGCCTTCGTGCTCGGCACGCTGCTCGCGTGGATGAACGAGCGCACCAACACGCCTTTCAAAGGCCCGTTCTTCGCGCTTTCGGTGATCCCGCTCGTCATCCCGGGAATCCTCTTCACCGTCGCGTGGATCCTGCTCGGCAGCCCGAAGATCGGCCTCGTCAACCTCGCGCTGCAGAAGGCGTTCGACACCGACGCGGTGTTCATCAACGTCTATTCGCTCGGCGGCATGGTCTGGGTCGACGGCCTGCACTACTCGCCGGTGGCGTTTCTCCTCATGACCGCGGCGTTCCGAGCCATGGACCCGGCGCTCGAGGAATCGGCGCTGATGAGCGGCGCCGGGGTGCTGCAGGTCGCGCGCCGCGTGACGCTGCCGCTCGTCTGGCCGGCGGTGTTCGCCACGCTGCTCATTCTCTTCGTGCGCGCGATCGAGTCGTTCGAAGTACCGGCGCTGCTCGGCCTGCCGGTCGGCATCGAGGTGTTCACGTCGGCGATCTACGAGGCGATGCATCGCTATCCGGCGCGTACCGGCCTCGCCTCGGCTTACGCGGTGACGCTGCTCCTCATCACGAGCTTCGGCGTGTACTTCCAGTCGCGGCTTTCCAGCCGCGGCAGCCGCTATGCGACGGTGACGGGGAAGGGCTTCCGGCCGCGCACCATCGACCTCGGCCGCTGGCGCTACCTCACCACCGCGACCTTCCTGGTCTATTTCCTTCTGATCGTGGGCCTGCCCTTCCTCGTGCTGCTCTGGTCCTCGCTGCAGCCGTTCTACGCCGTGCCTTCGCTCGCGGCGCTGAAGCGCCTGACCCTCGATCCGTATCGCACCGTGCTCGACTACCCGAGCCTCGGCGACGCGGTGTGGAACAGCGTGCTGCTCGGCGTCGGCAGCGCGACGCTCATCATGCTCGTCTCCTCGGTGATCTGCTGGATCGTGGTGAAGACGAAGCTCCCCGGGCGGTGGCTGCTCGACAACGTCGCCTCGCTGCCGATGGTGTTCCCCGGCATCGTGCTCGGCCTGTCGATCATGGTGCTCTACCTCTACGTGCCGATCGGCGTGTACGGCACGATCTGGATCATGCTCATCGCCTACGTGACGCGCTTCATGCCCTACGGCCTGCGCTACAACACCAACTCGATGCTGCAGATCCACAAGGAGCTCGAGGAATCGGCGGCGATGAGCGGCGCCTCGTGGGGCACGACCTTTCGCCGCGTCATCCTGCCGCTCCTCAAGCCCGGCCTGATGGCAGGCTGGATCTACATCGTCATCGTCTCGGTACGCGAGCTGTCGAGCTCGATCCTGCTGTACAGCCCGGGCAACGAGGTGCTGTCGATCGTGATCTGGGAGCTCTGGGAAAACGGCCAGTACGTCGAGCTCTCGGCGCTCGGCGTCATGTTCATCCTCGGGCTGTTCGTGCTCGTGCTGGCCGCCCAATGGCTCGGCCGGCGCTTCGGAATCCGGGAAATCTGATGCTCACCGTCTCGGGCCTGTGCACCGAATACCACGGCGAGCACGGCCAGGTGGTCCGCGCCGCGCACGAGGTGAGCTTCGAGGTGCCGCCGGGCAAGCTCTTCACGCTGCTCGGCCCGAGCGGCTGCGGCAAGACGACCACGCTGCGCTCGATCGCCGGCCTCGAGCGCCCGCAGAAGGGCGAGATCGCGGTGGCGGGCGAAATCCTCTACTCGGCGGCGCAGAGCGTGTTCGTTCCGCCCAACCAGCGCGGGCTGGGCATGGTTTTCCAGTCCTATGCCATCTGGCCGCACATGACGGTGTTCGAGAACGCGGCGTTTCCGCTGCGGGTCGGCCGCAAGCGCTTCTCCAGAAAAGAGCTCGCGCAGAAGGTGACCCGTGTGCTGCACGTGGTCGCGCTCGAGGATCTCGCCGGCCGCCAGGCGACGCGGCTCTCGGGCGGCCAGCAGCAGCGCCTCGCGCTCGCGCGGGCGCTCGTCATGGAACCTCGCGTGCTGCTGCTCGACGAGCCGCTTTCCAATCTGGACGCGAAGCTGCGCGAGCGCATGCGCTTCGAGCTGAAGCGCCTGCAGCGCGAGCTCGGCATCACGACCGTGTACGTGACGCACGACCAGAGCGAGGCGCTCGCGCTCTCGCATGCCATCGCGGTGATGAACGGCGGGCGGATCGAGCAGATCGGCACGCCGCGCGAGGTCTATGAGCGGCCGGCCACGCCTTTCGTCGCCGACTTCGTCGGCAGCACCAACTTCGTGCCCGCCACGGTGCGCAGCACGGATAGCTCGGCGGGCTTCTATCGGGTGAGCTGCGACTTCGGGGAGGTGCGTGCGCGCGGCGACGGCCTCGCCGCCGGCGACGAGGTCACCCTCTCGGTGCGGCCGGAGGATATCCATCTCTCCGAGGCTCGGCCGCAGGCCGAGAATGTATGGGAGGGCACCGTCGATCAAAAGGTCTTCTTGGGCGAGACGGTCGATTTCCAGGTCCTGATCGGCGGACGCCGCCTGCAATCGCGCGCCCATCCGTCGCTGCGCACGCGCGTCGGCGAGCCGATCTACGTGCGCATCGATGCCGAAAAGTGTGTCGCGCTGAAAGGAGACAAAGCATGACCC
>CAYZFN010000058.1:0-9358 GCA_964477695.1 uncultured Enterobacteriaceae bacterium | reverse complement strand
TTGCCGACAAGCGGCTCGAACGCGAGATCGGCAGCCGCTGCAAGCAGTGGCGCGAAGTGCTCGAAGGCGAGACCTCGATCGCGCGTCAGGCTCTCGGCGCGCTGCTCGATGGCCCGGTGGTGCTCATGCCGAAGGACGACGGTGGCTATAGGCTGCACGGTCGCACGCGCCTCGGGCCGCTCTTCGACGACGGTGCGGATCAGGCGTGCGGCATAAAGATGGCGTCCCCACGGGGATTCGAACCCCGGTTACCGCCGTGAAAGGGCGATGTCCTAGGCCTCTAGACGATGGGGACCCGTGCGGCCATGAAGCTTGGGTTGGTGGAGGTAACCGGGATCGAACCGGTGACCTCTTGCATGCCATGCAAGCGCTCTCCCAGCTGAGCTATACCCCCAACCGAGGCGCGAAATTATAGCAGCCTAGGAATTGCACGGACCGAGGCGCCGCGCGCTGAGCTTCGAGTGCGTGGTGATGCGCAGGTTCGGCTGCTCGGCGACGAGATCGATCACGCCGTGCATGGTCTGCGCCGTGTAGCTCACGCGCCCGCTGCCGTGCACCGGCACGCTGCCGCCGCGGCAGTCGACCGAGAAGGTGTACTCGGCTCCGGTGTCGTTGGCGTTGGAGAACTCGCAGCCCGAGCTGTTCGCCTCGGCGAGCACCTTCTGCGGGTCGCGCGCTTCCGCCTCGGTGATGCAGCGCGTCTTGACGATCGGGCCGCTCGAGCTGTTGTTCTCCGAGATCGACACGTCGACGGTGAACTCCCAGTTGCCCGGGTCGACGCCGGCGAGCGCCGCCGGCACGAAGGGAAAGCAAAGGAATATCCAGCGCAGCGTCTTCTTCATTGTCTCAGTCCTCCCTCAATCCTCTTCCAGGTGGCCGGCGAGCCTCTGCAGCACGGTGTCGCGGCCGATAAGCTCGAGCACCGCATCGATCGAGGGCGTCTGCGTGCGGCCGGTGACCACGCGGCGCAGCGGCATCGCGAGCTGCGGCATCTTGAGGCCGCTTGCCTTCGCGACGTCGCGGATCGCCGCGCCGATCGCGGCGCGCTCCCACGCTATCGTGGCGAGCCGCGCCCTGAGCGTGCGCAGCGCCTGCTCGGCGGGCTCGTCCCAGTCGGGCACGCCGGGATTCACCTCGACCTCGTAGAAGAGCATCGCCTCGTCGGCGAGCTGCAGGATGGAGTTGGCGCGCTCCTTGAGCAAATGCACCGCCTGGTCGAGCGACGGGCCAGCGGCGAGCTGCACGCCGCGCCGGCGCAGCTCGACGGCGACCATGCCGGCAAGGCGTGCGTCGTCCGCCTGCTTGATGTATTGCTGGTTCAGCCAGGCGAGCTTCTCGGGATTGAACTGCGCGGCCGAGCGCGACACATGCGCGAGGTCGAACCACGCCACGAACTGCTGCCGCGGGAAGATTTCTTCGTCGCCGTGCGACCAGCCGAGGCGCGCCAGGTAATTGAGCAGCGCCTCGGGCAGGTAGCCTTCGTCGCGGTACTGCATGACGCTCACCGCGCCGTGGCGCTTGGACAGCCGCTCGCCGTCCGCGCCAAGGATCATTGGCACATGGGCGAACTGGGGCAGCGGTTTATCGAGAGCGGTGAAGATGTGGATCTGGCGCGGCGTGTTGTTGACATGGTCGTCGCCGCGGATCACGTGCGTGATCGCCATGTCGAGGTCGTCGACCACGACGCCGAAGTTGTAGGTCGGCACGCCGTCCGCGCGCAGCAGCACGAGATCGTCGAGCTCGGCGTTCGGAAATTCGATCGGCCCCTTGACGAGGTCGTTCCATCCGACCGTGCCGTGCTCGGGCGTGCGGAAGCGCACGACCGGCTTCACCCCCGGCGGAGGCTTGAGACCGCGTTCAGGCCGCCAGCGGCCGTCGTAGCGCGGCTTCTCGCCCTTGGCGAGCTGTTGCTGGCGCAAGGTCTCGAGATCCTCGCGAGACATGTAGTCGTAATAGGCGTGCCCCCCGGCGACGAGCTGTTCCGCCACTTCCTTGTAGCGCGGCAGCCGCTGCATCTGGAAGAACGGCCCTTCGTCCCAGTCGATGCCGAGCCACTGCAGGCCTTCCAGGATCGCGTCGACCGAGGCCTGCGTCGAGCGCTCGAGGTCGGTGTCCTCGATGCGCAGGATGAACTGGCCGCCCTGGCGCCTGGCGTACGCCCACGAAAAGAGCGCGGTGCGCGCGCCGCCGATGTGCAGATAGCCGGTGGGGCTCGGCGCGAAGCGCGTACGCACCGCCATCAGTCGCTGCCGCCCTCGACGGCCAGGCGTTGCTCGCGCCAGCGCAGCATGCCGCCGGCGAGATTCGCGACCTTGTCGAAGCCCGCCCTGCCGAGCACGACGGTCGCCTGCGCGGAGCGCGCGCCCGAGCGGCAGACGGTGACGATGGGCTTCTCTTTCTGCAACGTGCCGGTTTGGCTGGCGAGCTGGGCGAGGGGAACCAGGCGCGAACCCGGCACATGGCCGAGAGCGCCGCTGAATTCCGCGGGCTCGCGCACGTCGACGATCTGCACGTCGCGCAGGTGCTCTTCCACCCAGTGCGGGTCGACTTCCCAGATGCCGGCGAACGTGTAGCTGAGCGGCGCCCAGTCGGGCTCGCTGCCCATCATTTGCCCGGGACGACCGCAGCGCAGGTTGGCGGGCACCGCCACTTCTATCTGCTCGGGATAAGGCAAGCCGAGATTCTGCATGTAGCCGACGAAGTCGGCCTCGCCGATCGCCTCGCCGAGGCGCGGATTGTAGAGCTTCTCCTCGCCGACGCTGGTGACGGTAAGGCCGCGATAGTCGTGGCCGGGGTAGAGCAGGCAGCGGTCGGGCAGCGAGAAGATCTGCTCGCGCACCGAGCGGAACAGCTGCCGCGCGTCGCCGCTCTGGAAGTCGGTGCGGCCGCAGCCGCGGATGAGCAGCGCATCGCCGGTGAACGCCATCGAGCGATCGTCGAGCACGTACGTCGTATCGCCGCCGGTGTGGCCGGGGGTGTGGCGCGGCTCGAGCGAGCTCGCGCCGAAGCGCACCGGCTCGTCCGCCACCATGAAGTCGGCGCCTTGCGCGCCGCTCGCCGCCGGCACGCCGATGCGACTGCCGAGCTTGTGCTTGAGGAGCCACGCGCCGGTGACATGATCGGCGTGCACGTGCGTCTCGATCGTGGCGCTGAGCCGCAGGCCGAGCTCCTTGACGAGCGCGGCGTCGCGGCGCGCCTGCTCGAACACGGGATCGATGAGCAGCGCCTCGCGCGTGTTGGCGTCGGCGAGGAGGTATGTATAGGTCGACGACGACGGATCGAAAAGCTGTCGGAAAATCATCTAGAATTCTCCGTCCAGGCCGGGTCGTTAGCTCAGCGGTAGAGCACTGCTCTCACACAGCAGGGGCCACTGGTTCGATCCCAGTACGACCCACCAAGCGACTGTCATCGGTCTTTTCAGCGCTCAGATTCTAAACACTGTCGCGCTGATTTGCGGGTTCGCCGGCGCGCTCATTCTTTGGCGTTTTGGCCTGCCGGAGGATGCTCGAGCGGTGGCTGGGGAGGCTCTCTTCTTTTATGCGGCGAAGCTTTCGCCGCAGCCGCAGGTCTGGCGCGCGTTGGGATTCTCAAAACGCACCCGGCGCGAAAGCCCTTCAGGTACTACGTCGATAGCTGCGCCCTGGACATAGGGCACGCTCGGCGCGTCCACGAGGAGCCGAATGCGGCCACATTCGAAGATCGCGTCGTCGGCCGTTTCCTCTTCGGCGAAATCGACTCGATACCGGAATCCAGAGCAGCCGGCGGGCTCTACGGAGAGACGCACACCGACCGCGCTCGGGCGCTTCGCGAGCTGCACTGCGAAATGCCGGGCGGCACGCTCGGTCACCGTCACCGGCCGCAGTCCCGCCGCGCCCGCGAGCCTCGACAGGTCGGCGCGCGGAATCTCGACAGCAAGCTCGCCTTCGCCCGAAGCCTGGCAGGCGAGCCGCGCACCGGCCTCGAAGAAAGACGCCTTGTCGAGGATGTCCCGCTCGTCCTCGCTCGGCGCGCTAAGGCGCTCCGTGCCCTCGCGCACGATGACCACGCAGCTCGCGCAGGCAAGCGCGCCGCCGCACTCATGGGCCACTTGATGGCCTTCGCGCAGCAGCGCCTGCAGGAGCACTTCGTTCTTCTCTAGGGACACCTTCACTGATTGTTGGACTACGCTATGGGCAAGTGGTTCGAACGGTCATTGCCAATGCGACCCATGGCGCGCAGACGGATGGTTTCGGCACGCACGACGGGCCGCTTCAAGGTCGGCGACCACGTCGCCTGGAACTCCGAGGCCGGGCGAGATCCGCAGCGACAAGACCGATCATGTCGCCATGCACAAGGGCTCTGCTCTGCGCAAACTCCGGCGGTAAACCCGAGCCGATCAGTGATAACCGCTGCCGGCCTGCACCTTGCCGCGGAACACCCAATAGGACCACACCGTGTAGCCGAGGATGATCGGCAAGAGGAAGAGCGTGCCGAGGACCAGAAAGGCCTGCGAGCGCGGCGTCGCCGCCGCCTGCCATAGGTCGAAGCTGTACGGCACCACCATCGGGAAGATGCTGATCGCGAGCCCGAGATAGGCCATCGCGAAAATTCCCAGCCCGGCAAAAAACGGCGCCGAGTGGCGTCCGCGCGCGAGCGAGCGCCAGAGGAGCGCAAATAAGGCTAGCGTGATGAGCGGAACCGGCCACAGCCACAACGGATGCTCGCCGCCGAACCACCGTTCGCGGATCTGCGGCTGGAGGAACGGCGTCCATACGCTGACCATGGCGACGAAGGCCGCGACGCCGATCGTCAATTGCCGCGCCTTGCGCCGCGCCCACTCGTGAACCTCGCCCTCGGTTTTCAGCACGAGCCAGCAGGCGCCGAGCAGGCCGTAGCCGGCGATAAGGCCTGCCCCGGTGAGCAGCGCGAACGGCGTGAGCCAGTCGAGGCCGCCGCCGGCATAGTTGCGGCCGTTGACCGGGATGCCCTGCACGAAGGTGCCGAGCACGATGCCCTGCGAGAAGGTCGCCAGCAGCGAGCCGGCGAAGAACGAGCGGTCCCAGTGATGGCGGCGCTGCGAGAGATGGCGGAACTCGAAGGCGACGCCGCGGAAGATCAGCCCGATCAGCATGAAGAGAATCGGGAAGTACACTGCCGGAATCACGATCGCGAACGCGAGCGGAAAGGCGGCGAGCAGTCCGACGCCGCCGAGCACCAGCCAGGTTTCGTTGAAGTCCCAGATCGGCGCTACGGAATTCATCATCGCATCGCGGCTCGCGGCATCGGGCGCGAACGGAAAGAGAATGCCGACGCCGAGGTCGAAGCCGTCGAGCAGCACGTACATGAACACGCCGAAGGCGAGGATCGCCGCCCACAGGGGAACGAGGTCGAGTGCCATGTCCGCTCCTATCGCGCGCGCGTGGCGCCGGAAAGCGGCCGCGCCGGCGTCGCCGGGGGAGCGCCCGGCTCGAGCTCCGCGTCGGTCTCGAAGCCGCGGCGTACCAGGCGGGCCATGAAGAACAGCCCGCCGCCGAAGATCAGCAGGTAGGCGACGACGTACACCAGGAGCGAGACCGCCACGTCGCTCGTGCCGAGGGACGGCGTCACCGCATCGCGCGTTCGCAGCAACCCGTACACCACCCACGGCTGGCGTCCCACCTCGGTTGTGACCCAGCCCGCGAGCACGGCAAGGAACCCGAGCGGGGCGGCGAGGACGCATATGCGCTGGAAGAGCAGCGCGCTCGCCAGGCGATCGCGCCGCCAGAGCATGAGGCCCGCGAGCGTCAGGGCCAGCATCAGCACGCCGATGCCGACCATGAGGCGGAACGAAAAGAACGGAATCGCCACCGGCGGCCGGTCTTCCCTTTTCCAGTCTTTCAATCCGCGCACCACCGCGTTCGCGTCATGGCCGAGGATGATCGATCCGAGCACCGGCACGCCGACCTCCAGGCGGTTGCGCTCGGCGTCCTCGTCCGGCCACGCGAATAGCAGCAGCGGCATGCGCGCCTTTGTTTCCCAGTTCGCTTCCATGGCGGCGAGCTTCGCCGGCTGATGCGCCAGGGTGTTGAGGCCGTGGAGGTCGCCGACCACGATCTGCAGCGGCACGAGCACGCCAAGCAGGCCGAGGCCCATCTTCTGCATGACGAGGTTTTCCTCGACGTGGCGGCCGCGCCGCAGGTGATAGGCGGCCACGCCGATCACCACGAGCGCGGTCGTAATGAAGAACGCCATTGTCGTATGGACCAGACGGTAGGGAAACGAGGGGTTGAAGACGACGCGCAGCCAGTCCTCAGGAACGAAACGCCCGTCGACAATCGCGTGCCCGGCCGGCGTCTGCATCCAGCTATTTGCCGAGAGGATCCAGAACGTCGAAAGAAGCGTCCCCGCCGCGACCATTACCGCGGCAAAGAAATGCACCCAATGCGGCACGCGCTCGCGGCCGAACAGCAGCACGCCGAGGAACCCTGCTTCGAGGAAAAACGCCATCAGGACCTCGTATGCCATGAGCGGCCCGAGCACGTCGGCGGTGACGTCTGCGTAGCGGCTCCAGTTCGTGCCGAACTGGAACGGCATGACAATCCCCGAGGCCACGCCCATGCCGAACGACACCGCGAAAATGCGCAGCCAGAATCGCGACAGGCGCAGGAACACCGCGCGGCCGGTAAAGAAATAGACGCCCTCCAGAACCGCGATGTAGGCGGCAAGGCCGACCGTAAACGCGGGGAGCAGGATGTGCAGCGCGATGACCCACGCGAACTGGAGCCGGGACAGCAGCAGCGCATCCATGGGCGCTGCATTTTGGTCGCGGCGCCGCACTTGCGTCAACGGCGACGCGAAAGGAGCGGCACATGGCAAGCTCGCGCAGCCCGGTTCCTGTGATACTGATGCCCTAGCGGCGAAACCTCCGCGCACCATGCCCCGCGATTTCCGCATTCTCGTCGCAGCCGATGGCTCGCCGTCGGCGCTCGCCGCCGTGCAAACAGCGCTGGCGCTGCCATGGCCCGAGCCTTCCAGCGCGCGTGGCGTAGTGGCGCTCGGCGAGCGTTCCGCCATGGACCTCGGCCTGGGCGCCGCGGGACGGCGGCGACTCTACGCCGAGACCGGACCGGTGCAGCGACGGCTCGCACAGCGGTGGCCGGAGGCGAGCGTATTCGCACTGCATGAGCGGCCGGCCGACGCTATCTTCAGCGAGTCGCGTCGCTTCGGGGCGCAGGCGATCGTGCTCGGCTGGCGCGGCCATGGCGCGCTGCGGCGCTGGCTCGCCGGGAGCGTCTCGCGCGAAGTCGTGGCGCGTGCGCGGGTTCCGGTCGTCGTCGCGCGCAGCCCCCTCGAAAGGCTGCGCCGCCTGGTGCTCGCGTTCGATGGTTCGCCGGGTGCCTGGCGCGCCGTGCGCTTCACGTCGACACTGGAACGACAGCGCGGCATGCGCATCCTGCTCGTCACCGTGATCGAGCCGCTGCGCGTCCCGCCAGGCACGCGGCGCCTGCCGGCCGGCATCCGCGGCGAGCTGCGCGCGGAACTGGCGAGGCTGAATCAAGAGCAAAGGGCGGTGGCACGGCGCGCGGCGCGCGCCGCCGCAGGTGCGTTGCGGCGCTCGGGCTGGCCGGTGACGATCCAGATTCGCGCTGGAATTCCACTCGAAGAGCTACTCGATGCGGTTGGACCCGGCAAGGGAACGCTGCTGGTCGTCGGCGAGCGCGAGAAGCGCGGCTTGGCGCGCCTGATCCTTGGCAGCGTTACTGACGGGGCCCTCGATCAGGCGCGCGTTCCCGTGGCCGTAGTGCGCTAAGCGCCGGCGCGTTCGCCGCATGACGCACGAAGCGCTGGTCGTCCTCCTGCTCGCCCTGCCTTTTGTCGGCAGCCTCGCCGCGGCGTTTTTCCCGGCCAACGCGCGCAACGCCGAGGCATGGCTCGCGGGCGGCGTCGCGGTGGCGGCGCACGCCCTCGCCTGGAGCGTCTATCCTGAAATGTCGAACGGTCAGGTGCTTCGCGCCGGCGCGGCCTGGCTGCCCGCCTTCGGCCTCGATTTCACGCTGCGCATGGACGGTTTCGCATGGCTCTTCGTCCTGCTCGTCACCGGGATCGGCGCGCTGGTCATGCTCTATGCGCGCTACTACATGTCGCCGTCCGACCCGGTGCCGCGCTTCTTCTCGTTCCTGCTCGCCTTCATGGGCTCGATGCTCGGCGCGGTGCTGTCGGGC
This sequence comes from uncultured Enterobacteriaceae bacterium, assembly GCA_964477695.1. Lineage (GTDB taxonomy): Bacteria > Pseudomonadota > Gammaproteobacteria > Burkholderiales > SG8-39 > SCGC-AG-212-J23. The sequence continues at coordinate 1,178 of CAYZFN010000058.1, read as the reverse complement.
AACCTCGTGCAGCTTGTCTTCTTCTGGGAGCTCACCAGCTTCTTCTCTTTCCTTCTCATCGGCTACTGGCACCAGAATCCGGCGGCGCGGGAAGGCGCGCGCATGTCGCTCATCGTCACCACGGCGGGAGGCCTCGCGCTTTTTGCCGGCGTGCTTGTGCTCGGGCACATCGCCGGCGGCTACGACCTGGAGACCGTGCTCCGCGCGGGCGACCGCATCCGCAGCCATCCGCTCTACCTTGCCGCGCTGCTGCTCGTGCTCGCCGGAACGCTCACCAAGAGCGCGCAGTTTCCGTTCCACTTCTGGCTGCCGCACGCCATGGCGGCACCGACGCCGGTGTCCGCCTTCCTGCACTCGGCGGCAATGGTGAAGCTCGGCGTATTCCTGATGGCACGCCTTTGGCCCGTGCTTGCCGGGACCGATGCCTGGATGTGGACGGCCGGCCTCGCCGGCCTTGTCACGCTTGTGCTCGGCGCCTACATCGCGATCTTCCAGAACGACCTGAAAGGCCTGCTCGCCTACTCGACGATCAGCCACCTTGGCCTGATCACAGTGCTCCTCGGGCTGAACAGCCCGCTCGCCACCGTCGCCGCGGTCTTCCATATCCTCAACCACGCGACCTTCAAGGCCTCGCTTTTCATGGCCGCCGGGGTCATCGATCACGAGACCGGCACGCGCGACATCCGGCGGCTGAACGGCCTCTACCGCTACATGCCGATCACGGCCACGGCGGCAACAGTCGCCGCGGCGGCGATGGCGGGCGTGCCGCTGCTGAACGGCTTTCTCTCGAAGGAGATGTTCTTCGCCGAATCGCTGCGGGTCGAAGGGCCGGTGCAGGCGCTCGACCGCGCGCTGCCCTTCATCGCCACGCTCTGGGGCATCTTCAGCGTCGCTTATTCGCTGCGTTTCATTCACGGCGTGTTCTTTGGTCCGGCGCCGCAGGGCTTGCCGCGCACGCCGCACGAGCCGCCGCGCTGGATGCGCTTGCCGATCGAGCTGCTCGTGCTCGCCTGCCTCGCAGTCGGAATTCTGCCGGCGCTCACGATCGGGCCGCTGCTCGACATCGCGGTGCGCGCGCTGCTGGGAGCAGAGGCGCCTCCCTACAGCCTGGCGGTATGGCACGGTTTCAGCCGGCCAGTTGTCATGAGCGTGATCGCGCTCGCTGGCGGCGCGCTGCT
>CAYZFN010000057.1:0-11868 GCA_964477695.1 uncultured Enterobacteriaceae bacterium | reverse complement strand
GAAGCGGCTGCCGTCGAGGCGGAGGTCGAGCGCCTCGGTATCGTAGGCGACGTCGACGCCCCGCGCTTCGGCAGCAGCGTAATAGGCATTGACGAGCGCCTTGCCGCCGCCGAGGAAGAACGCGTTGGTGCGCGAGAGCTGCAGCGTGCCGCTGAGCGAGGGCTGGAAGCGCACGCCGTGCGTCTTCATCCAGTCGCGGCAGGCGCCGCTGCCGCGGATCGCCATGCGCGCGAGCCGCTCGTCGGTCTGGCCGCCGGTCACCTTGGCGAGGTCGTTCCAGTATTCCTGCTCGGGATAGGCATCGGTGAGGACGTCGGCGGGCGCGTCGTGCATGCAGCGCAGATTGCGGGTGTGGCGGCTGTTGCCGCCGCGGAACGCCTTCGGCGCCGCTTCGATGAGCGCGACGCGCGCGCCCGCGTGGCGAGCTTCGAGCGCGGCGCACAGGGCGGCATTGCCGCCGCCGAGGACCAGCACGTCGTAGTCGCGAGAAAGCCGCACCGAGGCGCGATCTTATAATGCGCCGATGCAGCGCTTCCTCGAGGATTTCGCCGCCGGACAGAAGTTCGGCTCCGGACGTCTGCGCGTCGACGCCGAGCGGGTGAAGCGCTTCGCGGCCGAGTTCGATCCGCAGCCCTTCCATATGGACGAGGACGCCGCGCGCGGCTCGCTCTTCGGCGGGCTCGCGGCGAGCGGCTGGCACACCGCGTCGCTGACCATGCGCCTGCTCGTCGAGAGCGAGCTCAAGCCCGCCGGCGGCATCATCGGCGCCGGGTTCGACGAATTCCGCTGGCCGCGCCCGGTGCGTCCGGGCGACGAGCTGCACCTGGAGATCGAGGTGCTCGAGGTGCGGCCGTCCAAGTCGCGTCCGGAGCAGGGCATGGTGAAGATCCGCACGACCACGCTGAACCAGAAGAACGAGCCGGTCCAGGTCTCGGTCGGCAACCTGGTCGTGCCGCGCCGCGGCGCTTAGCCTCAGGGCACACGGCTTGCGGCACGCCGCGAACCGGCGTTTTCCGCCGGCTTATGGACAGGAGACAAATCATGTCAATTCAAGGCAAGCGTTTTCGTGCTCATGCTCGCCGGTATCGGGCTTGCCGGCTGCTCCTACATGCCTGCCGAGCGCTCGGGCGCCCCGCAGCTCCTGGAGAACAGCTCGGCGAGCGCCGCGGGCCAGAGCGCGGCCGCGAGAGTCGGGACCCCGGAGGCGCAGAAGCAGGAATCGGCGTTCCGCCAGCTCGACACGAACCACGACGGCTTGATCGACCGCCAGGAGTTCGAGAAGCTGAAGCTGATGTAGATCAGCCTTCCGGGCGCTTGAGCGAGGCGAGCAGCCGCTGGGCGAGGGCCGCCGCCTCGCGAGTTGCGCGCAGTGCCGCTTCGACGGTCGCCGGCGGCGCCTCGCCGCGCGTCCGCTTGATCAGCTCGAGGCTCCCCATGATGACCTGAAGGAGGTTGTTCAGATCATGGGCGGTCTGCGCTGCGCCCTCCTTCAAGGGAGCTTCTTCCTTCGCCATGCGCCATCTTACCTGCCGCGCGCCGGCCGGCCCGAAAATTGCGGCGACGGCCGGCATGAAAATCGGCATCACCGGCTCCTATGGCGGGCTGAACCTCGGCGACGAGGCAATCCTCAAGTCGATCATCGAGCAGCTGCGCCGCGAGCTGCCCGACGTCGAGATCACGGTGTTCTCGCGCAACGCCGAGGACACGAAGCGCCGGCACAAGGTCGAGCGGGCCATTCCGGTGCGCAAGCTCTCGCGCGCGGAGGTCGTTCCCGAGATCGAGCGCCTCGACATGCTGGTGTTCGGCGGCGGCGGCATCCTGTACGACGCCGAGGCGCGTATCTACCTGCGAGAGGTGCAGGTCGCCAAGGAGCGCGGCGTGCCGGTGTTCGTATTCGCCGTCGGCGCCGGCCCGCTCAAGGATCCGGTCGTGCAGACCGCGGTGCGCGAAACGCTCGACGGCGTGGCCGGCATCACGGTGCGCGAGAAGAGCGCGCGCCAGGTGCTCGAGGAAGCGGGCGTGCATCGCGACGTGGTCGTGACCGCCGATCCCGCGCTGCTGCTCAAGCCCGAGCCGCTGCCGCGCAACGTGCTGAAGCACGAAGGGCTGGAAGGCCGGCGGCGCATCATCGGCATGTCGGTGCGCGAGCCCGGCGTCGCCGCCCCCGATCTCGACGAGCGCGTCTATCACGGGCTGCTCGCCAATGCCGCCGACTTCATGGTTGACCGCTTCGACGCCGACATCGTGTTCGTGCCGATGGAGCGCTCGGTGCTCGACAGCCAGCACAGCCACGCGGTGATCGCCCAGATGCTGCGCGCGCAGCGCGCGCGCGTGCTGAACGGCGAATACACCTCGGCGCAGCTCCTTTCGCTGATGGATCACTTCGACTTCGCCGTCGGCATGCGCCTGCACTTCCTGATCTTCGCCGCGATGCAAAGCGTGCCGTTCGTCGCTCTGCCGTACGCCGGCAAGGTGGGTGGCTTCCTCGAGGACCTGAAGCTGCCCGCGCCGCCGCTGCAGCTCGTCAACCCGGGGCGCCTGATCGCGCACCTCGACGACTCGTGGGACAACCGGCGCGCGATGCGCGCCACGCTTTCGAAGTCCGTGCCGCCGCTGCAGGAGCGCGCGCGGCAAACGATGCAGCTGTTGCTCGCCGCGCTCGACGAGGAGAAGAAGCGGGGTGCCTTCCCTAAAGCGGCCTGACGCCGCTTCGACCGTGGAGCTTCCTCCCCGTCGCGCCATCCTGGCGGGGGAGACCGACGTGCTCGTCCTCGGCGGCGGGCCCGCCGGCCTCGGCGCGGCGCTCGGCGCGGCGCAGGCCGGAGCACGAGTGGTCCTCGCGGAGCGGTATGGATTCCTGGGCGGAAATGCCACGGCCGCGCTCGTCATGCCGCTCATGTCGTTCCACACTTCGATGCCGACGCCGGAGAAGAAGGGCGCCACCACGCTGCTGCCGACCGACCACGGGCCGGGCGAGCCGATCATCGCCGGCGCGTTGAAGACGCTGCTGGAAAAGCTTGTGCGGGCCGGCGGTGCCATCGAGCCGTCGCTCGCCACCGGCTACGTCGTGCCGTTCGACCCGGAATGGTTCAAGCTGATCGCGCTCGAGGTGCTCGACGAGGCGGGCGTGCATTTCCTCTTCCACTCGTTCGCGAGCGGCGTCCTCGGCAGCCCGGGGCGCGTGGAGGGCGCCGTGCTCGAAACCAAGTCGGGACCGCTCGCCGTGCGCGCGCGAGTGACGGTGGACTGCACGGGGGACGGCGATGCCGCAGTGCAGGCCGGCGCGCCCTACGAGGTGGGCCGCGCCGACGGCCTCGTGCAGCCGATGACGCTCATGTTCCGCGTGGTCGAGTTCCAGCGCGCGGCGTTCGAGGAATACGTGGCGCGGCATCCGAAGCAGTGGCGCGGCGTGCATGGGCTATGGGACCTGGTGCGCGAGGCGACCGCGGCGGGCGAGCTGCAGCTGCCACGCGAGGACATCCTGTTCTTCGCCACGCCGCACGAGGAGGAGGTGAGCGTCAACAGCACCCGGGTGACCCGGGTATTGGGCACCGAGGTGTGGGACCTGAGCTATGCGGAATGGGCGAGCCGGCGGCAGATGCGCCAGATCGCCGAGTTCCTGCGCCGCTACGTGCCCGGGTTCGAGGCTTCGTACGTCGCGCAAAGCGGCGTGCAGGTCGGCGTGCGCGAGACGCGGCGCATCCTCGGCGACTACCAGCTCAACGCCGACGACGTGCTCGCGGCGCGCAAGTTCGACGACGCGGTGGCGCGCGGGGCGTATCCGATCGACATCCACAATCCGAAAGGCAGCGGCACGGTGCTGAAGCGCCTGCCGCCCGGCGATGCGTACGATATCCCGCTGCGCTGCCTGCTGCCGCGCAGGGTGGATGGGCTGCTGGTCGCCGGTCGCTGCATGTCCGGGACGCACGAGGCGCATTCGTCCTACCGGGTGATGCCGATCGTCATGGCGACCGGGCAGGCGGCGGGCGTGTGCGCGGCGCTCGCGGCGCAGCGCGGCCTTTCTCCGAGGAAAATTTCCGTGGATGCCGTGCAGCGCGAGCTGGTGCGCCAGGGCGCCAGCTTGCGGCGCGAGCTGCAAGCCGCCTAAGCTAGGGCGCCTTGCGCGCCCGCTGGTCCGCCTACCTCGTCGCCCTGGCCGCCGTCGCGGTCGCGCTCGGCCTGCGCGCGCTGCTCACGCCCTGGCTGGCCGAGCGTGTCCCGTACATAACGCTGTTCGGCGCGGTCATCGTCGCCGGCTGGCTCGGCGGGTTCGGCCCGGCGCTCGCCGCGGCGGCGCTCGGCTGGCTCGGCGCCGAGCTGCTCTTCATTCCTCCCCTGGGCAAGCTCGTGTACCGGGGCAGCGGCCAGGGGGTCGAGCTGTTCGCCTATTTCGTCTCCGCGCTGCTCATCGCGGCGCTCGCCGAGGTCATGCGCCGCAACCGCGCCGGCCTCGCGCAGAGCGAGCAGCGCTTTCGCGGCTTCATGGACAACACGCCGAACGCGGTGTTCCTCAAGGACGATGCGGGCCGCTACGTTTACATGAACAGCGCCGCGCAGGCGCTGGTCGGCAACGCACGATGGCAAGGCAGGACCGACCACGACCTGCTGGCCGCGCCGGTCGCCGACCGGATCGTCGCGCACGATCGCCAGGTCCTCGAGACCGACCGCGCGCACACCTATGAGCTCGGGCTGCCGCAGCCGGGCGGCGAGCGGCGCCTCTACAGCACCAAGTTCGCGCTGCGCGACGCCGCCGGGCGGCGCTTCGTCGCTTCGATCACGGTCGACGTGACCGAGAGCAAGCGCGTCGAGGAGGAGCTGCAGCTGGTCACCGACACGATGTCCGCGGCGATCGTGCGCTGCGCCGCCGACACTCGCATCCTCTGGGCGAACCGCGTCTATTGCCAGTGGATGGCGCGCAGCTTCGACGACATCGTCGGCCGGCCGCTTGCCGAGGTCATCGGCGCTCGCGTGCTCGACGCGATTGGCCCGCACATCGCCGCGGTGCTGCGCGGCGAGCAGCCGCGCTACGAGCGGCTCGCCGACTATCCCGGACTCGGGCGGCGCTGGGTCGGCGCGGTGTACTCGCCCACTTACGACGCAAATACGAAGGACCCCGAAAAGGCAGGCAAGCCGACCGGCTGGGTCGCGGTGGTGTACGACATCCACGAGCGCAAGGTGGTCGAGGAGGCGCTCGCGGAGGCGAACCGGCGCAAGGACGAGTTCCTCGCCACGCTCGCGCACGAGCTGCGCAATCCGCTCGCGCCGATCCGCAACGCCGTGGCGATCCTCAGCCGCGACGCGACGGCGGCGCCCGACCGCGAATGGAGCCGCGGCGTGATCGAGCGCCAGGTGCAGCAGATGGCGCGCCTGATCGACGACCTGCTCGACATCGCGCGCATCTCGAGCGGCAAGCTGCTGCTGCGCCGTCGGCCGGCCAGGCTCGGCTCGGTGATCGAGCTCGCCCTCGAGACGAGCCGGCCGCACATCGACGCGGCGCGCCACCGCCTCGCGGTGCACCTCGCTGCGGGCGAGGCGTGGATCGACGCCGACGCGACGCGCCTCGCGCAGGTGTTCGCCAACCTGCTGAACAACGCCGCGAAGTACACGCCGCCCGGCGGCGCGATCACGCTTTCGGCGGAGCGCGAGGGCGATGGGGTCGTCGTCGCGGTGCAAGACACCGGCATCGGCTTTCCGCCCGAGGCGGCCGGCGAGCTGTTCCAGCCTTTCTCGCAGCGCGGCTCGCCCGAGCAGGCGGGCGGCGGGCTCGGGATCGGGCTCGCGCTCGTGCGCGGCATCGTCGAGCTGCACAGCGGCTCGGTGAGCGCGCAGAGCGCCGGCCCGGGAAAGGGCAGCCGCTTCGTGGTTCGCCTGCCCGTCACGGAGACGATACCGGGGAAGCTTGCGGCAGCGGAGGAAGAAGAGAGCTCAGGCAAGGGCGTTCGCGTGCTGGTCGCCGACGACAACCGCGATGCCGCCGATACGCTCGCGCGCCTGCTCGCCTTCCACGGACACGAGGTGCGCGTCGCCTATGACGGGGCGAGCGCGCTCGAGCTGGCGCGCGAATACCGGCCACGCGTCGCGATCCTCGACATCGGCATGCCGCTCGTGAACGGCTATGAGGCGGCGCAGCGGCTGCGTGCAGCGCACGGTACCGCGATCACGCTCATCGCGGCGACCGGCTGGGGGCAGGAGAGCGACCGAAGGCGCGCCGCGGACGCGGGATTCGATCATCACCTCACCAAGCCCGTGGACCCCGACACGCTGAACGAGATATTGCGTTCTTGTAGTTGAAAACGGGATATAGCTCGACCGCTCTCATTCGATACCATTCGGCCTTCGCATGAAGAACAACGCGCCCGGAGCGGAGGAGCTGCGCCTTATCGCCGACACCATGCCGGCGGCGGCGGCGCATTGCAGCCGCGAGCGGCGCTACCTTTGGGTCAATCCCACCTACGCGCGCTGGGTCGGCCGCCGCCCGGAGGACATCGTCGGCCGCACGCTCGAGGAAGTCCTCGGCGCGCGCACAGCCCGCGAGCTCGAGCCGCACGTGGCGCGCGTACTGGCCGGCGAGCAGGTGCGCTACGAGCGCCTGGTCGACCTGCCGGGGTTGCGCGGGCGCTGGGTCAGCGCGGTGTTCACCCCGGCGCGCGACGGCTGGATCGCCACCGCGCTCGACATCCACGCCTACAAGCAGGCCGACCAGCAGAAGGACGAGTTCCTCGCCACGCTCGCGCACGAGCTGCGCAATCCGCTCGCGCCGATCCGCAATGCGGTGGCGATCCTCGGCCGCAAGGGCTCGCAGGACCCCGAGGTCGCCTGGAGCCAGACGGTGATCGACCGCCAGATCGACCACCTGTCGCGGCTGATCGACGACTTGCTCGACATCGAGCGCATCGCGCGCGGCCGCTTCGTGCTGAAGAAGGAATACGTGCCGTTGGAATTCGTCGTCGACATGGCGCTCGAGGCGAGCCGCCCGACGCTCAACGCCGCCGGCCATCACCTCTCGGTGCTGCTGCCGAGCGAGCGCGTGGTGCTGGAAGCGGACGCGACGCGCCTCTCGCACGTCTTCACGCTGCTGCTCAAGAACGCCGCGCGCCACATGGAGTCGCGCGGCTCGATCGAGCTGAGCGCGAGCGTGGAAAGCGGCGCGGTGCTGGTCGCCATCGAGGACAACGGCACCGCGGTGCCGCCGCCCAGCGAGGAAGGTGTCGGCCTCACGCTCGTGCGCGGCATCACGCAGCTGCACGAAGGCTCGATCGACATCCGCACGCCCGCTTCCGGGCAGGGCACCGAGGTCGTGGTGCGCCTGCCGCTGTCGCGCGGCCAGCCGGCGATGGCGCAGCGGCCGGCGCCCTACAGCGCGCGGTCCGCCGCGGCGTCGCTACGCGTGCTCGTCGCCGACGACAATCGCGACGCCGCCGACTCGCTGCAGCGCATCCTCGCGCTCTACGGCCACGACGTGCGCGTCGCGTACGACGGCCGGGCGGCGGTGCAGCTCGGCGAGGAATTCCATCCGCGCGTCGCGATCCTCGACATCGGCATGCCGGGTACCAACGGCTACGAAGTGGCGCGCGCGCTGCGCAGCCGCAACGGGCCGCAGCTCACGCTGGTCGCGCTGACGGGGTGGGGACAGGAAGCCGACCGGCGCCGTGCCACCGAAGCGGGCTTCGATTTTCATCTTACGAAGCCGGTCGAGCCGAGCACGCTGCACGAGCTGCTCGCGCAGGTCGCGGTCAAGCCTTCTTAAAACCGATTCAGTGGTCTTCGATGCGGGGGATGTGGTCCTCGGCGGGACCACCCGTGTCCGGGTCGATCCATTCCGAGATGCCGAGCTCGGACTCCGCTTCCTGCAGGGTCTCGGTGCCGTCGAGCGCGTCGGCCGCGCCGTCGGCGAGCATGTCGGCCTCCGCCTCGGCCAGCGAGGCGTACGGGCCGTGGCTCTCGCCCTTCGCCTTTTCCCAGTAGAAGCCGTCGGGACGCTCGACCACGCGGCCGGCCGGCGCCGCGGCTGCGGGGGCGAGCTTCTCCTCGAAGGCGCCCCGGGCGCGACGCTTTTTCGAACGCGTGCTCTTCGCTTTGCGCGGCATGGCCGAATCCTACGCCAAAATCGCCGCCAACATGCAAGAAAGAAAATCGCTCGACGCCGCCGCGTATTCAATAATGCTGGCGCTCACCGCGCTGTGGGGGTTCCAGCAGGTGACGGTGAAATGGATCGCCGCCGACGTCTCGCTCGTCATGCAGGCGGCGATCCGCTCGATCCTGGCAGCCGCGCTGCTCTTCGCCTGGACCCGGCTGCGCGGCCTCGCGCTCTTCGAGCGCGACGGTACGGCGCTCGCGGGCCTCGTGGCGGGCGTGCTGTTCGCGGGCGAGTTCGTATTCATCTATGCAGGTCTCGGCCATACCAATGCCTCGCGCATGTCGGTGTTCGTCTATCTCGCGCCGGCGCTCACCGCGCTCGGCCTGCACTTCTTCGTGAAGAGCGAGCGGCTCTCGACGATGCAGTGGGCGGGCGTGGCGCTCGCCTTCGCCGGCATCGGCGTCGCGTTTTCCGAGGGCTTCGCGAGCCGGCAGAGCACCTGGCCCGGCGACCTGTGCGGCGTTATCGCCGCGGTGCTCTGGGCGGCGACCACGGTGCTCATCCGCGCGACGCGGCTGGCGCAGGCGAGCGCCGCGAAGACGCTTTTCTACCAGCTAGGCGCCTCCGCCATGCTTCTGCCGGCCGCTTCGGCCGCCATGGGAGAGCCCGGCGTCGTGCGCTGGAGCGCCGGCGCGGCCGCGGCGCTCGCCTACCAGGGCGCGGTGGTTGCGTTCGCGACCTACCTCGCCTGGTTCTGGCTGCTCACGCGCTACTACGCGGCACGGCTCTCGGTGCTTTCGTTCCTCACGCCGATGTTCGGCGTCGCCTGCGGCGTGATCTTCCTCGGCGAGCCGCTAAGCGGGCGCTTCGGTCTGGCGGCGCTCGCGGTCGGCGCCGGCATCGCCGCCGTCAACCTGCGGCGCTGAGGCCGCCTCGGCGGCGAGCAGCTGCGCGATATCGCGCCGCCCCTGCTCGCTCGCGGCGATCAGCCGGGTCACGTCGTGGCGATGCGGCGCGTTCGCGACGATCTGCCGCTCGTCGTACTCGCGGAAGCGCTCGAGAATGGTTTTGACCCTCGCCTCTTCCATCCCCAGGGTCCTCAGGAGCATGCCTGCGGCGTCGAGTGCCGAGCCGACCACCTCGCGCACTGCCGGCACGCCGAGCGCGGCGTATTCGTAAGCGTCGGTGCGGCCGTGTGCGCGGACGACGATGGCGAGTGCGGGAAAGCGCCGGCGCACGCGCTGCACCGCGGTCATCGCCGCCTCCGCATCGTCGAGCGCGACGAGCAGCACGCGTGCGCGTGCGGCGCCCGCCTGCTCGAGGAGATCGAGCCGCGTCGCGTCGCCGTAGTACGCTTTCCAGCCGAAGCGGCGCACCGTGTCGATCTGCCCCGGATCGTGGTCGATGACCGTCGCGCCGATGCCGAGCGCGCGCAGCACGCGCACCGCGACCTGGCCGAAGCGGCCGAAGCCGGCGACGATCACCGGGTTCTCCTCGGCGATGACATCAGGCGCGCGCTGCTCGCGCACGCGCGCCAGTCGCGGCTGCACGAAGCGCTCGTAGGCCATCATGACGAACGGCGTGGTGAGCATCGACAGCGCGACCGCGGCGTTGAGCAGCGCCGCAACGTTCGCCGGCAGCACGCTCGCCGCCGCGCCGAAGATGACGAAGGCGAATTCGCCCGCCTGCGAGAGCGCCACGGCGAACAGCGCCGCATCGCTGGTGCTGCAGTAGAACGGCCGGGCGACCGCATAGAGGAGCGCGATCTTCAGCGCCACGACGGCGAGGGCGATGCCGACGACGAGCAGCGGCGCGCTGGCGAAAAGCCCCATGTCGATCGACATGCCGACCGCCATGAAGAACAGGCCGAGCAGCAGGCCCTTGAACGGGTCGATGTCGATCTCGAGCTCGTGGCGGTACTCGCTGTCGGCGAGCATCACGCCGGCGAGAAACGCGCCGAGTCCCATCGACAGTCCGACCAGCTCCGAGAGCAGCGCCGCGCCGAGCACGAGGAACAGCGCGAAGGCGATGAACACCTCGCGCAGCCCCGTCTCGGCCATGAAACGCAGCGCCGGCCGCACGAGGAGGCGGCCCACGGCGATGAGCGCCACGATGAAGCCGACGGCCTTTGCCGCATCGCTCCACCTGAACGACTGCGCCTCGCCGCCGAGCAGGCCGACGACCAGCAGGATCGGGATGACCGCGAGGTCCTGAAAGAGCAGCACCGCGAAGGACGCCTGCCCGCCCGGCGTCGGCAGCAGGTTCTTCTCGCTCAGCGTGGCGAGGCCGATCGCGGTCGACGACATCGCGAAGCCCATGCCGGCGATGAGCGCCACCGCGAGCGGCTGCCCGAGCAGCATCGCCAATCCGGCAACAACGAGTATCGACAGGGCAATCTGCGCGGTTCCGAGGCCGAAGATCGAGCGGCGCAGGGCCCAGACGCGGGAAGGATTGAGCTCGAGGCCGACCAGGAAGAGCAGCAGCACCACGCCGATCGCGGCGAAGCGCAGCACGGTCGCGGGATCGGCGATGAGGCGCAGGCCCCAGGGGCCGATCGCGATGCCGGCGACGAGATAGCCGAGCACGGCGCCGAGGCCGAGGCGCTTGAAGAGCGGCACGGCGACGATGCCGGCGGCGAGATAGATCAGGGCCTGCTGGAGAAAGCCGTCGGGGTCCATAGTTAGAATGGTCTCATGGACGCCAAGCCTGCCCTTTGGACTCTAAACCCGTAGACGGCCAGCAGTTCAAGCTGGGAATGCGCACGCTGGCCGGCGCGGTCAACATCATCACCAGCACGCACGCCGGCCATCGCTACGGCATGACCGCCACCGCGGTGTGCTCGGCGAGCGCCGAGCCGCCGACCGTGCTCGCGTGCATCAACAAGCTCGCCACCACGCACGACGCCGTCGCGAAGGCCAGGGTGTTCTGCGTGAACGTGCTGCGCGCCGAGGACTGGCAGCTCTCGACCACCTTCAGCGGCGGGCAGACCGGCGAGGCGCGCTTCAAGGGCGGCAACTGGACGCGGCTCACCACCGGCGCGCCGGTGCTGGTCGATGCGCTGGTTTCGTTCGACTGCCAGGTGGTGAAGAAGATCGTCCACGGAACGCACACCATCTTCCTCGGCGAGGTCGAGCAGATCCTGATCGGCAAGAAAGGCAAGCCGCTGCTCTACTCCGACGGCCAATACGCGAAGCTCGCCTCTCTGACGCTCGGCGAACCGTTACCCGAAGGCCTCGACTACTGGGGTTTTTGACCCTTAAGTGCAGGGGCTTCTAGACCTCGACCGGCGCATCGGCGTGGTGGTGGCGGCGAATTTCCTCGCCGTCGCCGCGCGCATGAGCCTGGTCACCTTCCTCGGCATCTACTTCGTGCGCCACGCCGGCATCGGGCTGGCGACCGTGGGCGCCGCATTTCTTTGCGAGAGCCTGATGCGCGGCCTCGCCGCGCCGATGTTCGGCGCGCTCTCCGACCGCATCGGCCGGCGCGCGCTGCTCGTCGCTTCGGCGCTCGCGACCGCGCTCGTGCTGCCGTGCTTCCTGCTCGTCGACCGCCCGGCGTGGCTGATCGCCTGGAGCCTCGCGCTCGGCCTGACCGGCGCGGTCAACATGCCGGTCGCGAGCGCGCTGCTCCTCGACCTCGCGCCGGCCGAGCGCCGCCAGTCGGTGCTCGCGCTGAACTACACGGCCATGAGCGTCGCCTACACGCTCGGCGTGATGCCGGCGGGCTACGTGGCGCAGCGCGGCTACGGTCTGCTCGCAGCGGTGAGCGCGGCCGGCTACCTGCTCGTCGCC
>CAYZFN010000056.1:0-17664 GCA_964477695.1 uncultured Enterobacteriaceae bacterium | reverse complement strand
CAGGCGATTCACCCCGGCTATGGATTCCTCTCGGAGAACGAAGCTTTCGCCACGGCCTGCGAGGGCGCCGGCCTGGTCTTCATCGGACCGAGCCCGCCGGCGATCGCCGCCATGGGCGACAAGGCGGCGGCGAAGCGCCTGATGGAGAAAGCCGGCGTACCGCTCGTGCCCGGCTATCACGGCGAAAGCCAGGACGCCGCGCTGCTCGCAAAGGAAGCCACTCGCATCGGCTATCCCGTGCTGATCAAGCCCTCGGCGGGCGGCGGCGGCAAGGGCATGCGCGTCGTGCACAACGCCAAGGAGTTCGCCGCAGCGCTGGAGGGTGCGCGCCGGGAGGCGAAAGCGGCGTTCGACGACGAGCGTGTGCTCATCGAGCGCTATCTCGAGCGACCGCGCCATATCGAGGTGCAGGTGTTCGGCGACTCGCACGGCAACGTGCTGCATCTTTTTGAGCGCGACTGCTCCGTCCAGCGGCGGCATCAGAAGGTGCTGGAGGAGGCGCCCGCGCCCGGCATGACGAGCGAAAGACGGGAAAAGATGGGACAAGCCGCGGTCGCAGCGGCGCGCGCCATCCGCTACACCGGGGCCGGCACGGTGGAATTCATCGCCGAGCAGGACGGCCGCTTCTATTTCATGGAAATGAACACGCGCCTGCAGGTCGAGCACCCGGTGACCGAGATGATCACGGGCCTCGATCTCGTCGAGCTGCAGCTGCGCGTCGCAGCCGGTGAGCGGCTTCCATTCGTCCAGCAACAATTGGATATTCAAGGGCACGCAATCGAGGCACGCCTTTACGCCGAGGACCCGCGGCGCGAATTCCTGCCCTCGACCGGACGGCTCGCCCATGTCGCCTTCCCCGACGGCGTGAGGATCGACACGGGCGTCGAGACCGGCGCGGAGATCTCTTCCTGGTACGACCCGATGATCGCCAAGGTGATCGCGCACGGTCGCAATCGCGACGAAGCGCTGTCGCGCCTGGCCAGTGCGCTGCGCGCCACCGAGATAGCCGGCGTGGCGACCAACGTCGAATTCCTCCGCCGCATCTGCGACAGCCAGGCATTCCGCGACGCCGAGCTCGATACGCATCTCATCGAGCGGCACCGCGAAGAGCTGCTCACCCCGCCGCGTCGGCTTCCCGCGGAGGTGTTGAAGGCGGCGGCCTTCGCCGAGCTGCAGCACGAAGAACGCACTGCGCGCGAGCGTGCCCGGCTGTCGGGCGATCCGCATTCTCCCTGGCATGCGGTGGACGGCTGGCGCCTGAACGGCGAGTCGCGCCACGACTTCGTGTTCATGCACGAGGGTGAAGAACATCGCGTACGGCTTTCGCCCGCGGAGCAAGGCCGAATCAACGCGCACTGCGTGCGCGATGGCCGCTCGTGGCATGTGTTCCGGGAAGGCAGCCGCTGGACGCTCGCGCTCAAGGACGAGCTGCAGGGCCTCGACATCGATGCAGCCAGCGGCTCCCTCGCGGCGCCGATGCCGGGACGCATCGTCAAGCTGATGGTGAAGCCTGGCGCGAAGGTCGCCAAAGGCGAGCCGCTGCTCATCCTCGAAGCGATGAAGATGGAGCACACGCTCACGGCGCCTGCCGAAGGCACGGTGGCCGACGTCCATTGCGCCGCCGGCGAGCAGGTGGTCGAGGGCGCAGAGCTCATACGCCTGGAGTAATCGACAAATGGTGACAGTCGCCAATTTCGCGAGGCTGGTGGAAGTCGGCCCGCGCGACGGGCTGCAGAACGAGAAGGGCGAGGTGCCGACAGCGGTGAAGGTAGAGCTCATCGAGCGGCTGGCGGACGCAGGCCTGCCGGCGGTGGAGGCGACGGCTTTCGTCTCGCCGAAGTGGGTGCCGCAGATGGCCGATCACACCGAAGTGCTCGAGCGCGTGCGGCGCAGGGCGGGCGTCGACTACCCGGTGCTCGCACCGAACCTGAAGGGCTTCGAGGCGGCGCGCGCGGCCGGCGCGACCGAAGTCGCCATCTTCGGCGCGGCCTCCGAGGCGTTCTCGAAGAAGAACATCAACTGCTCGATCGCGGAATCGCTGGAACGCTTCCGTCCGGTTGCCGAAGCCGCCCGCAAAGCGAACGTCAAGGTCAGAGGCTATGTGTCGTGCGTGCTCGGCTGCCCCTACGAGGGCGACGTCGCGCCGCGGCGCGTGGCCGACGTCGCGGCGGCGTTGTACGAGATGGGCTGCTACGAGGTCTCGCTCGGCGACACGATCGGCGTGGGCACGCCGGGCAAGACGAAGGCGATGATCGAGGCGTGCGCCGAGCGCGTGCCGCTCGACAAGCTCGCCGGCCACTACCACGACACCTATGGGCAGGCGCTCGCCAACATCTACGCTTCGCTCGAGCTCGGCGTGCGCACCTTCGACGCCTCCGTCGCGGGTCTCGGCGGCTGCCCTTACGCGCCCGGCGCCTCGGGCAATGTCGCGACCGAAGACGTCGTCTACATGCTGAACGGCCTCGGCGTGAAGACCGGCGTCGATCTCGCCAAGCTGGTGGAAATCGGCCGCTGGATCTGCGGCGTGCTCGGCCGCCAGCCGTCGTCCAAGGTGAACAAGGCCTTCAAGGCGAAATGAAATCGCCGTGCGTCAAGGTGTGCCGCATGGACCCGGAGCGCGGCCTTTGCCTCGGCTGCGCGCGAACGCTCGACGAGATCGCGCGCTGGGCGTCCATGAGCGAGCAGGAGCGCGAGCGCATCATGAGCGAGTTGCCGACACGAACTGCTGAACTCAAATATCCTTGAAGCTTCCGTGCCGGCCCCTGCCCGAGGCGAAGCGCGCTGCGCCTGCAGCGCCGTCGACCTCGAAGGCAGGAAAGCCGTTGTACCACTCCTTGCGCATCGCCTCCCGCAGCGGCAGCCCTTGCTGCATGTAAGCCGAGCGCCGGTCGGCGCGCACGCAGGCCTGCGGGAAGCGGGCGATCTCGTGCGCCAGCGCCTCGGCGAACGGGCGCGACTGCCCGTCCGCCACGACGTGCTCGCAGGCGCCGATGCGCAGCGCCTCGTCGGCGGGCACCTTGCGGCCGGTAAGGATGATCTCCATCGCGCGCCCCATGCCGACGATGCGCGGCAGGCGCACGGTCCCGCCGTCGACCAGCGGCACGCCCCAGCGCCGGCAATAGACGCCGAAGTAGGCGGATTGCTCCATGACCCGCACGTCGCACCAAAGCGCGAGCTCGAAGCCGCCCGCGACCGCAGGGCCGGCAACCGCCGCAATCACCGGCTTGTCGAGTTCGAGCCGCGTCGGCCCGAGCGGGCCGCGGGGAATCGACTTCCGATCATCGAGCGGATAGTCGATCTCGTGCAATTGCCGCGCGTTCTCGACCATCGTGGCGCAGTACTTCAGGTCCCAGCCGGCGCAAAACGTGCCGCCCTCGCCCCAGAGCACGGCTACGGCCGCCTCCGGGTGGCGATCGAATTCCTGGAACGCGGCGACCAGCGCATCCGCACTGTCGGGATCCATCGCGTTGCGCGCCTGCGGCCGCGAATGGATCACGGTCCATACCCTGCCCTTCTTTTCCGTCCTCACGGTCATGGCGACTCCTAGCGTCGATTGGTACTTCGATTTCGTCTCGCCTTTTTCCTACATCGCGCTGCATCGGCTGGAAAAATTGTCTCATCCGGTTCGCTGCAGGCCGGTGCTGTTCGCGGCGCTGCTCAGCCACTGGGGGCAGAAGGGCCCGGCCGAGATCGCCGCGAAGCGGCGCTGGACCTACCGCTGGTGCCAATGGTGGGCGCGCGAGCTCGGCATCCCGTTCCGCTTTCCCGCAGCGCATCCGTTCAATCCGCTGTCGCACCTGCGCCTCGCGGTAGCGTGCGGCAGCCGCCTGGATGCGGTCAAACGGATTTTCGGCGCCATCTGGATGACCGGCGAGAATGCCAACGATCCGGTGCGCTTTGCTGCTCTCTGTAGTGAATTGGGTGTCAGGGAAGAACAACTGAGCGAGGAACGCCTCAAGAAGGCATTGCGCGACAACACCGATGAAGCCGCCGCCCGCGGCGTGTTCGGCGTGCCGAGCTTCGTCGTGGACGGCGAAGTGTTCTGGGGAGCCGATGCGATCGGCTTCCTTGAAGCCTTCCTCGCCGACCCCGGCGTTCTGCGAAACGACGAGATGCGCCGCATCGACGACCTGCCGGTCGGCGCGATTCGCACGCGATAGGACTCGCAATGCGCGTGATCGCTCTCTTTGCGCTAGCGCTGCTCGCGTCGCTGGCGAACGCGGCCGTTGGCGTGTCGGAGATCACCGGATTGAACGGGGATGGGCCGGTGACGGTGTTCTATCCGTCGAACGCCGAGTCTCAGCCCCTCAGGCGCGGGCCGTTCACGCTGCAGCTCGCCGCGAACGCGGTTCCGGCAGCCGGCAACCGGCGGCTGGTCGTGATCTCGCACGGCTCGGGCGGCTCGCCGTGGGTGCACGCCGATCTCGCGCGGGTCCTGGTCGACGCCGGCTTCGTCGTAGCTATGCCGCTGCACCATGGCGACAATTACAAGGACACGAGCACGCCGGGCCCGGAGAGCTGGAAGCGCCGGCCGGCCGAGGTTTCTCGCGCCATCGACGCGATCGGACGCGACCCGCGCTTTGCGCCCTTGCTCTCGCTCGAAAAGGTCGGGGTGTACGGCATGTCGGCCGGCGGGCATACCGCGCTGAGCGTCGCCGGAGGCCGCTGGTCGCCGGCGGGCCTGCGCCAGCATTGCGAAGCGCACATCGCCGAGGATTTCCAGGCCTGCGTAGGTCTGGCGACGAGCTTGAAGGGCAGCTGGGTGGACGGCTGGAAGGAAAGCATCGCGCTCGCGATCATCCGCTACCGCTTCCAGGACACCACGTGGTACACCCATTCCGATCCGCGCATCGCTGCGGCCGTGGCCGCCGTTCCCTACGCCGCGGATTTCGACAAGGCTTCGCTCGCGGCGCCGCGCGTGCCGCTTGCCTTCGTGACCGCGCGTCAGGACAAGTGGCTAACGCCGCGCTTTCACAGCGATGCGGTGCTCGCGGTCTGCAAGACGTGCGAGCGACTCTGGGATTTCCATAACGGCGGCCACGGCGCCGGGCTGTCGCCTCTGCCGCCGAAGCTCTCCGGCCTGCTCGGCGAACTGCTGAACGATCCGCCCGGGTTCGATCGCGCTGAGGAAGGCGACGCGAACCGCCGGACGGCGGACTTCTTCCGCCAGCACCTGCTGCCCTAGCCGTACTTGCGCTGGTCCTCGATCACCTTGCCGTCGTTCGGCAGGCTGCCGAGCGGCAGGATGTTCACTTCGCCGCGCAGCTTGGTCACCTCGCGAATCGATTCCGCGATCGCCGCCTGCAACCCGGAAGGCGCGCCGGCGACTTCGCAGTGCAGCACCATCTCGTCGTTGCCCTCGCTTCCGCTTATCACCAGACGTGCGCGAGCGATCTCGGGATGGCGGCGCACGATGTCGCTCACCTGCTTCGGCGTGACGAACAGGGCGCGCACCTTGGTGCTCTGGTCGGCGCGTCCCATCCAGCCCTTGATGCGCACGTTGGTGCGTCCGCAGGGGCTCGTGCCGGCGAGCACGGCGGAAAGGTCGCCGGTCGCAAAGCGCACGAGCGGATAGTCCTTGTTGAAGCTGGTGATCACCACCTCGCCGACTTCGCCTGGAGGCACCGGATCACCGCTGCCCGCCCGCACGATCTCGAGCAGCAGCGCTTCTTCGAGGATCATGCCCTCGGTCGGCTTGCCGTCGCGGCCGAGCGATTCGTAGGCGATGAGGCCGAGGTCGGCGCTGCCGTACATCTGCGTCACCGCGATGCCGCGGTCCTGCATTTTTTTTCTCAATTCAGGAGGCAGGTATTCGGCACCCACCTGCGCCCTCTTCAGGCATGAGATGTCCGCCTTCATCTCGTCGGCCTTCTCGACGATCAGCTTGAGGAACGACGGCGTGCCGACGTAGCCGTTGAGGCGCAGGTCGCGGATCGCGGCGACCTGCATCTCGGTCTGGCCGACGCCGGTCGGCACGACCGCGCAGCCGAGCGCGAGCGCGCCCGACTCGAGCATCGAGCCGGCAGGCGTAAAGTGATACGCGAAAGCATTGGCAATGCGATCGCCGGCGCGGAACCCGCCGGCGAAAAGCCCGCGCGCCGTTCGCCACCAGTCGTTGCCGCGCCCTTCGGGATCGTAGACCGGACCCGGCGAGACGAAGAGCTTGGCGAGCTTCTCCACGGGCGTCGCGTTCAGGCCGCCGAGCGGCGGCATTTCCTTCTGCAGCGCGCCGAGATCCGACTTGCGGGTGATCGGCAGCCGCGCCAATGCGTCCCGAGATTTCACCTTGCGCGGATCGATACGGGCCAGGATGCGAGCAAAGCCCGGCGCGCGCCGCTTGGCGTGCGCGATCAGCCCGGGAAGCGCCGCCATGAGCGCCTTCTCGCGCACTTTCGGCGCGCGCGTCTCCAGGCGGTCGTAGTGCTTCATAGCCAGCGCTTGCGCCGCCGGTACGACTTCACGTCGCGGAAGCTCTTGCGCCCGGCGGTGGAAAAGCCGAGGTAGAACTCCTTCACGTCCTCGTTCGCCGCGAGCGAGCGCGCCTCGCCATCCATGACGACGCGGCCGTTCTCGAGGATGTAGCCGTAGTCGGCATAGCGCAGCGCGATGTGCGTGTTCTGCTCGGCGAGGAGGAAGCTCACGCCTTCCTTGCGGTTCAGCTCCTTCACGATCTCGAAGATCTCGGCCACGAGCTGCGGCGCGAGGCCCATCGACGGCTCGTCGAGCAGGATCATCGAGGGGCGCGCCATGAGCGCGCGGCCGAGCGCGGTCATCTGCTGCTCGCCGCCCGAGGTATAGCCGGACTGCGCGTAGCGCCGCTCGCGCAGGCGCGGAAAATAGGTATAGACCTTCTCCAGCTCCTCGCGCACGCCCGATCCGAGGTAGCCGCGCGTATAGGCGCCGGTGAGCAGGTTCTCCTCGACGGTGAGGTGCTGGAAGCAGTGCCGGCCCTCCATCACCTGGCACAGGCCACGCTTCACCAGCGCCGCAGGATCGAGCCGGTCGATGCGGCTGCCGCGGTAGACGATCTGGCCCTTGGTGACGTCGCCGCGCTCGGCGCGCAGCAGGTTGGAGATCGCCTTCAGGGTGGTGGTCTTGCCGGCGCCGTTGGCGCCGAGCAGCGCGACGATCCGGCCCTCGGCCACCTCGAGCGACACGCCCTTCAGGACAAGGATGACGTGGTCGTAGATGACCTCGATGTTCTCGACGGAAAGCAGAACGGCGGACCGAGGCCCGCCGTTCTTTCCTTCCCTAGCGGCTTGTCCGCTGCTTGCTACGCGTCGCTCCCCGAGCAGTTGCGCGGCGTGATGCCTTTCTCCTTGGCATATTGCGCCGCATCCTCTTCCACCTTGTCGCGGACCAGCTTGCGGTCGGGCTCCATCCAGTCGGTGATCGGCTTCCACTTGGCGCCGTCCCACTGCTGGAACTTCACGAGCCCCGAGCCTTCGTGGTCCATGCACGAAACCTTGAGCGGCGGCATCAGACCGACCGCGCCGAGCTCCTTGAGGCGCTTGTCGTCGATGTTGAGATGCTCGATGCCCCAGCGCATCTGCTCGCCGGTGATCGGCTTGCCCTTGCCGAACTTCTCCTGCGCCAGGCGGATCGCCTCGACCGTGACGATGCCGGCGACCACGCCGCGCGTGTGGTAGATCGAGCCGACGCGCGACTTGTCCTCGAGATCGCCCTTGCCCTTGGCGTAGACGTACTTCTCGACGTCCTTCATCACCGGGAAGCTGGTGCCGGGCAGGTTGAAGCCGGCGGAGATGTAGCCCTTCGCCGCCGAGCCGGCGGGCAGCACGTCCTCCTCGGCGCCCGACCACCATACGCCGACGATCTTGTCGCGCGGATAGCCGACCTTGGCCGCGGCCTTGATCGCCGTCGGATTCATGACGCCCCAGCCCCACAGGATCACCCAGTCGGGCTTGATCTGGCGCACCTGCAGCCACTGCGCCTGCTGCTCGTTGCCCGGGTGCGGCACGGCGATCGTGGTGAGCTCATAGCCGTACTGCTTCGCCATGTCGGTGAGGATCGGGATCGGCTCCTTGCCGTACGCCGAGTCGTGGTAGATGAGCACCAGCTTCTTGCCCTTCCACTTGTCCATGCCGCCCATCTTCTGGCCCATGAACTTGACCATCACCGTCGCCTGCGACCAGTAGGTCGTGATCAGCGGGAAGACGTACGGGAAGACGCGCCCGTCGGCGGCCGAGGTGCGGCCGTAGCCCATGGAGATGATCGGAATCTTGTCCGCGGTGGCCTTCTCGATCAGCGAATAGGTGATGCCGGTCGAGAGCGGATGGATGACCGTCGCGCCGGTCGGCGGGTGCTTCTTGCTCCGCTCGTAGCACTCGACGCCGCGCGCGTTGTTGTACTCGGTCTCGCACTTCTCCCACGTGAGCTTGACGCCGTTGATGCCGCCGTCGCGCTCGTTGATCATCTGCATATAGTCGATGAGACCGCCGCCGAAGCCCGAGCCGCCCGGCGCATACGGGCCGACCCAGTAGAAGTTGGCGGGGACGAATTGCTCTTTCTGCGCGGACGCGGGCGAAGCGAATCCCGCCGCGACGATGCCGAAGGCCGCAAGCAGCGATGCGGTCCGTTTCATGACAGTCCTCCTCCTGGGCCTGTTTCGAATAGCGGAACGGCAGTGTATACCCGCTAATGCGGGAATGGCCAGAGGCGCAGCTTTTCCTTAAGGACCTGCCACAGGCGCGCCAGCCCGTTCGGCTCGACGATCAGGAAGAAGATGATCAGGCCGCCGAAGATGATCGCCTCGCTGTTGGACACCACCGCGTGCGACATCTCGATGCCGAGGCCGTTCTCGATCGACCGCGAGACGAGGTTGAGGAAGATCGGGAACAGCGTGATGAACGCCGCGCCGAGGAACGAGCCGAGGATCGAGCCGACGCCGCCAATGATGATCATGAACAGCACGCGGAACGAAAGATCCAGCGTAAAGGCCTCGGGTTCCACGGTGCCGAGGTAGCAGTAGGCGTAAAGCGCGCCGGCCACCCCGCAGTAGAACGAGCTGATCGCGAACGCGAGCAGCTTGGTCTTCATCATCGGGATGCCGATCACGCTCGCTGCGACGTCCATGTCGCGGATCGCCATGAACGCGCGTCCGGTCTCGCTGCGCATCAGATTCTTCGCCGCGAGCGCCATGACGCACACGATCGCCAGCGTGAGCAGGTACTTGCCCTGCGAGTGGTCCACCGGATAGCCGAAAAGCTCGATGCGCTGCGCGGTGATCACGCCGGAGGAGCTGTAGTTCGAGAGCCAGCCGATGCGGTTGATCGCCCAGAGCACGAAGAACTGGCAGGCGAGCGTCGCCACCGCAAGGTACAGGCCCTTGATGCGCAGGCTCGGCAGGCCGAAGACGATCCCGACCGCTGCGGCGCACAGGCCGCCGATGATGAAGGCGCCGAGGATCGGCAGGTGCGGGATGCGCAGCATGGCGTTGTAGGCCATGAACGCCCCGACCGCCATGAAGGCCGCGGTGCCGAGCGACAGCTGCCCGGCATAGCCCGTCAGGATGTTGAGCCCGAGCGCGGCAAGCGAAAGGATCAGGAAGGGCGTGAGAAGGGCCGAGAACCAGTACTGGTTGCCCACCAGCGGCACGACGAGGAACGCGACGACGAGGAGAGCGGCAAAGGCGATGCGGTCCTGGCGCAGCGGAAAGATCTGCTGGTCGGCGCCGTAGCTCGATTTGAACTGCCCGGCTTCGCGGTAGAGCATGGCCTAGACCCGGTCGATGTGCTTCTCGCCGAACAGCCCTTCGGGGCGCACGAGCAGGAAGGCGAGCGCCACCACGTACGCGAACCAGCTCTCGATGCCGCCCCCGACGAAAGGCCCGAGATAGACCTCGGCGAGCTTCTCGCTCGCGCCGATGATCAGGCCGCCGACGATCGCGCCGAGGATCGACTCGAAGCCGCCGAGGATCAGCACCGGCAGCGCCTTCAGCGCCGTGAACGTAAGCGCATACTGCACGCCGTTCCTCACGCCCCACATCACCCCGGCGACGAGCGCCACGAAGCCCGCGACCGCCCAGACGATGGCCCAGATGTGCTGCAGCGGGATGCCCACGGCGAGCGCTGCCTGGTGGTCGTCGGCCACCGCGCGCAGCGCGCGGCCGATGCGCGTCTTCTGGAAGGCGAGCGCCAGAACCGCGACCAGCAGGCCGGCGACGAAGGCGGCGAACAGGTCGAACTGGCTGATATTGATGTTCCACTGCTGCGACAGCCAATCGATCGGCACGTCCGGAATGCCGAGCTCGAGACCGTGCGGCTGCGAGCCCCAGAACAGCTGCGACAGGCCTTCCAGCACGAACGTGAGGCCGATCGTCGCCATCAGGAGCGTGATCGGCGGCTGGTTCACGAGCGGCCGCAGCATCAGGCGCTCGATCGCGACGCCCAGCACCACCATCGCGACCAGCGTCACCGCAAGCGCGAGCCAGATGTTCCAGCCGCGCTCCATGAGCGATACCAGCGTCAGCGCGGCGAAGAACACCATCGAGCCCTGCGCGAAGTTGAACACACCCGAGGCCTTGAAGATCAGCACGAACCCCAAGGCGACGAGCGAGTACATGACGCCCGCAAGCAGCCCGCCGGCGAGCACCTCGATGAAGAAGCTCATGCGTGCGCTACGCCTAGGTAAGCATCGATGACTTTTTGATTTTTTCGGACGTCGTCCGGGCTGCCGTCGGCGATCTTCCTTCCGTAGTCGAGCACCACGACGCGCTGCGAGATGTCCATGACCACGCCCATGTCGTGCTCGATCAGCACGATGGTCGTGCCGTAGTGGTCGTTCACGTCGAGGATGAAGCGGCACATGTCCTGCTTTTCCTCGAGGTTCATTCCCGCCATCGGCTCGTCGAGCAGAAGCAGCGCCGGCTCGGCGGCTAGCGCGCGGCCGAGCTCGACGCGCTTCTGCAGCCCATAGGGCAGCCGCCCGACCGGCGTGCGCCGGATGTGCTGGATCTCGAGGAAGTCGATGATCTCCTCCACCGCGCGCCGGTGCGCGAGCTCCTCGCGCTTCGCCGGCCCGAGCCACAGCGCCTGCTGCAGGAAGTTGCAGCGCATCTTCAGGTTGCGCCCGCTCATGATGTTGTCGAGCACGCTCATGCCCTTGAAGAGGGCGATGTTCTGGAACGTGCGGGCGATGCCGAGCTCGGCGGCGCGGCGCGAATCCATGTCGTCGAAGGTCCTGCCCCTGAACGTGATCCGGCCCTTCTGCGGGTGGTACACGCCATTCAGCACGTTCAGCATCGAGCTCTTGCCCGCGCCGTTCGGGCCGATGATGGCGCGGATCTCGTGCTCGGCGACGTCGAACGACACCTCCTGCAATGCCTTGACCCCGCCGAAAGAGAGAGAAACGCTTTCGACGGAGAGGACGACGCTCATGCCGCTCGCTGGGCGGCTGCGGGCGGGAAAGTTCGCGCGGCCTCGATGCGCAGCTCGGCGGAGAACGTGCCGGTGCGGCCGTCCTCGTACTTCACCTGCGCTTCGACGTGGACGCTGTCCCGATCGGCGTACAGCGCCTCGACCAGCGCGGCGTATTTCTCGCCGATGAAGCGGCGGCGCACTTTCCTCGTGCGGGTCAGCTCGCCATCGTCGGCGTCGAGCTCCTTGTGCAGGACCAGGAAGCGATGGACCTGTGAGTTGGCGATCTCGGGCTCGGCGGCGAGGTCGGCGTTCACCTGCTCGAGGCACTCGCGGATTAGCGCATAGACCTCGGGCCGCGAGGCGAGGTCGGTATAGCCCGAATACGGCATGTGGCGCTTCTCGGCCCAGTTGCCCACCGCATCCGGATCGATGTTGATGAACGCGCACACGTGGCCGCGGCCATCGCCGAAGCACACTGCTTCGCGGATGTACGGGAAGAACTTGAGCTTGTTCTCGAGGTACTTCGGCGCGAACAGCGTGCCGTCGGCGAGGCTGCCCACGTCCTTCACGCGGTCGATGATCTTCACGTGGCCGTCGGCGTCGAAGTAGCCGGCATCGCCGGTGTGGAACCAGCCGTCGCCGTCCTTCACCTCGGCGGTCGCCTGCGGATTTTTGTAGTACTCGCGGAAAAGCCCCGGGCTGCGCACCACGAGCTCGCGCTCGGGCGTGAAGCGCAGCTCCACGCCGGGCACCGCGGTGCCGACCGTATCCGGCTTCACCTGCCCGTCGGGCTGGATGCACACGAAGACCGCGGTCTCGGTCGAGCCGTAGAGCTGCTTCAGGTTGATGCCGATCGAGCGGTAGAACTTGAAGAGATCCGGTCCGATCGCCTCGCCCGCGGTGTAGCCGACCTTCACCCGGCTCATGCCGAGCACGTTGCGCAGCGGGCCGTACACGAGCACATTTCCCACGGCATACAGCGCGCGATCCATCATTGAAACCGGCTTGCCATCCAGGATGGCGCCTCCGACCCGCCGGGCGACGCCCATGAACGAGCGGTAGAGCCAGCGCTTCAGGCGCGAGGCGTCTTCCATGCGGATGGAAACCTGGGTCAGCAGGTTCTCGAGCACGCGCGGCGGAGCGAAGTAATAGGTGGGCCCGATCTCGCGCATGTCGCTCATCACGGTCTCGGCCGATTCCGGGCAGCAGATGCAATAGCCGGCGACGTAAGCCTGTGCGCAGGAAAAGATGTTCTGACCGATCCAGGCCGGCGGCAGATAGGCGAGGATGACGTCGTCGGGACCGAGCCGCTCGAGCTCGGCGGCGGTGCGCGACGGGCCGATGAGGCTCGCGTGCGTGTGCACGACGCCCTTCGGCACGCCGGTAGTGCCCGAGGTGAAGAACATTGCCGCCGTGTCCGATCCCGAGCCCCGGGCGAGCTCGCGCTCGACGAACGACGGGTCGGCCCTGAGCCGCACGCGCCCTTCGGCGAGCAGCTGCTCATAAGCGATCAATCGGTCGTGCGCGTAGTGCCGCATGCCGCGCGGGTCGTCGTAGATGATGCGCGCGAGGGTGGGGCACTGCGGCGCTATCTCGAGCAGCTTGTCGACCTGCTCCTGGTCCTCGGCGAAGGCAAGCGCGATGTTGGCGTTCTGGATGGGGAACGCCATCTCCGCCGCTATCGCGTCCTGGTAGAGCGGCACCGGAATGCCACCCAGGCTTTGCACCGCAGCCATCGTGGCGTAAAGACGCGGCCGGTTGTCGCCCACCAGCGCGAAGTGATCGCCGCGCCTGAGGCCGAGCGCCGAAAGCGCGCACGCCAGCGCACGCACTTCGTCGGCGAGCTCGCGCCAGGTCCACGTCTGCCAGATGCCGAGATCCTTCTCGCGAATGGCCGGCGACGAAGGTCGCACCTCGGCGTGATGCAGCAAGAGCTTCGGGAATGTATCGAGCTTCTCGATGTCCGCGCTCATCGAGCTCCTCCTCGTGATTCCTGCAAGCCGCCGGATTCTTGCATAAATTTGGGATAATCCGCCGATCATGAAAGGCATGGAACACTGGACCCGCAAGGGTGACGTGCGGCTTTTTCTCTTTCAAAAGAGCGCTCCGAAGCCGACGCGCGGGACGATCCTTTTCGTGCACGGCTCGTCGATGGCGTCGCAGCCGACCTTCGACCTCACGGTCCCGGGCCGGCCGCATTCCTCGGCGATGGAGTGGTTCGCCGAGCGCGGCTTCGACACGTGGACGATGGACAACGAGGGCTACGGCCGCTCGGACAAGTCGCGGCCGATCAACTGCGACATTTCCAACGGCGCCGACGACCTGGTAGCCGGTTCTCGCTACATTCTGGAGAAGACTGGCGCCAAGAAACTTCTCGTCTACGGCATCTCGTCGGGCGCGATGAAGGCCGCGCTATTCGCGGAGCGCCATCCCGAGCGAATCGCGCGTCTTGCGCTCGATGCCTTTGTGTGGACCGGCGAAGGCAGCCCCACGCTCGCCGAGCGCAGGAAGCGCCTGCCAGAGTTCGCGGCGAAGCATCGCCGGCCGATCGACCGCGCCTTCGTGCGCAGCATCTTCACCCGCGACCATCCCGATACCGCGGACCCGGCGACGATCGAGGCGTTCGCCACGGCCATCCTCGAGCTGGACGACTCGGTGCCGACCGGCACCTACGTGGACATGTGCTCGAAGCTGCCGGTGAACGATCCGACCCGGATCCGCGTGCCGACCCTTATCCTGCGCGGGGAGCACGACGGCATCGCTTCGCTCGACGACCTGCTCGCCTTCTTCCGCAAGCTGCCCAACCCGGACAAGCAGTTCAGCATCATGGCCGGCATCTCGCACGCCAGCTTCCAGCAGAAGAACTACCTGATGGTCTACCACATCCTGCACTCTTTCTTCACTCAACCCGAGCCGGAGTACCGCGGATGACCCAGCGCTTTTTCTTGCTAGCCATGATTCTTTTCGCATCACTGCCAGCCATGGCGCAGGAATGGCCGTCGCGGCCGGTGCGCTTCCTCGTCCCGCTGGGCGCCGGCGGCTTTGCCGACGTGCCGGCGCGGCTGCTCGCGCCGGCGATCGCGAAGGAGCTCGGCGGCACGTTTTTCGTAGAGAACAAGCCGGGCGCGGGAAGCACGATCGGCGCCGCCGAGATCGCCAAGGCGGCGCCGGACGGCACGAACTTCCTCTTCACCGCGACGCCGCACGTCATCAGCGCGCACCTCTACAAGAGCCTGACGTACGACGCGCTCAAGGACTTCACCCCGGTCGCCCTGATCGCCTCCGGACCGTATGTGCTGGCCGTTCATCCCGACCTGCCCGCCAGGTCGGTCAAGGAGCTCATCGCGCTCGCGAAAAAGCAGCCGGGCCAGATCGACTACGCAAGCTCGGGCAACGGCAGCGCGCAGCATCTCGTCGGCGCCATGTTCGCCACCATGGCCGGCATCGAGCTGAACCACGTGCCTTATAAGGGCAGCAGCCAGGCGATGCAGGATGTGCTGGGCGGCCGGGTGAAGGTCACTTTCGCGGGCGTGCCGAACGTCCTGAACCAGGTGCGCGGCGGCAAGCTGCGGGCGCTCGGCGTCACGGGCGAGAAGCGCTGGCCGGACATGCCCGAAGTGCCGACCATAGCCGAGGCGGGTGTCCCCGGCTACGAGGCGTCGCTGTGGCTCTGCATGCTCGCGCCCGCGGAAACGCCGGACACGGTCGTCAACCGGCTCGCCGAAGCAATCGGCAAGGCGCTGCACGACCCCGACACGGTGCAGAAGCTGCGCGTCGCCGGGATCGCGCCGACCTACATGGGACCCAAGGAGTTCGGCCCGTTCCTGCGCGCCGAGTACGACAAGTGGGGCAAGGTCGTGAAGGAAACCGGCGCTACCGTCAACTAGAGTTCGGGGACGGAGCCCGAACTCCGCTCACTGCGTGACCGCCGCGTTGCTCCTCGCCTTGGCGAACTCGGCCTTGCAGGCAGCGCTCAGATCGGACTCCCGGCCTTTGAGGCATGACAGGATGCGTCCGCCGCCGACCGGGATGCCTTTGCAATACTTCTCCGCGTCGCTCTTGCACGCGGCTACGAACTCGTCGTAGCGCGCCTTGGCGGCCGTCAAGCGCTCGCGGCACGCCGGCGCCAGCTCGGACTCGTGGCTCATCATGCACTGGTACACCCTGCCGCCTCCCGGCTTGGTGCCGGTGCAGAACTTCTTGGCGTCTTCGGCGCAAACGCGGTCTCCGCCCTTCGCCGATTTGCCCTTCTGCGCCAGCGCGGGGTTCACGCCCGTGAGCAGGGTCGTACATGCAATGGCCAGCAGTACATCTCTGATCGACATGTTCTTCCTTTCAGATTTGATGCACGTCAAATGCCGCAGCAGGCTGTTTTCTTAGGTTACGCCCTGGAGGAAAGACATGCCAATGCCACGCAGGGCGGCGGCGCTGCTGGCCGCAGCAACGCTTTCGGTTGCCACTTGGGCGAGCGCCCAGGCGCCCGGCGGTCCCGAGACCAACGTGACGCTCTACGCCGGCTACCGCTTCGGCGGCGAGCTCAAGGACCTAACGACCGACAAGACCTGGCAATTCACCGAGGGCCCTGCCTACTCCGTGGCGGCCGATTTCCCGCTCAGCCGCTACACGCAGTGGGAGATCTTCGTCAGCCACCGCAGCTCGGCGCTCAAAGCGAACGGCTTTGCGCCGGTTGCGAACAACATCGGCCTCGATATCACGTATGTGCATGTGGGCGGCACCTATTTCCCGCAAGGCGTCGGCCAGGGGTTCTACGGCGTCGGCGGCCTCGGCGCGACCCAGCTCAGCCCCGACCAGGCCGGGCTCGACTCCGAGATCAAGTTCTCCCTGAACCTCGGCGCGGGCTACATGATCCCGGTGATCGAGCACGTTGCCCTCAAGCTGGAAGCGCGCGGTTTCGTCACCCTGCTGAATAACAGCGGCGGCATGTTCTGCAGCGGCGGCTGCGTCGTGCAGATCAAGGGCAGCACGCTCACCCAAGGCGAGCTGTCGGCGGGCATCACCGCCCGCTTCTGATTTGCTACGCTACGAAAGTGCGAAGCGCGATCACGCTGGCGTTTCTGGCCGCCGTCGGGCTGCCTGGCGTCGCTAGTAGCCAGGGCAAAACGCCTCCGGCACCGCGGACCGAGAGCGACCTGACGATCTACGCGGGGCATCGTTTCGGCGGCGAGCTCGGCGACGTCACGACCGACCAGGCGTGGAAGCTGACCGACGGTGCCGCCTATTCAATGGCCGCGGATTTCGGCCTCGCGCCGGACAGGCAGTGGGAGGTGTTCGTCAGCCGCCGCAACTCGGCGCTCAGCGCCAGCGGCTTCTCGCCGGCCGCCAACAACATCGGGCTGCACATCACGTACCTGCACGCGGGCGGCACGTATTTTCCCGGCGGGGAGGTCGGCAACGGCGTTTATGGCGTCGGCGGGCTCGGCGTGACCGACCTGACGCCGCAGCAAGCCGGGCTCGACTCGGAGATTCACTTTTCCGTGAACTTCGGCGCCGGCTACATGTTCCCGATCACGAAGCACGTGGGCTTGCGGCTCGAGGCGCGCGCCTTCGTCACGTTCCTGAAGAGCAGCGGCGGCGCTCTCTTCTGCGGCGGCGGATGCCCGGTCCAGGCAAAGGGCACGCTTCTGACGCAAGGCGAGCTGATGGCCGGGATCTCGGCCCGCTTCTGACCCTACATGCTGCGGCGATACTGGCCGCCCACCTCGAAGAGCGTGTGCGTGATCTGGCCGAGCGAGCAGACACGCACCGCATCCATCAGCAGCTCGAACACGTTCTCGTCGCGCATCACCGCATGGCGGAGCCGTTCCAGCATCTTTTCCGACTGGGAAGAATTCTTCTCCTGAAAAGCACGCAGGCGTTGTAGCTGCGAGCGCTTCTCGTCCTCGGTCGAGCGGATCAGCTCGAGCTTCTGCGGAATCGGATCGCCGTGCGGATTGCGGAAGGTATTGACGCCGACGATCGGGTACGAGCCGTCGTGCTTCTTGTGCTCGTAGTAGAGCGACTCCTCCTGGATCTTGCCGCGCTGGTAGCCGGTCTCCATCGCGCCGAGCACGCCGCCGCGGCTCGAGAGGGCCTCGAATTCCTTGAGCACCGCCTCCTCGACGAGGTCGGTGAGCTGCTCGACGATGAACGAGCCCTGGTTCGGGTTCTCGTTCTTCGCGAGGCCCCATTCCTTGTTGATGATGAGCTGGATGGCCATCGCGCGGCGCACCGACTCCTCGGTCGGCGTGGTGATCGCCTCGTCGTAGGCATTGGTATGGAGCGAATT
>CAYZFN010000055.1:0-20202 GCA_964477695.1 uncultured Enterobacteriaceae bacterium | reverse complement strand
TTGGCGAAGTACGACACGAGCGCGGGGACGATTCGCTTTTCGCCGCGCGCTCCGCTCTCCGCGCGGCTGGTTCGCAAGGTGGTCAAGGCGAGGATCGCGGAGTTAGGGCTCCGTCCCGGAATTACTTCAACGCGACGGGCGAGGGGCGCGGCGGGTGCTTCGCGACGTAGTCCTTGATGCCCTCGAGAATCGCCCGCGCGAGCTTGTCCTGGTAGCGCTCGTCGTTGAGGCGCTTTTCCTCGTCGGGGTTCGAGATGAACGCGGTCTCGACGAGGATGGAAGGAACGTCGGGCGCCTTGAGCACCGCGAAGCTCGCCTGCTCGACGCGCCCGCGGTGCAGCGTGTTCACGCTGCCCAGGTGCTTCAGCACGGAGTCGCCCAGGCGCAGGCTGTGGTCGATGGTCGCGGTCTGTGAAAGGTCGAGCAGCGTCTGCGCGAGGTAGCGGTCCTTGACGTCGAGGTTCACGCCGCCGATCAAGTCGGCGTCGTTCTCCCTTTTCGCGAGCCAGCGCGCCGCCTCGGAGGTGGCGCGGCGCTCGGAGAGCGCGAACACCGAGGAGCCGCGCGCATGCGGCTTGACGAAGGCGTCGGCATGGATGGAGACGAAGAGGTCGGCGCGCAGCTTGCGCGCCTTCTCGACGCGCTCGGCGAGCGGCAGGAAATAGTCGCCGTCGCGCGTGAGGATCGCGCGCAGGTTCGGCTCGCCGTCGATCAGCCCCTTGAGGCGGCGCGCGATGGTCAGGGTGACTTGCTTTTCCCGCGAGCCGTGCCGCCCGAGCGCTCCGGGGTCTTCGCCGCCGTGCCCGGCGTCGATGACGATCGTCGCGAGCCGCGCCACCGCGGGAGCCTCCCGGTTCTCCTTCTGCACCTGCTCGATCAGCGCGGCGAGCGGGTCGACCGCGGGATAGAGGTCGAGCACCAGGCGATGACCGTATTCGCCGATCGGTTTCAGCGCGAAGACCTGCGGCCGGACCTCGGCCTTGAGATCGAGCACCACCCGGATCACGCCCGGACGATTGCGCGCCACGCGCAGGGCCTGCACGTACGGATCTTCGGCGGAGAGCTTGCCCTCAAGCTCGGCCAGCGCGGGCGTGAGGTCCGCGGTCTCGAGGTCGAGCACGAGCCGCTCCGGGTCCTTGACGGCGAACAGCTCGTATTTGATCTCGCTGGGTGCTTCGAGCGTGAGCCGGGTGTAGTCGCGCGCCGGCCAGATTCGGCCGGCGAGGATCTGAGCCTGGGCAGTGTTAACTAGGAGAAGTGCACCGAGGACAACCAGACTTCTCCAGCCGGCGTGAAGGCCTGAAGATGCGCGCGGCGCGCATCGCCCGCGTGCTCGAGGCGGATTTGCACGTCGGGCGGCGGCAGCGCGGCACCCGCGCGCTCGGGCCATTCCACGACGCACACCGAGTCGCGATTGAAGTAATCGCGGAAGCCAGAGCTCAGCCATTCCGAAGCATCGCGGAGACGATAGAAATCAAAATGATAGAAGTTTAAGCTCGAAACCTCGTAAGCTTCAACCAAGGTATAGGTCGGACTCTTTACGCGGCCGCGAAAGCCGAGGGCATGCAGCAGGCCGCGCGCAAGCGTGGTCTTGCCGCTGCCGAGCTCGCCCGTCAGGTGGAGCACGGCTCCCCGCGCCGTGCCGCGCGCAAGCGCGGCGCCGAGGCGCTCGGTAGCGTCCGCATCCGGCAAATTAAGATCGAGCGACATGGACTACGCGGTTCTCGCAGAGCGAATCAAGGCCTGGGCGGTCGAGCTCGGGTTCGAGGCTGCCGGCATTGCCGATGCAGACCTTTCCGCCGCCGAGCCGCGACTTATGCAATGGCTCGCGCAGGGCCGCCATGGCGAAATGGAGTATATGGCCCGCCACGGCGCGCTCCGCGCACGGCCAGCCGATCTCCACGCTGGGACTTTGCGCGTCATCTCCTGCCGCCTCTCCTACCTCGTCGGCGAGGAGCACGAGCGCGCGGCCGATGAGGCGGTCGTTTCGCGCTACGCGCGCGGCCGCGACTACCACAAGATTGTGAGGAGCCGCCTGCAGCAGCTTTGCGACCGTATCGCCGCCGAGGTGGGAGAGTTCGGCTACCGCGTGTTCTCGGACTCGGCGCCCGTCATGGAGGTCGAGCTCGCGTGCAAGGCCGGACTCGGCTGGCGCGGCAAGCACACGCTGCTCCTCGACCGCACCGGCTCCTGGTTCTTCCTCGGCGAGATCTACACCGACCTGCCGTTGCCTTGCGATGCCCCGGTTGAAGAGCATTGCGGCAGCTGCCGGCGCTGCATGGATGCCTGTCCCACGGGCGCGATCACCGGGCCCTACGAGCTCGACGCGCGGCGCTGCATCTCCTACCTGACGATCGAGCACAAGAGCGCCATTCCCGAGGAGTTGCGGCCGCTCATCGGCAATCGCGTCTACGGCTGCGACGATTGCCAGGCCGCCTGCCCCTGGAACGGCTTCGCGCAGCCCTCGGGCGCGGCGGAGTTCGCGCCGCGCAATGGCCTGGAACGCGCAAAGCTGGTCGAGCTCTTCGGCTGGAGCGAAACGGAGTTCGATGAGCGCATGCGCGGCTCGCCTATCCGGCGAATCGGCTACGAGCGCTGGCTGCGCAACCTCGCGGTCGGGCTCGGCAACGCGCCGTCCTCGACGCAGGTGGTCGCAGCCCTGCGCGCCCGGGCGGACCATCCTTCCGCGCTAGTTCGCGAGCATGTTCATTGGGCACTCTCCCGCCATGAAGAAGTGGCAGCCTGACCGCCTGCTCGCCGGCTTCGAAGCGCTGGAGCTCGACTTCCCGGCCGATTACGACGGCCCCGTCGTCGCGACGCTGGTGCGCCTGCCGGCAGGCGAGGCGCCGCGCGGACCGGTGCTCTACGTCCACGGCTTCGCCGACTATTTCTTCCAGCGTCACATGGCCGAGCGCTTCGCCGCCGAAGGCTATGCGTTCTACGCGCTCGACCTGCGCAAGTACGGCCGCTCGCTAAGGCCGCACCAGCATCCGAACTTCTGCAAGAGCCTCTCCGAGTACTACGCCGACATCGACGCCGCGATCGACGAGATCGGCGCGCCCGTGCTGCTCGCCGGCCATTCGACCGGCGGCCTCGTCTGCTCGCTCTACGCGCACGAGGGCGGGCGCCGCTCCGAGTTGCAGGCGCTCTGGCTGAACAGCGCGTTCTTCGACTGGAACCTGCCGGACTGGCGCAGGGTGCAGGCGCATCTCGCGGCCGTCGCGGGGCGCTACTACCCATTCCTCAACGACCCGAAGGCGTTTCGTCCCGACTACACCCGCGCGCTCCTCGCCGAGTGGGAATTCGATACGCGCCTCAAGCCCGAGCTTGGCTTTCCGCTCTATTACGGGTGGCTCGCGGCGATCAGCGACGCCTTCCAGAAGGTGCATCGCGGCCTGGCCATCGAATGCCCGGTGCTATCGATGCATTCCGACGCGGCCGACATCGTGCTCGACTGGCGGCACATCGCGCGCTGGTCGCGCTCGCTGGGGCGCAACGTCACCGTGCTCGCCTTTCCCGGGGCGTACCACGACCTGATCCTCTCGCCGCCGCGCATCCGGGAGGAAGTATTCAGGCAGCTTTTCGCCTGGGCGGAACGAGCCGTAGCGTTGCCAGCGTAGCCAGCACCCACGCGACATAGGCGCTGGTGAATACCCACTCCGGGGCATCGTAGTACAGGAGCCGCCGCACCCACCGGCCGACGAACGAATGCGGCCCGTCGCCTCCGCGCAGCAGGTCCTCCCACAAGGTGAGCGGGCAGACGACGCCGAGCAGCGCCTCGCCGGCGACGTAAACGATCGCGGCGAGATGCAGGTAGCGGAACAGGGGATTGCGAATCCAGCGCCAGCCGAGCGCCGCCCCTAGCCATACCGCGATCAGGCCGCCGACGATGAAAAGCACGATCGCGAAGTGGACGACGACCACGAGGTCGGCGATCATGGCGCGAGCATGGCACAGCCCCGCTTCCCGAAGCTGACTCCGTCCGAAATGAGCGCGGCCCAGAAGGCCGTTGCCGAGCAGATCACCGCCGGGCCGCGCGGCGAGGTGCGCGGCCCGTACATCCCGCTTCTCCATCACCCGGCGCTCGCCGGCAGGCTGCAGGAGCTCGGCGAGCAATTGCGCTGGAAGGGCAAGCTGCCCAAGCGACTGCTCGAGCTCGCGGTGCTGGTCACCGCGCGGCGCTGGACCTGCCAGCACGAGTGGTTCATGCACGAGAAGCTCGCGCGCGAGGCGGGGCTCGATGCGACGCTCATCGCCGCGATCGCGCAGCGGGTTTATCCGAACAACATCCCGGAAGAAGAAGCGGCCGTGTACGCGTTCTGCACCGAGGCGCATGCGAGCGGGCGGGTGAGCGATGCCACGTTCGAGGCAATGAAGAGGCGCTTCGGCCTCGAGGGCGCGATCGAGCTGCTCGTGATCTGCGGCTACTACAGCCTGATGGCGATGGTGCTCAACACCGCAGGAATGCCGCTTCCCGGAGACGCCAAGCCGCCGCTAGCCTGATTCGCGTGGGCGCGAGGGATCCGCGATCCACTCGCTCCATGAGCCCGCATAAAGCTTCGCTCCAGCGAGGCCGGCGACTTCCATCGCGAGCAGGTTGTGGCAGGCAGCGACGCCGGAGCCGCAGTAATTGACCACCTCCGCGGGCTGGTGCTCGCCCAGCACCCGCTCGAAGTCCCGCCTCAGATCGGCAGCCGGCTTCATCGTTCCATTGGCGGCGACGTTGTCCATGTTGAAGCGGCTGCGTGCGCCCGGAATGCGGCCCGCGACCGGATCGATCGGTTCCTGCTCGCCGCGGTAGCGTGCGGGGGCGCGAGCGTCGACCAGGAGATGCTGCTCGCCGACGAGGTCGTCGACCAAGACCGCCATCTCCGAGCGGAGACGCAGGTCGTAGCGCGTCGCCGCGAAATGCGGCACTTCGGCCGTGACCGGCCGGCCTTCCTTCGTCCACTTGGCAAGACCGCCGTCGAGCACCGCGACCGCGTCGTGTCCGACCCAGCGCAGCATCCACCAGAGCCGTGCCGCCATTGCGCCGGGACCGGCGTCGTAGCAGACAACCTGCTCTCCCGCCTTCAAACCCCAGCGGCTCAGAGATTGGGCAAAGCTTTGTGGCTCCGGAAGGGGATGGCGACCGTTTCGTCCGGTCTTGCGCGCCGAGAGGTCGCGATCGAGGCTGGCGAACAGCGCGCCCGAAATGTGCGCCTCGCGGTACTGCCGCTCGCCGAGCTCCGGCTTCGCCAGGTCGTGGCGGCAGTCGAAGATGCGCCAGTCGCGAAGATGGGCGGCCAGCTCGGTTGTGGAGACGAGCGTGCCTTTACGAATCGAATCGCTTGGGTTAACGGCCAAGGCGCTCGTGCAGCCACTCGTGGAAATGCACCTCGGCATCTTCCATGGGCGACTGGTACGGGCCGGCGTCGTCCAGGCCGCGCTCGTAGAGCGCGCGGCGGCCGCGGTCGAGGCGCTCGCAGATCTCGTTATCCTCGATCGCCGTCTCGACGTACGCCGCCTGCTGCGCGCTCACGAACTCGCGCTCGAACGCGGCGATTTCCTCAGGGTAGTAGAACTCGACCACGTTGGTGGTGCGCGTCGGCGAGCGCGGAATGAGGTGCGAGACGATCAGCACGTTCGGATACCACTCGAGCATGAGGCCCGGGTAGTAGGTCATCCACAGCGCGCCCTGCTTGGGCTCGGCGCCGTCGAGGAACTTGAGGCACGCCTCGTGCCATTTCCGGTACACCGGCGTGCCGGGCTTCGCCAGCGCCGACTTGGGCGCGACGATCTGCACCGAGTAATCCGAGCCGTAGTCGACGGTGAAGTTGTCGCAGTCGGTGAAGTTGCCGAGACCGGGATGGAAGTAGTCGACGTGGTAGACCTCGAGATAGGTCTCGATGAAGGTCTTCCAGTTGATGTTGTACTCGTCGATGCGCACGGAATCGAGCACATAGCCGCTGAAGTCCCAGTCGGCGGCGGTGGTGATCCTGGCAAGATCGGCCTTCGGTTCGCGCGGCCCGCTGAAGAGCAGGCCGTTCCAGCGCTTGAGCGGCGTGGAATGCAGCTTCACGCACGGGCTTTCCGGGAAGCGCGGCGCGCCGAGCAGCTCGCCTTTCAGGTCGTAGGTCCAGCGGTGCACCGGGCAGACGATATTCGGCACGTTGCCGCGGCCTTCGAGCATGATCGCCTGGCGGTGGCGGCAGACGTTGGACAGCAGCTCCACCTGGTCGGCGCTGTTTCGCACCAGCATGCGCGCATGGTCGTCCCAGGCGAGCGTGTGGTAGTCGCCGGGATCGCGCACCATGAGCTCGTGGCCGACGTAGTTCGGCCCGGCGTCAAAGAGCAGGCGCTTCTCCAACTCGAAGATCGCGGGGTCGAAGTACCACGAGACCGGCAGCTGGCAAGCGGCCGGACGTACGTGCGCGTGCGCCGAAATGTCCGCCATTCGTTGTAAAGGCCTTAGAAAAACAGTATCTTACCAGAAGATGAGCAACCCCCCAGGTGAGCTCTCGTTCGAGAAAGCTCTGGCCGAGCTGGAGAAAATCGTCGCGCGGATGGAGTCGGGCGAGCTCTCGCTCGAGCAGGCGCTCGCGACGCACAAGCGCGGCCTAGAGCTTGCGCGCTTCTGCCAGCAGCGCCTCGAGGCCGCGCAGCAGCAGGTAAAGGTGCTCGAAGGCGAGGTGCTGAAGCCGCTCGAGCTGCGCGCGCAGTCGGCCAGCGAACCGGACGACGAAGGCGGAAGCGGCGAGTGAGCGAGGTGGCGTTCCAGGCCTGGATGGTCGGCATCCAGGCGCGGATGGAGGCCGCGCTTTCCCGCCTGCTGCCGGCGGGCCAGGTGGCGCCGACGCGCCTCCATGAGGCGATGCGCTATGCCGTGCTCGGCGGCGGCAAGCGCGTGCGGCCGCTGCTCGCGTTTGCCGCGGGCGAGCTCACGGCGGCGGCCGAGGAACGCATCGAGACGGCGGCCGCGGCGGTCGAGCTGATCCATGCCTATTCGCTGGTGCACGATGATCTTCCCTGCATGGACGACGACGTGCTGCGGCGGGGAAAACCCAGCGTGCACGTCGAGTACGACGAGGCGACCGCGCTGCTCGTCGGCGACGCGCTTCAGTCGCTGGCCTTTCAAATCCTCTCCGAGAGAAAGCTTGCCGACGATGTTGCCACGCAGCTCGAGATGGTGAAGCTGCTCGCCGCCGCCGCGGGCTCGCGCGGCATGGCGGGCGGGCAGCAGATCGACCTCGAGTCGACCGGCAAGCGGCTCGACGTGGCGGAGCTCGAGTTCATGCACATCCACAAGACCGGCGCCCTCATCCGCGCGGCGGTGCTGCTCGGCGCAGGCTGCGGCCCATCGCTCACCTCGCGGGACAAGGCGGCGCTCGATCGCTACGCCAAGGCGGTCGGGCTGGCCTTCCAGGTGGTCGACGACGTACTCGACGCCGAGGCGAACACCGCCACGCTCGGCAAAACGGCGGGCAAGGACCAGAAGCAGGGCAAGCCGACCTACGTCGCGGCGCTCGGCCGCGGCGCCGCGCGCGAGCTTGCCGAGCAGCTGCGCAGCGACGCGCACGCCGCGCTGGAAGTCCTCGGCGCGCGCGGCGGCAAGCTGCGCTCGCTCGCGGACTTCATTGTTCTGCGAAAATTCTAGATTATGGCAGCCATCACCGGCGAGCTCCCCGCCGGCTTCGACCCCGCGATGTTCGAGCTCCTGAAGACGATCGACGATCCGGCGCAGCTGCGCGCCCTCGAGCGCAAGCAGCTGCGCCAGCTCGCCGACGAGCTGCGCGCCTTCGTTCTCGAATCGGTATCGAAGACCGGCGGACATCTGTCGTCGAATCTCGGCACGGTCGAGCTGACGATCGCGCTGCACTACGTGTTCGACACGCCGGAAGACCGCATCGTGTGGGATGTCGGGCACCAGACCTATCCGCACAAGATCCTCACCGGCCGGCGCGAGGCGATGGCGCGCCTGCGCATGATCGACGGCATCTCGGGCTTTCCGCGCCGCTCGGAATCGAAGTACGACACCTTCGGCACGGCGCATTCGTCGACCTCGATCTCCGCCGCGCTCGGCATGGCGGTCGCGGCGAAAGCGAAAGGCGAGAGCCGCCATTGCATAGCGGTGATCGGCGACGGCGCGATGTCGGCCGGCATGGCCTACGAGGCGATGAACAACGCCGGCGCGATGGACGTCGACCTGCTGGTCATCCTGAACGACAACGAGATGTCGATCTCGCGGCCGGTCGGCGCGCTCACCAACTACCTTGCGCGGCTGCTTTCGGGCCGCATGTACTCGAGCGCGCGGCGCGCGAGCGAGCATCTGCTCAAGCGCGTCGGCGTCTGGGAGCTCGCGCGGCGCGCCGAGGAGCACGTCAAGGGCATGGTCACGCCGTCCACGCTGTTCGAGGAATTCGGCTTCAACTACATCGGCCCGATCGACGGCCACGACCTCGACGCGCTCGTGCCGACGCTCACCAACATCAAGAAGCTCAAGGGGCCGCAGTTCCTGCACGTCGTCACGCGCAAGGGGCACGGCTACAAGCTCGCCGAGGAAGACCCGATCGCCTACCACGGGCCGGGCAAATTCGATCCGCTGCAGGGACTGCAGAAGGCGAGCTCGGCGAAACCGACCTATTCGCAGGTGTTCGGCCAATGGCTGTGCGACATGGCCGAGCGCGATGCGCGGCTCCTCGCCATCACGCCGGCCATGCGCGAAGGCTCCGGGATGGTGGAGTACTCGGAGCGTTTTCCGCAGCGCTATTTCGACGTCGGCATCGCCGAGCAGCATGCGGTGACGTTCGCCGCGGGCCTGGCTGCCGAAGGCATGAAGCCGGTGGTGGCCATCTACTCGACGTTCCTGCAGCGCGGCTACGACCAGCTGATCCACGACGTGGCGATCCAGAACCTGGCGGTACTTTTTGCCCTCGACCGCGGCGGCCTGGTCGGCGGCGACGGCGCCACGCACAACGGCGCCTTCGACTTCGCCTACCTGCGCACCGTGCCGAACCTGGTCGTCATGGCGCCCGCCGATGCCGCGGAATGCCGACAGATGCTCACGGCCGGCTTCCTGCACGAGGGGCCGGCGGCGGTGCGCTATCCGCGCGGCGCCGCGCTCGGCGAGGCCGGCCGCGAGCTGCAAACGCTGGAGATCGGCAAAGGGGAGGTGAAGCGGACCGGCAGGGACATAGCGATCCTCGCTTTCGGCGCGCTGCTCAAGCCGGCGCTCGAAGCCGGGGCGGCGCTCGACGCGACGGTCGCCAACATGCGCTTCGTGAAGCCGCTCGACGTCGAGCTCGTGAAACGCCTCGCGGAATCGCACCGCCTGCTCGTCACCGTGGAAGAGCACCAGATCATGGGCGGCGCGGGCAGCGCGGTGTGCGAAGCCCTGGCCAATTCCGGCTTTGGCAACAAGGTTTTGTTGCTCGGGCTGCCCGACCGCTTCGTCCACCATGGCGATCCCGCGCGCCTGCTAGCGTCGCTCGGGCTGGACGCCGAGGGCATCCGCGCCTCGATCGAGCGCGTAAAATCCGGGCAATGAAAGCGCGCGACCTGCACAACCTTCCGGCGAGCATTCCTGATGTGCAGGCGAGCCCCGATTCGCGCAAGCTCGACATCGACCAGGTCGGCATCAAGGCCATCCGCCACCCGGTCAAGATTCAAGAGCGCTCGGGCGGCGTGCAGCACACCATCGCGCTGTTCAACATGTACGTCGGCCTGCCGCACCACTTCAAGGGCACGCACATGTCGCGCTTCGTCGAGATCCTCGAGGCGCACGAGCGCGAGATCACCGTCGAGACCTTCCAGGTGATGCTGCGCGAGATGGTGGAGAAGCTCGAGGCCGAGGAAGGCCGCATCGAGATGTCCTTCCCGTACTTCATCGAGAAGAAGGCGCCGGTCTCGGGCGTGAAGAGCCTCATGGACTACGAGGTCCGCTTCACCGCCGAGATCCGCAGGAAGAAGCAGAGCTTCACCATGAAGGTGCTCGTGCCGGTGACCAGCCTTTGCCCCTGCTCGAAGAAGATCTCGGAGCGCGGCGCGCACAACCAGCGCTCGCACGTCACCGTGACGGCGCGCACGAGCAGCTTCGTCTGGATCGAGGAGATCGTCGACCTGGTGGAGAAGCAGGCCTCGAGCGAGCTCTACGGCCTGCTCAAGCGCCCCGACGAGAAGCTCGTCACCGAGCGCGCCTACGACAACCCGAAGTTCGTCGAGGACCTGGTGCGCGACGTCGCCTCGGTGCTCAACCTGGACGAGCGCGTCGAGGCCTACGTCGTCGAGTCGGAGAACTTCGAGTCGATCCACAACCATAGCGCCTACGCGCTGATCGAGAGGAACAAGCGAGCCCGGTAGGGAAGTTACTGTTCGGGCTGCTGGGCCAGATGGCGCTTCCGGACGCCGTAGCCGAGGATTACGCGGCGCAGCGCGCCCGCATGGTCGCCGAAGTGGATGCGATGTACGCCGAGACGCGAGGCGAGACCGGCCTCGCGGCCATGTCGGCCCCGGTGCGCACGGCGATGGGCAAGGTCGAGCGTCACCGCCTCGTGCCGGCCGACAGCCGCGCGGCCGCCTACGCGAATCATCCGCTGCCGATCGGCAGCGGTCAGACGATCTCGCAGCCCTACATCGTCGCGCTGTCGACGGATTTGCTGCAAATAGACTCGAGCAGCGTGGTCCTCGACGTAGGCTCAGGCTCGGGCTACCAGGCCGCCGTGCTCGCCGAGATCGCGCGCCAGGTCTACGGCATCGAGCGCATCGACTCGCTGGCGAAGTCCGCCGCGCAGCGCCTCGCCGAGCTCGGCTACCGCAACGTCGAAATCAGGACGGGTGACGGCTACGCCGGCTGGCCGGACAAGGCGCCCTTCGACGCGATCGTTGTCGCGGCGACGGCGCCCAGCGTGCCGAAGGCGCTCGCCGAGCAGCTCAAGCCCGGCGGCCGCATGGTGATTCCCGTGGGCGACGGCTGGCACCAGCAGCTCAAGCTCGTCACCCGGCGCGCGGACGGCTTCGACGAGCGCGACGTGCTGCCAGTGCGCTTCGTGCCGCTCGTTCCGGGCCGCTAAGGGTCAGTAGGTCGTGGCCGCCGGGTGGCAGTCGAAAAGGTATCCGACGTTGAGCCGCGGGTAGGTGCGGTGCACCTGGTTCGTCTGGCGGTCGAAAAAGTAGTTGTAGCCCTTCTCGTCGAGCCACTCGATCTTCGCGTCGCTGAAGCTCCACATCTGCGTCGCGCCGACGACGCGGCCGTTGACGTTGTCGATGACGAAGCTCGGGCTGTCCTTCGGATTGCTCGGGTTGTCGCACGCCATCGTGACGGTTTTCGGCGTGCTGGCGCAGGCTGCGCAGAGCGCGACGACGAGGAGGGCGAGGATGCGGCGCGGCATCAGAAGCGCCGGATCAGCGTCATCGACTCGCCCTCGCGGCGCATCTCGACGCGGTTGAGGAAGCTCATGCCGAGCAGCGCGATCGGCGCGCCTTCCTCGACGACGAGGCCGTCGACGCCGTTCAGCTCGATGCTGCCTACGCGCACGCGGTCGAGCGTCACGAGATAGGCGCTGATCGCGCCGCCGGCGGTCATCACGCGCGTCTTCGGCGCCTTGACGTAATCGATCCCCAGGCGCCGCGCATCGGCCGCGGGCAGCACGACCATGGAGGCGCCGGTGTCGACGAGGAAGCGCACCGCGAGGCCGTTGATCTGGCCTTCGGCGAAGACATGGCCGCGATCGTCGGCCGGCAGGACGACGGCGTTGTGCGAGGCGGGGGGCGGCGGGGCGCCGCGATAATGCGCGCCGAGCTGCAGGACGCGCTTCTTGCCGTCGCGCTCGATGGTGGCGTTGTCGTGCTGGACGTCGAGCACGGTGATGCCGTTCCAGGTCTGGCCGAGCTTCACCGTCTTGGGATCGCCGCCGTCGAGCGCAAGCACTACCGCGGTGCGGCCGATGACGCCGATCAACGCAACCTCCGCGGCACCGGCGCACGCGCAAGCGAGGGCGAGGCAAATGCCAATAAAATTTCTCGCCATGAAGCCGGTGGCCATCTTTCGGGCATCCTCCAGCGAAGGGCCAGGCTATTTTGCCATGTACCTCGAGCGGCGCTCGATCCCTTGGCAGATCCTGAAGCTCGACGCCGGCGAGCCGGTACCGCGCGATGCGAGGAAATTTTCCGGTCTCGTGTTCATGGGCGGGCCGATGAGTGTGAACGATTCCCTGTCCTGGATCGCGCCGGCGCTCGAGCTGGCGCGCGACGCGGTGCGCAAGGACGTGCCGCTGCTCGGCCATTGCCTCGGCGGCCAACTGATGTCCAAGGCGCTCGGCGGCGTCGTTAAGGCGAACGCGGTGAAGGAGATCGGTTGGGGCGAGGTGCGCGTCGCCGACAACGAGGTGGCGCGCGAATGGCTGGGCGATCTGCAGAGCTTCGAGTCGTTCCACTGGCACGGCGAGACGTTCAGCATCCCGCCGGGCGGAACGCGCGTGATGGAGAGCGCGCACTGCGCGAACCAGGCGTTCGCGCTCGGCAAGCACTTCGGCATGCAGTGCCACGTCGAGATGACGCGCGAGCTGGTCGATAGCTGGCTCGCGAGCGGCGAGCGCGAGATCGCTGAAAGCGCCGCGAGCCCCGCGGTACAGCCGCCGGCGCAGATCCGCGTCGACATGGAACAGCGGCTGGTACGGCTGAACCAGATCGCCAGCCGGATCTACGATCGCTGGATCGAGGGACTTTCGAAATAGGCGCGCGCCGCCGCCGCGAGAAGCCGCGGCACAAGTTGTTCTCTAGTCCCTGAAGTTGATGTACTGCAGCGGCAGGTCGGTGACGCTCTTGCGCACGAGCTGGATCGCCGCCTGCAGGTCGTCTTTCTTCGCGCCCGAGACGCGCACCGCGTCGCCCTGGATGGAAGCCGCGACCTTGAGCTTCGCGTCCTTGATGAGCTTCTGGATCTGTTTTGCCTTCTCCTGCGGCACGCCGACCTTCACGGTGACCGGGCGCTTCACCTTGTCGCCGGAGATCTTCTCGATCGTCCCGGACTCGAGCGCGCGCACATCGATGCTGCGCTTGGCGAGGCGGCCGCGCAGCACGTCCATCACCTGGCCGAGCTTGAACTCGTCGTCGGCGTAGACCGTAAGCGCCAGGTCGTGCTGCGTGGCGGTCAACTCTATTCGCGCGTCCGAGCCCTTGAAGTCGAAGCGGTTCTGGATCTCCTTGTTGGCCTGCTCGACCGCGTTCTTCACTTCCTGGCGATCGACCTGGGAGACGATGTCGAACGAAGGCATGGCGTTTTTCCTTCAGCGCGAGTTGAGCCGCTGCAGCTCCTCGATCCAGCGCGCCGTCGCGGTGCGGATCCATTCCACATCGGCGTCGCTTTCGTAGCGGCTGAACACCGAGAGGTCGAGCGCCTTGCCGCGCACCAGCACGAGCGTGCGGCTCGACACGAGGTAGCGCGGCGGGGCTTCCGGGCGCGGCGGCGGCATGCGCGTGCCGAGCAGCACCGACACGACGGCCGGGTCGCTGCGCAGCGCCGCGATCGGATTGGCGCGGCCTTGCGGCTGGGCGTCGAGATAGGCGACCACGTTGGCGGGCGCCTGGTCGGTGGTTTCGTTGCGCAGCGATTCGGCGGCGAACGCCTTGAACGTCGCGAGCGAGAGCGATTCACGTTCCATGGCGCGCGGCGTTACGGCGAGCACGGAGCGGCGCAGCTCGACCGAGTCGCCGACCATGAAGCGGCGCAGGTCGGCATCCTCGAGCGCGAAAAGCAGGATGCGGTTCGACGCGGGAGTCAGCGATTCCGCGAGGTCGGCCAGGCGCGGCGAGCCGGTGAACTGGGTATCGGAGAACCCGGGCGGCGCGTCGAGCGCGAGCCGCGTATCGCCGAGCTGTACGGCGAAGGGTGCCGCAGCCGCGGTGCCGACGACGAGCGCTGCAAGCAGGGCGAGAGCGATCCGCACGCCGCGGCATTCTAGCCTTTATCATTCGCCTT
Source organism: uncultured Enterobacteriaceae bacterium (assembly GCA_964477695.1). Classification (GTDB taxonomy): domain Bacteria; phylum Pseudomonadota; class Gammaproteobacteria; order Burkholderiales; family SG8-39; genus SCGC-AG-212-J23. The sequence goes on along the minus strand of CAYZFN010000055.1, from coordinate 6,248 downwards.
TCCGGAGAAGAACTTGGCCACGATCCTGGGCACCCTCCCGAAGGGCGAGAAGATCGGCATCGCGTTTTCCGGCGGCCTGGACACGAGCGCCGCCGTGCACTGGATGCGCGCGAACGGCGCGCGGCCGTATGCGTACACGGCGAACCTCGGCCAGCCCGACGAATCGGACTACGACGAGATCCCGCGCAAGGCGCTCGCCTACGGCGCCGAGAAAGCGCGCCTCGTCGACTGCCGTGCACAGCTGGTTGCAGAAGGGCTCGCGGCGATCCAGTGCAGCGCCTTCCACATCTCGACCGCCGGGGCGACCTATTTCAACACTACGCCGCTCGGACGCGCGGTAACCGGCACGATGCTGGTCCTCGCGATGCGCGAAGACGGCGTCGGCATCTGGAGCGACGGCAGCACGTACAAGGGCAACGACATCGAGCGGTTCTACCGCTACGCCCTGCTCGCGAATCCGGAGCTGCGCATCTACAAGCCCTGGCTCGATCAGCGCTTCATCGACGAGCTCGGCGGGCGCAGGGAGATGTCGGCCTACCTCGCCAAGGCCGGGCTCGACTACAAGATGAGCGCGGAGAAGGCCTACTCCACCGACTCCAACATGCTCGGCGCGACGCACGAAGCGAAGGATCTCGAGTACCTCGACAAGGGCATGTCGATCGTCAACCCGATCATGGGCGTCGCGTTCTGGCGCGGCGAAGTCGCCGTCAAGCCCGAGCGCGTGAGCGTCCAGTTCGCCGAAGGCCAGCCGGTTGCCCTAAACAAACAACATTTCAAGAACGCGGTCGAGCTTCTCACCGAGGCCAACACCATCGGCGGCCGCCACGGCCTCGGCATGTCGGACCAGATCGAGAACCGGATCATCGAGGCGAAGAGCCGCGGCGTCTACGAGGCGCCCGGCATGGCGCTCTTGCACATCGCCTACGAGCGGCTCGTGACCGGCATCCACAACGAGGACACGATCGAGCAATACCGCGCGAACGGCCGCCGGCTCGGGCGGCTGCTCTACCAGGGCCGCTGGTTCGACCCGCAGGCGCTCATGCTGCGCGAGACGGCGCAGCGCTGGGTGGCGAAGGCCGTGAGCGGCGAGGTGACGCTCGAGCTGCGCCGCGGCAACGACTACTCGATCCTCGACACGAAGAGCGCGAACCTTACCTACAAGCCCGGGCGGCTGACGATGGAGAAGGGCGAGGAGGTGTTCTTCACGCCCGGCGACCGCATCGGCCAGCTGACGATGCGCAATCTCGACATCGCGGACACGCGCGACAAGCTGCGGGTGTACGGAGAGGCCGGATTGCTCGGCGAGTCAAGCGCTGGCGGCGTGCCGCTGCTCGGCGGAGAAGACGCGAAGAAGCGCTCCTAGGAGACAGCCCGCCTCGCTGCGCGAGGCGGGCTCGACGCCTGGCTCACAGCGACCGCAGGAAAGCGATGAGATCCTCCCGGTCGCTTCCCACGATGCCGGCGCCGAAGCGTTCGTTGTAGAAGTCGACGACCGCGCCCAGGTCAGCCGCCGAGCCGTTGTGAAAGTACGGCGCGCGCGCGGCGAGGCCGCGCAGGACCGGTCCCTTGAACTTGCCGATGTCCGCGAACTTGCCCGAGACCAGCGCGCGCCCCGGATCGGTGACGGCGCGGGTCGGGCAGCTCGGCGCGCCGCATTTCTGCCGGAACGTATAGAGCGGCATGTCGGGCGTGCGCCGCGACGCGTCCGACACGCCGATGTCGAGCGGCGCGGCGATCGAGTGGTTGCCGGCGTTCGGCGTGTCGTGGCAGGTCGTGCACGTTCCCTGGAAGGAGGCGGGCAGCGCCGGGGCGAAGGGGCTGTCGACGTTGAGGCCGCCGACACCCGAGATGGTGAAGGTCCTCGAGTTGAAGATGGCCTGGCCCCGGCCGATGGCGCGGCGCGCCTCGTTGCTGCCGCGACCGTCGCGGCCGCTCCACGCGTCGTACACATTGAAAACGATCGGCGTGAACGGCAGATTGGTGCGGTAGTCGCCGAGGTTGTCGTTGATGCCGTAGTACGCCGTCTGGTCGAAGATCGGCTGCGGACCGCCGTCGGCGCCGGCCGCGCTCAGGCCCTTCGCCTCGTTGTCGCGCACCTGCGCCGTGGCAAGCGAGGTCTCGAACTCGACGATAGCCTCGCGCTGAGCCGTCGTGATCGGAGTCGGGCGCTGCGCGTGCCCCGTGGTCGCGCCGTTCGACTGGTCGGCGAGATCGAAGTGGATGCCGGCGTAACAGGCGCCGCCCTCCGCCGCCTTGCTGCATTGATCGGTCCCGGCGAAGGTCTCGCGGCCGTCCCACATGACCGTGGAGAGGAACTTCAGATTCGTCGACGGCAGCGGACGGCGGAACAGCGACAGCTCCGCGCTGCTCGCGAAATGATACGGATCGTCCACCCCGATCAGCTCGAAGTCGGCGTTGGCCGGGACGCCGATGCCGACGCGCATCAGCCCTTTCGTCAGCAGCATGCTGTAGGCGCTGCGGCGCGCGGCCAGGGTCGAGACGTCGGCGTTGGGCGAGTTCGAGCCGTCGTTGGTGCGGAAGATCGCGGAGAGCCCGAGCGCGTCGGCGATCGCACCGCCCTGCGATTTCTCGAAGATCTCCCGAACCTGGGGCGGCGTGATCGTCCAACCGGCGCTCGGCAGATGGCAGCTGACGCAGCGGCGGCCGTTCCCGCCCAGATCCTGGAAGAACTCGCCGGTCAGGTCGATCTGGCCGGCGGCGCTGAACGTGGCAGCCGAGCCCGACGGATTCCGGAACCGCAGGCCGTTCGGGAGTGCCCGCAAGCTCGCAAGCTGCGTGACGCCGATGCGCTGCTCGTCGGCCATCAGGTGGGTCGGTAATGCCGAGGAAACAGAAAGAACCAGACCGAGTGCTGTTGCGCTTGCTCTCATGGTTGCTCCCCTATTGGCGCGCATACGGAGCGCCGGTGATTTTGGTTGCGCTGGCGAGATCGGCGGATCAGCCCAGGGAGCGAGATCGGCTAGGACCCGCGTCGCAGGGCTTGCATCGAAGCCTCCCCTTATCGATGACTGCAGTTGCGAGGTTCAGTGTCGCAGCCCGTAACGCTTCGTTCAGCATCGGGTTACGCACGATTCGTGTGAATTAGTCCCGAGCGTTTGCTCTCAGCGCGTCCTCATGGCTGTGCCTCGGAGCGCGCTTCGAAGATGAGACGGGAGGCGAACGGTTCCTCGACGCGAGACGCCGCCGCGCCGAAGAAACCGAGGGCAGTAGAAGCAATGACCTGAGCCGGACCGTCTGCCCACCGGCGACGATCCGCCCAGCGTCGGTTGCTCAGAGCTCCGGTGAACTAATCAAGCCACTTTCCCGAGCAGCAGGAATTCCAGCAGCGCCTTCTGGGTATGCAGGCGGTTCTCCGCCTCTTCCCAGACCACGCTTTGCGGCCCGTCGATGACCTCGGCGGCGACTTCCTCGCCGCGGTGCGCCGGCAGGCAGTGCATGAACAGCGCATCGGGCTTCGCCGTCTTCATCATCTCGGTGTCGACCTGCCAGTCCTGGAAGTCGCGCTTGCGCTCCTCGTTCTCCGACTCGAAGCCCATCGAGGTCCAGACGTCGGTGGTGACGAGCGCGGCGCCTTTGGCGGCGGCCATGGGGTCGCGGAAGGCTTCGGCGTTGCGGTTCATCCTTTCGCGCTCGACTTCGTAGCCGGGCGGAGTGGAGATGTTGAGCTTGAAGTCGAAGATCTCGGCCGCCTGCAGCCAGGTGTTGCACACGTTGTTCGAGTCGCCGATCCACGCCACCGTGCGGCCGCGGATCGGGCCACGGCGCTCCTGGTAGGTATACACGTCGGCGAGGATCTGGCAGGGGTGGTACTCGTTGGTGAGGCCGTTGATGACCGGCACGCGCGAGTTCCCAGCGAAGCGATCGAGGATGTCCTGCTCGAAGGTGCGTACCATGATGACGTCGCACATGCGCGAGATCACCTGCGCCGCGTCCTCGACCGGCTCGCCGCGGCCGAGCTGCGAGTCGCGGGTGTAGAGGTAGATCGCCGTGCCGCCGAGCTGGTGCATGCCGGCTTCGAACGACATGCGCGTGCGCGTCGAGGGCTTCTCGAAGATCATGGCGAGGGTGCGGTCCTCGAGCGGCCAGTAGCGCTCGTAGCGCTTGAAGCGCTCCTTGATCGCGCGTGTACGCGCGAAGAGATGCTCGTGCTCCTCGCGCGAGAAGTCCCTGAACTGCAGGAAATGGCGCAGCGCGCGGGTCACGACCAAAGCGCGTCCGCTTTGTTCAAGCCGCCGCGCGCTTGTCGAGGAAGGCCTTGGCGAGCGGCAGCAGGCGGCTCACCACCTCGCGCCCTTCCGCCTCGTTCATGACCAGCGGCGGCAGCATGCGCACGACCTTGTCGACCGTCACGTTGATCACCAGGCCGGCGTCGAGCGCGCTCTTCACCAGCTCGCCGCACGGCTCGTCGAACTCGACGCCGATCATCATGCCCATGCCGCGCACTTCGGCGATCCCTTTCGCGCCGCCGAGCGCGCCGGCGAGCGCTTCGCGCATCGCCCCGCCGACGCGCGCCGCGTTGTCGAGCAGGCGCTCTTCCTTCATCACGTCGATCGTCGTGCGCACCGCGGTCATCGCGAGCGGGTTGCCGCCGAAGGTCGAGCCGTGGTTGCCCGGCTTGAAGAGGCCCTTGGCGCGTCCGCCGACTACGCAGGCGCCGACCGGCACGCCGGAGCCGAGGCCTTTGGCGAGCGGCACCACGTCGGGCAGGAAGCCGGCGTGCTGGTAGACGAACCACCTGCCGGTGCGGCCGAGGCCGCACTGCACCTCGTCCGAGATGAACAGCCATTGCTTCTTCTCGCACAGCTCGCGCAGGCCGCGCAGGTACTCCAGGCGCGAGATGTTGATGCCGCCTTCGCCCTGGATCGGCTCGACCATGACGGCGACGACGTTGCGGTTGTTTTCCGCGACCTGGCGCGCGGCTTCCAGGTCGTTGAGCGGCACGCGCACGAAGCCGGAGACGAGCGGCTCGAACCCGGCCTGCACCTTGCGGCTGCCGGTCGCCGAGAGCGTGGCGAGCGAGCGGCCGTGGAACGCCTTCTCCATGACCATGATCGCCGGCTCGGCGACGCCGCGCTCGTGGCCGTACTTGCGCGCGAGCTTGATCGCCGCTTCGTTGGCCTCGAGCCCCGAGTTGCAGAAGAACACCTCGTCGAGCCCGGTGATCTCGGCGACGCGGTCGGCCGCCGCTTCCTGGTCGGGGATGCGCCAGAGGTTCGAGGTGTGGATCACCCCGCTCTGGATCCTTCGCTCCAGCGCCTCGGTGAGGCGCGGATGGCGATAGCCGAGCGTGTTCACCGCGATGCCGGCGAGCGCGTCGAGATACTTGCGTCCTTCCTCGTCCCAAAGCCAGACGCCCTCGCCGCGCACGAAGGCGACCGGCTGGCGCGCGTAGGTGTTCATCACATGGGACATCGTCTTGGCCCCCAAATGCAAGTACGTTGAGCCGCAAAAGCGACGTTGAGCCGCAAAAGCAAAACGGCGGCCCGCGCCGCCGTTCGAAAAATCCTAACAGAAAAAAACGGGGTCCGTCCCTGTTTTAGAGGTGGCGCAGGCCCTTCTCTTCCGCGGGCTTGAGCACGCGGATGCAAGGCAGGTAGCCCTCGTGGACGACACCGTGCACCTCCATGCGCTTGGTGGAGCGCAGGAGGTTGCCGAGGTACTCGGCGATCTTGGCCGTCACGAGCTGGCCCGGCACGAGGACCGGAATGCCGGGCGGGTAGGGGACGATCTGGTCGGCGCAGATGCGGCCGGTGAGGGCGCGGTTCACCCGCTCCTTCTCGTCGAACACCGGGAGCAGCTCGCCGCCGCAGTAGTACGCATCGCGCGGCAGGACCTTGAGCTTGGTGAACTCGGGAATCTCGGGCGTCTGCACCAGGCGGCGCGGCGGGCGGCCTTCGCGCGCGATGCGCATCAGCGCGTCGTAGAGGCGCGAGACCTTCGAGCGGGTGGTGCCGATGGTCAACAACAGGGTCAACGTGTTGAACGTGGATTTCTCGACCTGGATGTTGTAGCGCTCGAAGAGCACCTTCTGCAGGTCCTCGACCGTGTAGCCGCAGCCCGAGATGTCGATCGTCACCTTGGTCGGGTCGAGCAGGATGCCGTCGCCGCGCACCTCGGCGGGCAGCAGGTCGTCCAGCTCCAGGACGCGAAACACCTGGGTGGAATTGATCAACTGCTTGATCTCTACTGCGAGGTCGAGCGTGCGGCTGAGCAGCTTGTAGCCTTCC
>CAYZFN010000054.1:0-4968 GCA_964477695.1 uncultured Enterobacteriaceae bacterium | reverse complement strand
TCCTCCATCGCGGCGAGGCGATTTCGCTGGGTATCGACGAGCCGCTTGAGCTGCTGCACGGCATCGAGCTTCTCTTCAGGATCGGGGCGCTTGCGGCTGCGGCCGATGTCGCCGGCGAGCGCTTCCACCTTCTCGCGGTAGGAGTCCCAGCGCGGCTGCTGCTCGGGCGTGAGCTTGAGATCGGTGCGCAGCTCTTCGAGGTTGACCTGCAGCATATCGACCGACTCGCGCGGCTGGGCGTCGCTTCTCGCCGAGGCTCCGCCGCGCGATCCGCCACGCCTGCCGCCGCCCATGCCACCCATGCCGCCAAATTGCGCGCCGGCGTCGGCGGCAGCGAAGAGGGCGGCGAGGCCCAATGCGATCGAGCGGCGCTTCATCGCGGCGCTCCCGGCGGCGGCGTCGCCGGAACGCTCTTCCATCCTTCCGGGCACTGGCTCACGTAGGGATAGTAGCCATTGGCCGATTGGCAGAAATACCAAGTGCCCGATGCCGGCGCCGGAGGCGTTCCGGCTCCAGGAGCGATCGGCGTCGCGGGCGCCTGCTCGGGCGGCGGCGCGACGACCTCGTAGCCCGTCGGCTGCTGCTCGTAATAGACGTCATCGGCGTAGTAGTACGGTACGCCGCTGTAATAGACGACCGAGTAGGCGGGCGGCAGCACCGGCACGACGATTCCTATCGGCGGGCGCACCACGACAAAGCGCGGGCCGGCGTGCTGGTACCAGACTCCGGAATGGAACCAGAAGTCGCCGCCGCGGAAGTGCACGGCGAGATTGCCAGGCGGCAGCACGTCGACGTGGTAGCCGATCGCCGGGTAGTAGTGGTTGTGGTGGTAGCGGTCGTCGAACACCCAGTGCGGCGTGGCATAGCGGGCGTGCTCTCGTCCCCGCGGCTGCGCGAACGCGGTCGCGGTGCAGAGCAGGCTGCCCGCCAGCAGCGCGGCGACAATGCGCGGGTTCTCAGGCTTTCGCAAATTCGCCTCCTTGCAGTGGCCTCCAATGCTAGACACCGGCCCGCAAGGTTCCGTTGCCGCTTTGTATCGTTTCGTTAGTCGATCCTGTCGCGTCCGTCAGCCGGGGATTGTCATGCGAGGGGCGCGCCGAATAGAGTGTGAGCCCATGGCCGCCGTAGCGCCCTTTGTCCCGCCGCGCATCTCCGCGCCATCCACGCCGCTCGGCCGGCTCGCGTTCATGGCCGCGTTCGTGCGCAACCCGCTCGAGGCCATTCCGCGCGCGGTGTACGAGCAGGATGCGCATCCCGGCCACGGCCGCCTGTGGGTCACCGCTCCCTCGCTCATCAAGACGGTGCTGCTCGACGAGCGCGAGACATTCCAGAAGGTCGCGCAGGTGCGGCTGCTCTCGCCGCTCCTCGGCCGCGGCATCCTGACGAGCGAAGGCGCCGAATGGAAATGGCAGCGCCAGGCGTCGGCGCCGATGTTCCGTCAGCAGGACCTGCTGCGCTTCGTGCCCACGTTCACGAAAGCGGCCGAGCAGCTCGCGCAGCGTTGGCGTGCCTCCGGAAGCGCCGTGCAGGCGATCGACCGCGACATGACTCGCGTCACCTTCGAAGTCATCTCGGCGACGTTGCTTCCGTCGGCTGATGCGACCGTCGCGCCGGCGGTCGAGCATTCGATGGGCGCGTTCCAGCGCTGGACCGGCTGGGGCATTCTCTATGCCACGACCGGCATGCCGGCGTGGCTGCCTCGACCCGGCATGCTGGCCAGCGCGCGCGCCATCGCGCGCCTGCGCGGCGCGGTGCACGCGATGCTGCGCGAAAAGGGGTCGGGAACCTTTTCTACGAAAAAGGTTCCTGACCCCTTTTCGCAGAACGACGACCTGATGCATCGCCTGACGATTGCGCGCGACCCGGAGAGCGGGCGGTCGATGGACGAGAGCCAGCTCGTCGACAATCTGCTCACCTTCTATCTCGCCGGGCACGAGACCACCGCGCGGGCGCTCACCTGGACGCTCTACCTGCTCGCCCGCTCGCCCGAGTGGACGGCGCGCCTCGAGGAAGAGATCGAGCGGGTCACCGGCGGCGCGCCGGTCTCGGCGCGGCACATCGAGCAGCTCGTCGAGGTGCAGCAGGTGCTGAAGGAAAGCATGCGGCTCTATCCGCCGGTGCCGCTGCTCGGCCGCCAGGCGGTCGTGCCGACCGCGCTCGCTGGACATTCGCTGTCGCAGGGCGCGACGGTCATGGTGCCGATCTACGCCATCCACCGCCACATTCGGCGCTGGCGCGATCCCGATGCGTTCGACCCGTCGCGCTTCTCGCCGGAGAACGAGGCGAAGCTCGAGCGCTACCAATACATGCCCTTCGGCGCCGGACCGCGCATCTGCATCGGCAATGCGTTCGCCATGCTCGAAGGCACGGCGATCCTGGCGACCTTCCTTCAGCACGCACGCTTCGCCGCCGTCGAGGGGCATGAGCCCTACCCGGTCGCGCGCATCACGCTGCTGCCGCGCGGCGGCATGCCGCTGCGCGTCAGCCCGAAATGAAAAATGGCGACCGTCACCCCTCGGAACAGGTGACAGTCACCATTTGGGGAACTACTGGTGGACGGAACTCGGCCGCGGCTATATCGCGCGAGCGACGACGTCGAGCAGGCGGTCGGCCATGATCGGCTTCGTCAGGCAGGCGAACGCGCCGAGCCGGGAAGCACGGTCGAGCATGTCCTCGTCCGCGGTCAGGAAGACCACCGGAATGTCGCTCGTCTCGGGATCGCTCTTCAGCGCCGCGACGAAGTCGGGCCCGTCGAGGTACGGCATGTTCACGTCGATGATGATGAGGTGCGGCTTTGCCGCGAGCGCGAGCTTGCCGCCGATGATCGCGTCCTCGGCGGTCGCCACGTCGTAGCCGCGGTTGGAGAGATGCAGGCTCAGGAGCTCGCGGATCGAGCGGTCGTCGTCGATGACCAGCACCCTGCCCTTCGTCTTCGGCGCCAGCGCGTGGAAGGCCTGCGAAAGCGTTGCCATGCCGCAGCCATCTTATCCGGCCGTCCGGCGCCGCGGAACGTGACTATGTCACCGAGGACGCGCGGAAGTCATTTGACCAGCCCGGTCTTCTTCGCGATGGCGAGCACGCGTGCGTATTCGTCGCGCATCTCGGCGAGCATTTTGTCCGGCGGCGAATAATCGGCCGCGATGCCGAGCGGCTTCAGCCGCGCGTCGAGCTCGGGCGCGCGCACCACGCGCTCGAGCGCCCGGATGAGCTCCGCGCTCACGTCCTGCGGCACGCCGGCCGGCGCGAGGAAGCCCGTCCAGATGCCGAACAGCGGCTGCGGATAGCCGAGCTCCTGGAGCGTCGGCATGTCGGGCAGCTGCTGCCATTTGGTCGACAGCGCGAGACCGCGCACCGCGCCCGACTGAAGGTGCGGGACCATGGTGCCGAGCGCGAGGATCACGCCCTCGATGTGTCCGCCGAGCATCGCCGTCAGCGCCGGCGCCGCTCCCTTGAACGGCACCATGGTGATCTCGGCGCCGGTCATCGAGCTGATCGAGCGCACGCAGAAGTCGCCGACCGAGCCTTCCCCGGCCGTGCCGATGCGCACCTTGCCCGGATTCTGCTTCGCGTAGTCGACCATCTCCTTGAAGGTCTTGAAGGGCTGCTGGCCGCCCACCGCGAGGATCGAGGGCGAGCGCATTGCCAGGCCGAGCGGCGTGAGATCGGTGAACGGGTCGTAGGACGCCAGCTTCGGCTCGAGGATCGAGCGATAGACGAGCGCCGCGTTGTTCGCGATCACGATGGTGTAGCCGTCTTTCGGCGCCTGCGCGACCTGCGCCGTACCGAGCGCACCGCCTGCGCCGGGCTTGTTCACCGGCACCACCGGCACATTGAGCTCTTTCGAAAGCGCCTCCGCCATCGCGCGCGCCGCCGTATCGGTCGCATCGCCGGGCGCGAGCGGAATAACGAGCGTGATTGGGCCCGACGGGAAATGCGCCTGGGCGGATGCCGCCGGCGCAACGATTGCCAGGCCGGCGCACAGGCACGCGCCAGCGAGTTTGCCTATCATGGTAATTCCTCCTCGGGCGCGATCGTACCGCAACCGTGATTCGCACAGCCCTGCTCTTCCTCGCCGCCGCCCGCATCGCGCACGCGCAGGCGCCGGGCGAGCTCGGCGGGTTCAAGCCCGAGGAATTTGCGAAGCCGGACGCGGTGCCCGTGGTGACGCTGCTCACCCCGGGAACGGGCGAGCTTCGGCCGCTGCGCTATCGATTTGCCGAGCGGACGACCTACAAGGTGTCCGTGACGATCGAGGGGTCGGTCTCGGTGGAGATGAACGGCCAGAGCTCTCCATGGCAGCAGGCGCCGGTCCTCAGGTTCGTCCAGCTCATCGCGGTCCTGGAGAGCGACGAAAACGCGGCGCGCCTGGAAGCGAAGCTGCAGGAGCCCGAAATCCGGGATACGGCGGGGCTCGATCGAGCGGCGCTGGAGCGCCTGCAAAACGAGCTGCGTCCCCTCGCCAAGGTGCGCCACTACTACACGATCACGACTCGCGGCGTCATCACGGAAACGCGCTTCGAGACGGACGGCGAAATCACCCCCGCGTTGCGCGAGCGGCTCGCCGAGGCGGAGGAAGTGTCGTTCGCGCTCCCCGAACAGCCGGTGGGCGTGGGCGCGCGGTGGCGGACGCTCAGGCAGGTGAAGCGCCAGGGGCTCGCGGTCTACAACGCGCTCACCGTCGAGCTCGCCAAGCGCGACGACGCCTCGGCCGCCCTCGCCATCGTGCTCGACCAGTTCATTCCCGCGCAGCGCTACGTTGCGCCGGGACAGCCGCCCAGCATGCGAACCGACGCGCACGGGCACGGCAAGGGAAAGGGCTCGAGCGTGCTCGACCTCGGCGCTCCCGCCGCCCGCGGCTCCATGGCGATCGAGGGCGACCTCGTCATGAGCCTCCAGGCCAACCTGCCCATGGAGTCGAGAACGCACACGCGGCTCCGCCTGCGCACGGAGTCGGAGAAGGTTCCCTAA